>CAKKQX010000079.1:0-5502 GCA_919902235.1 Burkholderiales bacterium
CGGCCTGCGCCATCTGGAACATCGGACTCGCGTTCGTGATCGGCGTCGCCGCCTACCATCTGCTCAGGCGCGGCTGGGTAAAACTGTAAGATCGGCCGCTGCGCGTTATTTTTTCGCGTTGGGGAAAAACAACTGATCGGCGCCGATCCTGTAATCGGCGATGGTCTTCTGCCCTTCCGGCGAAACCACCCAGTCCACGAATGCCTGCCCCATGGCTTGTTTGACGTGCGCATGCTTGGCCGGACTCACCAGCATGATGCCGTACTGGTTGAACAGGCGCTGGTCGCCCTCGACCACGATGGTCAGATCGGCGCGGTTCCTGAACGAGAGCCAGGTGCCGCGATCGGTGAAGGCATAAGCGTTCATTGCCGCCGCGGTATTGAGCGTCGGCCCCATGCCGGAGCCGGTTTCGCGGTACCACGCGCCTTTGCCGCTGATCGGATCGACGCCGGATGCTTTCCACAGGCGCAGTTCCGCGGCGTGCGTGCCGCTTTTGTCGCCGCGCGAAGCAAACGGCGCTTTGGCTGAGGCGATTTTTTTGTAAGCTTCGACGATGTCTTTCCCGCCCGCCACTTTCGCCGGATCGCTTTTCGGGCCGACCAGCACGAAATCGTTATACATCGCCTCGAAACGCCTGACGCCGAAACCGTCGGCGACGAATTTTTCTTCCGCCACCTTGTCGTGCACGAACAACACGTCGGCGTCGCCGCGCCGTCCCATGTCGAGCGCCTGGCCGGTGCCCTGCGCCACCACGCGCACCTGGATGCCGGTCTTTTTTTCGAACACCGGCAGCATATGCCTGAACAATCCCGACTGCTCGGTGGAGGTCGTGGAGGCAACGGTGATGAATTTGTCCTGCGCGCCTGCCGGCGCAATCAACAAGCCCAGAATAAGCGCGATGATTGCAGTTGGAACCCTGCGCGAGAATCTTCCCTCTCCCCCGCCCTCTCCCCGAGGGAGAGGGGGTTTTCGCCCCTCTCTCTTTGAAAGAAGGGGCGTGAAATTCGTGGTGTTCGCGAGCGTGTTCAGGGGCTTTCTCCCTTCTTCCGTCGGGACAAGGGAACACTTGAAGCGAAGCAGAAGGGTCGGGGATGAGGGAAAGCTGGGCCGCCCGCCCATGATCAAAACTGACTTCAGTCTCCCGATTATTGCCATGGCAGTTCTCCTTTGATGAATGCCGCGGCCTCGGCTGAGGCCGGTTGCCTGAAAAATCGATCCACCGGCGCGCGCTCGGCAAGACGCCCTGCATAAAGAAACAGGATTTCGTCGCCGAGCCGCCGCGCCTGCCCCAGGTTGTGCGTGCTCATGATGATCTTGGTGCCGCTGGCGTGGATCGCCGCGATGATGCTTTCGATGTCGCGCGTCGCGCCGGGATCGAGATTGGCGGTCGGCTCGTCGAGGAACAACACTTCGGGGTTGAGCGCCCAGGCGCGCGCCAGCGCAAGGCGCTGCTGCTCGCCGCCCGACAGCACGCGGGCGGAGCGCGCGGCGACATGCAGCAGTCCCACCACTTCCAGCACGTCGCGCGCGCGCAGTTCGCGCTCGCCCGGCGCGATGCCGGCGAGTTTGAGTCCGTAGGTGATGTTCGCCAGCGCCGAGCGGCGCAGCATCACCGGCCGCTGGAACACCATCGCCTGCTGGCGCGGGCGGCCGCCGTTGGCAGCGCCACGCCACAGAACGGCACCCGAGGTGGGTTGCAGCAAGCCGTGACACAGCCGCATCAGCACGCTTTTGCCGGCGCCGTTGGGGCCGAGGAGGATGGTGCGTGGCCCGGTGCCGATTTCGAGTGAAATATGGTCGATGATGCTCCTGCCGCCCGCGCTGAAGCACACCTTGTCGAGTTGCAGCGGCAGCATCAACCGTAGCGGCGCTGCGCCGCTTCCTTGATGAGGTAGGCCGCGCTGTTGAGCAGCAGCACCAGCGTGATCAGGATGAAACCCAGACCCAACGCCAGCGCCAGATCGCCTTTGCTGGTCTCGAGCGCGATGGCGGTGGTCATCACGCGCGTCACGCCGTCGATGTTGCCGCCGACGATCATCACCGCCCCCACCTCGGCTGCCGCGCGGCCGAAACCGGCGAGCACGATGGTCACCAGCGAGAAGCGCGCGTCCCACAGCAGCGTCAGCGCCGCATCGAAGGTGCCCGCCCCCAGCGAATGCAGCTGCTCCTCGTAGTCCTTCCAGGCGTCCTCCAGCACCTGCCGCGACAGGGCGGCGATGATGGGCAGGATCAGGATGGCCTGCGCAGTGACCATCGCCGCCGGCGTGAACAGCAGGCCGAACTCACCGAGCGGGCCGGCGCGCGAGAGCAGCAGGTACACCAGCAAACCGACCACCACCGGCGGCAAGCCCATCAGCGCATTGAGCACCACGATCAGCGGCTTGCGGCCGGGGAAACGCCCGACCGCGATCGCGGCACCCAGCGGCAAGCCGGCAGCTGCGGCAAGCGCCACCGCACTCAGGCTGACTTTCAGGCTGAGCGCGACGATTGCAACGAGTTCGGGATCAAGACGGCCGACCAGCCGCAGCGCCTCCCCCAGCGCAAGCATAATGCTTTCCATGATCAGATTATGTCGTTAACTGCATATGCAAGGCAGATCATGCTACTGAATACGCCGGTTTTGAATAATATGCTATAAATCACATATATGAAACTGCACCCCGTCCTGCACTGGCAAATCGATGACCGCGATCTGGATCCGCGGGTGCTGCCGCTGCTGCGCGCCATCGCGCACAGCGGTTCGCTCAACCAGGCAGTGGGCGCGGTGGGACTGTCGTATCGCCACGCCTGGGGCCTGCTCGGCCGGTTTGAAACCGCGATCGGGCAACGGCTGGTGGCGTCGCAACGCGGACGCGGCGCGCGCCTCACGGTGCTGGGGGAAAAACTGGTGGCCACCGAAGACCGTTTGCACCGGCAACTCGACACGCATTTCAGACAGGTTGCGGCGCAAATCGGCGATGCGCTGGCGGCATCCGGCGTCGCGGCAAAAAACCAAGTCGTGGTCCAGGCAAGTCATGACATGGCACTGGGCAGGTTGCGCGACCTGCTGGCCGCATCCCGCAAGTGCGATCTTGAACTGCATTTCCAGGGCAGCCTGGACTGCCTCGCCGCGCTGGCCCGCGGTCAATGCGATCTTGCCGGCTTCCATGTGCCCGATACCTCCGGACGCAACGCGCTGCTCGACCAGTACCGGCCATGGCTGAAGACGAGAACGCTGCGGCTGCTGCACTTCGCCACACGCCAGCAGGGGCTGATGGTGGCCAAAGGCAATCCGCTGCGCATCAAGACGCTGACCGATCTGGTGCGCGCCAAAGCGCGCTTCGTCAACCGCCAGCCCGGCTCCGGCACGCGGCTGTTTTTCGATCATCTGCTGGCGGCGCACAAAATCCGCCCCGCGCTGATCCATGGTTACCGGCTGGAAGAATTCACCCATGCCGCCGTTGCCGCCACCATCGCCAGCGGCATGGCGGACGCCGGATTCGGCATTGAAGCGGCGGCGCGGCAGCAGAAAATCGGTTTCGTGCCGATCGCCACCGAGCGCTATTTTCTGGCCGCGCGCGCGGCAAGCTGGGCGCGGCCCGGACCGGCGGCGCTGCTGGCCGCGCTGCGCGGCGGCGCATTGAATAAAGTGCTGAAGGCCCTGCCCGGCTATACTCTGCCGCAAAACTTCGACCTGCTCACCATTCATGACGCGCTCAGCACCGAATAGCACCACGTACGCGTCAGCCGGACGCGGCGGCCTCGGTTCCTGCACTTTGTGGATGTTGATCCTGGCCGGGCTCGTGCTCATCGCGCTCACCAGCGGCCCTGTAGATATACAACTTATTGATTTATATAGATATATTATTTCGCTATTCACCGATAACCCGAACCCGCAATCGTCCATGGTGGAAACGGTGTTGTTGCAGATCCGCGGCCCGCGCATCATCGCGGCCATTGTCATCGGCGCCGCGCTTGCCGCTTCCGGCGCCGCCTATCAGGGTATTTTCCGCAATCCCCTGGTCTCACCCGACATCCTCGGCGTGTCCGCCGGTGCGGCGCTGGGCGCCACCATCGCCCTGTTTTTTTCACTGAACGTCGCGGCAATCCAGGCGTTTGCCTTCATCGGCGGGCTCGCCGCCGTCGCCGTGGTTTATTTCGTCGGCACTGCGGTGCGCGGACACGATCCCATCCTGGCGCTGATTCTCTCCGGCGTCATCATCGGCACGCTGTTCAGCGCCTGCGTTGCGCTGTTCAAATATCTGGCCGATCCCTACAACCAGCTGCCGGCCATCACCTTCTGGCTTTTAGGCAGTCTGGCGATGGTGGCGCCGGCCGACCTGAAATACGTGCTGCCCGCGGTGCTGCTGGGACTGCTGCCCATGGTGCTGCTGCGCTGGCGCATGAATCTGCTGTCGCTGCCCGATGACGAAGCGCGCGCGCTCGGCGTGCACACCGCGCGCCTGCGGCTCGCCATGGTGTGCGCGGCAACCCTGATGACCGCGGCCGGCGTGGCGGCGAGCGGCATCATCGGCTGGATCGGCCTGCTGGTGCCGCATGCGGCGCGCATGCTGGTCGGCCCGCAATTCGCGCGCCTGCTGCCGATGAGCATGCTGCTCGGCGCCTGCTACCTGCTCGGCATCGACACGCTGGCGCGCAGCCTGGTGGAAATCGAAATCCCGCCGGGCGTGCTGACCGCGCTGCTCGGCGCGCCCTTCTTCATCTGGCTGCTCGTGGCGTCGCGGCGGAGCTGGGCATGAAACTCGCAGCCAATCGCCTGCGCTACGGCTATCCCGGCCACATTGTCGGCAGCGACGTGAGTCTTACGCTGTGCGCCGGCGAAGTACTGTGCGTGCTGGGCCCCAACGGCGGCGGCAAGACGACCTTGTTCCGTACCCTGCTCGGATTGCTGGAGCCGCTGGGCGGTGAAATCACCATCGCCAACGAGCCGCTGGCGGCATGGCCGCGCCATGAACTCGCCAAGGTCATGGCTTATGTGCCGCAGGCCCACGCCGGCTATTTCGCATTCAGCGTGCGCGAGATGGTGCTGATGGGACGCACCGCCCACATCGGCCTGTTCGCCGCGCCTGCACAACGCGACCGCGATGCCGTTGAGCGCGCCATCCATACTCTCGGTATCACCCATCTCGCGGAGCATCCGTACACCCAAATCAGCGGCGGCGAGCGGCAACTGGCGTTGATCGCGCGCGCGCTGGCGCAGGGCTCTTCGCTGCTCATCATGGACGAACCGACGGCGAGCCTCGATTTCGGCAACCAGGTGCTGGTGCTGGACCAGATCCGCGCGCTGGCGCAAACCGGCATCGGCATCCTGTTTTCCACCCACGACCCGGACCAGGCCTTCCGGTGCGCCGACAGCGTGATGCTGTTGCGCCAGGGCGGACTGCTGTGCAGCGGCGCGCCGGACGCCGTGCTCAACCGCGACAATCTGCGCGCGCTCTACGGCGTCGCGGTCGATATCGTCGAACTGCCCGGCGGGCGACGAGCGTGCGTGCCGGCGGCCGG
>CAKKQX010000079.1:5602-8340 GCA_919902235.1 Burkholderiales bacterium
CCGCGCCATCAGGCGGCCCGGGTAACGATGCTCTGCATGCGTTGCAGTTTCGGCGAGACCACGGGCACCGTAAGCATGGTGCTCGCAACGGCCATCAGCAGCAGCGCCGTGAACGTCTCGCTGGTGATGACGCCCTTGTCCATCAGGATATTCACGAAGATGATCATGATCAGCGCCTTGGTCTGCAGCATCCAGCCAATGATCGAAGCCTCGCCCGGCTGCCATTTGAGGACCTTGCCCGCGACCTGAACGCCGAGCAACTTGCCCCCTACCGAAGCGAAGAGCAACACGGCCGCGGCGATGAACACCGCCTCGCCACCCACGCTCCAGTTGGTTCTCAGACCCGTGCTCAGGAAAAACACCGGCATCACGACCAACAGCACGTGGTGACGCAGCAGGTCCATCTGCTTCTGGTCGAACCAATCGCCATCCATGACGGCCCCCGAGAGGAACGCCCCGACCATGAAATGCAGCCCGGACCAATCTGCGCCGAAGGCGCACACGACGAGCCAGATCAGCCCCACGTACCAGCGGTCATTCTCGGGCAGGCGCACCATCAGTTTGCGGAATCCGTAACTGCAAACTCCGAAGGCGAACAGAAACGCGCCCTGCATGCCCACACGCTGCCAGTCCATCAGAATCAGCGCCAGCACGCCCCAGATGGCGATGTCATCCAGGCTCGCGTAGCGCAGGATGCGCTGCCCGATGGCTTGCCGCAGTATCTCCAGCTTCTCCATGAGCAGAATCAGGATGGGCAGCGCGGTGACGGCACAGGCCATGCCCACGCCGAGGACGAATTGCCAGGTCATCGCTTTGGGACCGATCCAGCCATCGTGCAGCAACATGCCCGCAGCCACGATGCTGCCCAACAGCAGCGGCGTGGCGAGGGCGAGCCCGGCGGTGATGACACTCTCCCGGCGATGCGCCCAGGCCTGCTTCAGGTCCAGTTCGATGCCAGCGATCCACACGAAAATCATCACTGCCCACCAGGCGATGCCGTTCAACGATTGGACGACCGGCTGGGTAAAGACGAAAGCGTAGTAATCCGGGAAAATGCTCCCCAGAATGCCGGGCCCCAGCAAAATGCCGGTGATGATCTGCACGACAACGAGGGGGGCGTAGTAGTCGGTCCTGCCCACGCGCCAGATCAGATACGGGACGGTGAAGATGATCCCGAGGGCGATCAGGAATATCTCCGTGGTGCTCAAAATGGCATGCATGGATTCTTAGAACGCATTTCAAAATGACGCTTTACCCTCATCCCCCCGGACAAGGGAACACTTGGAGCGGCGCAAAGGGATCGAGAGTGCGGAAAACATGCCGGAATCGTGATGCAGTGTCATGGGGTTTGGCAATACTCAATAACTGTCGCCGCTGCCGTGCGCGGGATCCGTATAACGTTGGCGCTGGACGGCACTACCGCTATTTTCCTTTGCTGTCGATCGGCACTGCGTCCAGCGGCGATTCAAAGGCAATGAAGAGCACACATGGGACGGCGCTTGCGCAGAAGCCCTTGTGGGGTCGTTTGGCGGGACCGTACGCATAAGTCCCCGACCTGAGAACCGCCGTCTTCTGACCGTCATAGGTGACATGAAGCTCGCCTGCCACCAGCACCATGCGCTCCGCCGAAGTGTGCCAATGGAGCGGGATGGTCGACTTGGCGGGCACTTTGAAGAACACATCGACGTTGTCTTTTGCAGGGTCGCCGTGAAGAACGGCGATGGCGCATCCTTTGGGCAAGAATGGCGGGCAGGGCCCCCACTTAAGCTGCGCATCGCGGGCAGTCCGCGTCAGTGCCTGCTCTTGAGCAGGCGCTTGCGCGTGGGCGAACGAACCAGCCAGACCCAACAAGAACAACAACGAACAACGCAATGCTGCCTGCAATGAGCGGCCAATCAGGGTTTGGTGACACATGGTGATTTCTCCTTTTTGTTGGCAGTGTTATGCGGATGGATTGCCGCCCAACGAATAACGAGTCGGTTGGTGAAGGCCTATGAGGCGGCTCAGAAATGAGGAATGTGATAACGAAAGACCCCGTGCTCGCCGTCCGCGTTGTCAGATCGCTGACGGCGAACTGCCCTCAACGATTTGTATGTCATTTGCCGCGCACCACTCTCTAAGAGCCTTGTCGGAAGCCTCCGCCTCGAACTTGTACCAGTTCTCGAGGGCGGCGTTGTCTTCCAATAGCTGCTTGAATCTCCTGTACGCGCCCTTGCTCCGGAAAATGCCTGCGACCCGTTCATAAGAGTCGGGGAGCTCCTGCGCCGCGAAACGCAATGCGAGATTTTTTCCAAGGTCCAACTCGGTCTTGTGTGGGACGACCAGATAGCGGTCCGAGGTGTCAAGATCATCCGGTAGTTCTTCATCCATCGAGGCCATTTCCGAAACCCAGTAAATTTGTCCGGTATCCAGGGAGATGTAGGCGCTATGTTCCATCGGTGCCCCTGAGGCCACGAACTCGAAAGCTAACGAAATCTCTTCGTACGTGACGGTCACCATGTCCTCAGCGGCCTGATTTTAGTTGCCAAATTTGGGTATCAAATTTAGTTGACAGAAATGCTGCCCTGCACGGCACTGCTTGTGGACTCCCGTTTCGGTAACACGGAGCCTGCGGATATATTGCCCAAGAATAATACGCCCGCATATCCATTCAGGGCAAAAGCGGCGCCAAATCCAAATCAGTACCCGGTTCTGCCCTGGATTGACTCGCCTGCCTGAGTTTGAACCAATCAGCAGGG
>CAKKQX010000080.1 GCA_919902235.1 Burkholderiales bacterium
CTTGCGCCGACGCGCATCTACGTCAAACCCGTGCTGCAACTGATCAAGCAGGTCAAGGTCAAAGCATTGGCGCATATCACGGGTGGCGGCCTGGTGGAGAATATTCCGCGCGTGCTGCCGCAAACCCTGGTGGCGCAGCTTGAGCGCAGCGCGTGGACCATGCCGCCGCTGTTCGGCTGGCTGCAGCGCGAGGGCGGTGTTTCCGACCAGGAAATGCACCGCGTGTTCAACTGCGGCATCGGCATGGTGGTAATCGTGGCCCCCGCGGAGGCAGCGGCCGCGGAAACGCTGCTGCGCGCAGCCGGTGAAACGGTGTGGCGCATAGGCGCGGTGCGGCAGCGACAAGGCAACGAAGCGCAGACCAGCGTCGCCTGAAACGATGTAAACAACAGTACAAGGAGCCGAATCTGAAACGGATCGCGATCCTGATCTCCGGCCGCGGCAGCAACATGGAAGCGATCCTCAAGGCGGGGCTGCCGGCCGAGATCGCCGCGGTCATCAGCAACGAACCCGCCGCCGGGGGGCTTGCCATAGCGCAGCATCACGGCATACCTACCGTCGTCGTCGATCACCGCCGCTTCGGCGATCGCGACGCCTTCGATGGCGCGCTGTCAGCCGCCATCGATGCCTGCCGCCCCGAATTCATCGTGCTCGCCGGCTTCATGCGTATCCTGACCGAGGCCTTCGTCATGCGCTACAGCGGCCGCATGATCAATATTCACCCCTCGCTGCTGCCGGCGTTTCCCGGCCTGCACACGCACCGCCGCGCTATCGTCGCCGGCGTGCGCGTGCATGGTGCGACCGTGCACTTCGTGACACCCACGCTCGATCACGGCCCCATTATCATCCAGGCCGCGGTGCCGGTGCTCCCCGGCGACGACGAAAACGCGCTTGCCGCGCGCGTGCTGCGCGAAGAGCATCGCATTTATCCCCAGGCGATACGCTGGTTGTGCACAGACCGCATCACGCTCACCGCCGACGAGCGGGTGATCCTCAGCGGAGCGCGAAATAC
>CAKKQX010000081.1 GCA_919902235.1 Burkholderiales bacterium
GCCTGGATCGCAAAAAACCCACAATCTATCAGGTTGCACGAGGCCATGTCGAGGTTGCGGGGCAGGTTGCGGGGCGGAATCTGGCCCGTATTGGATTGTGGCCACCCTGCAACCCCGCAGTTTTGATAGTCGGCCGCTGCCGCAACGGGGGAGCCGGCCGCGAGGCCGTTTTTGGCGGCGTGACGCCGGGCGTGCTATCTGGCAGACTCTGCATGATATGACGCTGACTTTGGCGATCCTGTGGCGATTGCATGCCGGCCTACGAGTTGGCAAGGATAAGCAATAACAGAACTTGGCACCAAAAACGACAAACAACATGGGGCGAATCGCATGGCGACGAAATTTTCTCTGAACCCGCTGATCCTCAAAAACATACCACTGTTCTCGTCGTTCTCGGACGCGCAGTTGAACAGTCTGCTCAATTACGCGCAGTTCAGAAAATATCCGCGCGGCACTTACATCGTCCGCGCGGGGGAGGAAACCGATGCGCTGTATATCATCCTGTCGGGGCGGGTAAAGGTCCTGATTCCAAACGAGGAGGGGCGCGAAGTTATTCTGACCGCGATGGGTCCGAACGAATTTTTCGGGGAAATGGGCATGCTCGACGACCAGCCGCGCTCGGCGAGCGTAGAGGCGATCGAGCCGTGCGAGATGCTGCGGATTTCCAAAGCCGGATTCATGGATACGCTGCGCAACAATTTCGATGCGGCGATGCTGATCATCCGTAATCTCGTCAAGCATTTGCGCGAGGCGGATCGCAAAATCGAGAGCCTCGCCCTGGTCGACGTCAGCGGCCGCGTTGCCCGCCTGCTGATGGAAATGGCGGAAGAAATCGATGGCAAGTGGATAGTCCAGCGCGCGCCGCCGAAGCAGGAAATCGCGCGCATGATCGGCGCTTCGCGCGAGATGGTAAGCAGGGTGGTCAAGGACCTGCAGCGCAGGGGTTTCATCGAGGCCGAGGGGCGCAGGATCATCGTGCTCGACCGCCAGACCATGATGCGGCGCACTCCTTCCCATTGATGCCGCTTGCATAAACGGCGGCGGCTGGCGCAGAATTCGGCGGTTGCGGGGTGTTTTGTGCGGTAAATCCTGTTTCTTCAGCACGATTTTGAGACGCCCGGGCCGGGTCTGTTGCGGGGATTGATTCTTGATAATAGCGACATCGTTGACGTTCCTGTTGGATTACCGCTTGCGCACGGCAGATGGAATGCTGATTCCGCACAGGGGTGAGGGCGGTCATGTTTGCCGGTAAAATTCTTTCCGGACTGACGGCGTTTTTGGTGCTGGCTTTGATGCACGGCGCTGCGTTCGCCGCCAGCGCCGGAACGGTCGCGCATCTGAGCGGCACCCTGTCTGTGCAGGGGACGGACGGCGCGGTGCGCATTCTGTCGCAAAAATCCGCGGTCAATGCCGGAGATATCCTGACTACGCAGCGCGACAGTTATGCCCAGATTGATTTTACCGATGGCAGTTCGGCAACGATGCGGCCCAATACCCAGCTGAAAATCGAGGCTTATGCTTTCGACAAGGACCAGCCGCAGCAAGACAATTTTGTCATGGGGCTGCTTAAGGGCGGGTTGCGCACCGTTACCGGCTTAGTCGGCAAGCGCGGCAATCAGGATGCCTACAGAATCAACACCAGCGCAGCCACCATCGGTGTTCGCGGCTCCTCCGGCGACACGCTCGAATGCTCGCAGGACTGCGAAGGCGTGACCAGCACCAGCCACAAGGTCGAGCGCGGTGTCTACCACACCACGTACACCGGGCTTTACATCATGCAGAACGATGCCGGGTCGGTTCTGATCGGCGAGGGGCAATACGCCTATGCCAGGGATCGCAAGACGCCGCCGGTCATTTTGCCGGGCGATCCCGGACTTAGCCTGCACGAAATGCCGTTCACGCTGGGTATTGGCGGCGGTCCCGGTTCCGGCGGCGGTGGCCAGGAGTGCATAGTCAGGTAGCCTGTCGCCGTCTTGTGTTTAACTGAAACAGCCCCGCGCCGAGCGGGGTTCGTTTTTTACGACTGCGCTTTTCCTGCAGGCGATACCAGCGCAAAATGCACGGGTTGCCAAGGATTGCACTCGCTTGGACAATATTGCCGGATTGCCTTTGGCTCAAAATCCCGCTGTATTTTGTAATCTAATATGGATTATAATCAAAAGGTTAATTGATAAACTTCATGTTTTTCAGCGATAAATCATTCGATACCCGGACGGCCCGGAATCCTTTGCCGCCCAAGATCGCCGCCTTGCTGCGCGAATCATGGTGGCTGGCGTTCCTGGCGCTGGCGCTCTATCTCCTGCTTATCCTTTCCACTTATCGCAAGGCCGATCCCGGCTGGTCGCACAGCCTGGAAGCCACTGAGATCCAGAACGCGGGCGGCGTGGTAGGCGCCTATATTTCAGATCTGATGCTCGCCGGGTTCGGGGTGTCGGCGTACTGGTGGGTGGTGTTGTGCGGCGCTTTGGTATGGTGGGGCTTTCGCCGCATCGAGAAAGTGGCCGCTACCGACCGCAGGTCATATGCCGTGGCACTGGCGGGTTTTGCGGTCGTTCTGATCAGCAGTTGCGGCATCGAAGCCGTCAGGCTTCACAGCCTGCAGGTGGTACTGCCATTTGCGCCGGGCGGGGTGCTGGGCGGGCTGGTGGGCGACGGGGTATCGGGAGCATTAGGCTTTACCGGCGGCACGCTTATTCTGCTGATCATGCTGGCCGCGGGATTGAGCTTGTTTTCGGGGATTTCCTGGCTTACCGTCATTGAGCGCCTGGGAACATGGCTGGAAAACGGGTATTCCTACACGCTCGGCAAATGGCAGGAGCGTGAAGACCGCCGCGTCGGCGAGAAGGCGCTGATTGTTCGCGAGGTGGTGGTTGAAGAGGGTAAAAAGCGTTTTGAAACCCACGAACCTGTCCGCATCGAGCCGCCGGCCGTAGATATTCCGAAATCGCCGCGCGTTGAGCGTGAAAAACAGGTGCCGCTGTTCGAAAATCTTCCGGATTCCCTGCTGCCGCCATTGCATCTGCTCGATGAGGCCGAGAAGAACCTCGAAGTTCTGTCGGCCGAGACCCTGGAATTCACTTCGCGCCTGATCGAGAAAAAGCTGCTCGATTTCGGCGTTGAAGTCAAAGTCGTCGCCGCCTACCCGGGCCCGGTCGTCACGCGCTACGAGATCGAGCCGGCCGTCGGCGTCAAGGGCAGCCAGATCATCAACCTGATACGCGACCTGGCGCGCGCGCTGTCGGTGGTCAGCATACGGGTCGTCGAAACCATTCCCGGCAAGAGTTGCATGGGACTGGAAATTCCCAATCCCAGACGACAGATCGTGAAATTGTCGGAGATCCTCAGTTCGCAGGTTTATGCCGACATGCATTCGCCGCTGACGCTCGCTCTGGGCAAGGACATCGCCGGTAACCCCATTGTTGCCGATCTGGCGCGCATGCCGCATCTGCTGGTGGCGGGCACCACCGGCTCCGGCAAGTCGGTTGCGATCAACGCCATGCTGCTGTCACTGGTCTACAAGGCGCCGCCGTCCCAGGTGCGGCTGATCCTGATCGATCCCAAGATGCTGGAGCTGTCGGTGTACGAGGGCATCCCGCATCTGCTGGCACCGGTGGTGACCGACATGCGCCAGGCGGCGAACGCGCTCAACTGGTGCGTGGCCGAGATGGATCGCCGCTACAAGATCATGTCCGGGCTTGGCGTGCGCAACATGGCGGGCTTCAACCAGAAGGTGCGCGAGGCGAACAAGGCGAAAAAACCCATACTCAACCCGCTCACATCCACCCCGGATAATCCCGACCCCTTGCACGAGATGTCGCTGATCGTGGTGATCATCGACGAGTTGGCCGACCTCATGATGGTGGTGGGCAAGAAAGTCGAGGAACTGATCGCGCGCATCGCGCAGAAGGCGCGTGCGGCAGGCATCCACCTGATCCTCGCCACGCAGCGGCCGTCGGTGGACGTGATCACCGGGCTGATCAAGGCCAACATCCCGTCGCGCATCGCGTTCCAGGTGGCGGCCAAGGTCGATTCGCGCACCATCCTCGACCAGATGGGCGCGGAAGCCCTGCTGGGACAGGGCGACATGCTGTTTTTGCCGCCCGGCACCGGTTACACCCAGCGCGTACATGGTGCTTTCGTCGCCGACCAGGAAGTGCACAAAGTCGTTAATTATCTGAAAAAACTGGCTCAACCGCAGTATGTCGACAGCGTGTTGGAGGGGCCGGATCCCGAGGCGACGGGCGAAAACGGGCCCGACGGCGGCGTGGATGCCGAGTCCGACCCGCTCTACGACCAGGCGGTGGCGATCGTGCTCAAGACCCGCCGCGCCTCGATTTCGCTGGTGCAGCGCCATCTGCGTATAGGCTACAACCGCGCAGCGCGCCTGATCGAGCAGATGGAACGCGCCGGCATGGTGTCGGCGATGCAGTCCAACGGCAACCGCGACGTGCTGGTGCCGGCCTCGGCTTCCGGCGAGAGCTAAACCTCGCGCCCATTCCGCTGTCTTAATGAAAACAGCGGGGGATTTCATGGCCAGACTGATTGCATTGTGCATTGCCATCCTCGCCAGCGGATCGCTGGCGGCGCAGGCCTATAAATGGGTCGATGAGCGCGGAGTCACCAATTACGGCGAGAAGCCGCCGGCCAACCGCCCGGCAACGGCGGTGGATACCCAGCCCGGCGGCACCCTGGAATCGGGTAATCTGCCGCAGAAAAAATTTGAAGCGGACATGCGCAGTAGCGCAGTCGCCCCCGCGGCCCCCGCACCGGCGCCGCCGGCGGCAGCGCCGGTGCGGGGCATGGGCTTCGATACCTATATCCGTCTGCAGCGGGGCATGAGCGAAGGCGAGCTGATGCTGCGTGCCGGCAAGCCCGATCATGAAAGCGTGGAGAATTTCCGCCATGATATCGTCAAGTCTTATTACTACTACCCGACGCTGTCCGACCCCTTTATCACCATGGTGACAGTGCGCGGCGGCCGCATTGCCGACATTGAACGCACAAGAAAGGCATTCTGATGCGCTACCTGCTGATCGTCTTGATGTGGCTGCCGGGCCTGGCGGCGGCCTCTAGCGTGGAATCGCTCAAGGGATTCCTTAATCAAACCACATCGGGCAAGGCACGCTTTGCGCAGATGGTGCTCGACAAGAACATGAAAATGCTGCAGCAGGCGACCGGCACCATGCAGTTCTCGCGTCCCGGGAAATTCCGCTGGGAGTACACCAAGCCGTACGAGCAGACCATCGTTGGTGATGGCTCGAGACTGTGGATATACGACAAGGATCTCAACCAGGTCACGGTGCGCAAGCTCGACAGTGCGCTCGGTTCAAGCCCTGCGGCGCTGCTTGCCGGCAGCAACGAGATCGAGAAAAACTATACGCTGACCAACCTTGGCAGCCAGGAGGGACTCGACTGGCTGGAGGCGAAGCCCAAGGCGCAGGATACCGCGTTCGAAATGATACGGCTGGGTTTCGGCAAGACCGGCCTGGAGGCGATGGAGCTGCGCGACCAGTTCGGCCAGATCACGGTCATCAAATTTGCCGATGTGGAGCGCAATCCCAAGCTTGCGCCCGAGGTGTTCAAATTCGCGCCGCCCAAAGGCGCGGACCTCATCAGCGAGTAGCGGCGCGCGCCCGCGGTGGATCTGTTCGCCAAAAAGGAACCGCAGGCGCCGCTCGCCGAGCGGCTGCGGCCGCGCACGCTGGATGACGTCGTCGGGCAGGCGCACCTGCTCGGCGCCGGCAAGCCGCTGCGGCTGGCGTTCGAAGCGCGCAAGCCCCACTCGATGATCCTGTGGGGGCCGCCCGGCGTCGGCAAGACGACGCTGGCGCGCCTGATGGCGCAGGCCTTCGATGCCGAATTCATCGCGCTTTCCGCGGTGTTTTCCGGCGTCAAAGATATCCGCGAGGCCGTACAGCGTGCCGAACTCGAACTGCAGCAGTCAGGCCGCCATACCATTTTGTTCGTTGACGAAGTGCATCGTTTCAACAAGGCGCAGCAGGACGCTTTCCTGCCGTACGTCGAGCGCGGTCTCATTACGTTCATCGGCGCGACCACGGAGAACCCGTCGTTCGAAGTCAACAGCGCGCTGCTGTCGCGCGCGGCCGTTTACGTACTGCAGCCGCTCACCGCAGACGAACTCGGCGAGCTGTTCCAACGTGTTTCAAGTAACTCATTGAATAATATAATATTTTCTGAGGAGGCGCAGCAGCAGCTGATCGGCTACGCCGACGGCGATGCACGGCGGCTGCTCAACCTGCTGGAGCAGATCGGCACTGCGGCGGATGAGACCGGACAGAAAGAAATCGACGAGGCTTTCGTCCAGCAGACGCTCACGCAGAGCCTGCGCCGCTTCGACAAAGGGGGCGACGCGTTCTACGACCAGATCTCGGCCTTGCACAAAGCGGTGCGCGGTTCCGCGCCCGATGCCGCGCTGTATTGGCTCACGCGCATGCTCGACGGCGGCGCCGACCCGCTTTACATGGGACGGCGCATGATCCGCATGGCGACTGAAGACATCGGGCTCGCCGATCCGCGCGCGTTGCGCATGGCGCTCGATGCGTGCGAGACCTACGAGCGTCTCGGTTCGCCGGAAGGGGAACTTGCGCTGGCCCAGGCTGTGCTGTATCTGGCGGTCGCGCCCAAGAGCAATGCTGCCTATACAGCATATAACAGTGCGCGCGAACTGGTGCGCAACGACAAGTCGCGCCCGGTGCCGGAGCATTTGCGCAACGCGCCGACCAAGCTGATGAAAGAACTCGGCTACGGTCGAGACTATCGCTACGCGCATGATGAAACGGATGCCTACGCGGCAGGGGAGAACTACTTTCCAGACGATATGCGCCAGCCGCAATTTTATGCGCCGACCACGCGCGGACTGGAAGCTAAAATCAGGGAGCGGCTCGAACACTTGCGCGATCTGGACCGGCAGGCGGCTGGGAAAGAACGCAAGGACCGGAAGCAGTAAGCAGTAAGCGGTAAGCCGTAAAAAATCAGCAGGCGCGACCCAGGGAAGCTCTGGCGCAATCTTGGCGCATGAAAACAGACTGTCGTGCATACCGCAAAGCAGGTTAAGCCGCTGCCGCGCAAATGTCTCTTTTGTCGATCACCGCTACTGCTTACTGTTCACCGCTCACCGCTCACC
>CAKKQX010000082.1 GCA_919902235.1 Burkholderiales bacterium
TTCACAAGTATTTTTCATTGGCGAGGCCCCGCCTCGCGCTCCGGCGCGTGGAGCCTGCCGGTGCGCTTCGGCGGCGTGCAGTGGGCCACCAATTTTGCCGTGCGGCCGGGCTTCGTCACTTTTCCCCTGCCCGCCATGTCGGGGGAGTCGGCACTGCCTTCCACCGTCGATCTCTTTATCAACGATGCCCTGCGCGGGCGCGAAACGCTGCCGCCCGGGCCGTTCACGCTGCCGAGTCTCCCGGTGATCACCGGAGAAGGCGAGCTGCGGGTGGTGGTGCGCGATCTCCTGGGGCGCGAGCAGGTGCTCAGCGAGCGTTACTATGCGAGCCCGCGGCTGCTGCGGCCGGGGCTCACGGATTTCGCGTACCAGGCCGGCTTCCTGCGCAGCAACTTCGGCCTCGAGAGCAACGATTACGGGCGCGCATTTGCCGCCGCGGCCTACCGCACCGGGCTTAGCGAACGCTTTACGGGCGAGCTCAGCGCCGAGCTGCTCCGCGAACAGCAGACGGCGGGCGCGAGCGGCACGTTGCTGTGGGACAAGCTCGGCGTGTTCACGCTGTCGGCCGCGGGCAGCCACAGCGACCGCGGCAATGGCGCGCTGTCGTCAGTCGAGTTCGAACGCCAGTCGCGAAGCTTCAGCATGAACCTGCGCACGCAGGCGGCAAGCGCGGACTTCACCCAGCTCGGCATGCCGCCGGGGTTGCGGGCGCCCATACGGATCAGCGAAGCGCGCGTGGGCTTTCCTGTCCCCGGTGCCGGCACCGTGGGCCTGGGCTATGTCGAACGCCAGCACCGCGACCGGCCGGACGTGCGTCTTGCCAGTCTGAGTTATCAGATGAAGGCGGGGCCTGGTTCGCTGCTTTTTTCCGCGTTCCGCCTCGAAAGCATGGACGGCGTGCGCCGTACCGAGCGCGCGCTGGCGGTGACCTTCACCATGCCCCTCGACGGGCGCACCAGCGCGAGCGCAGGCGCCGTGCGTCAGGCGGGCCGCAACTACGGCACCGTGCAGGTGCAGCGCAACCTGCCGGCCGGCGAAGGCATGGGCTACCGGCTGCTCGCACGATCGGGAACCGGGGAACTGCTGCAAGGCGGCGTCAGTGCGCAAAGCGCCGTCGGGACCTACACCGCCGAGGCGGCGAGCAGCCAGGGTGACATGGCGTATCGCCTGGGCGCGACGGGCGGTCTCGCGTGGCTCGACGGCCGCGCGTTCCTCACGCGGCGCCTCAGCGACAGCTTTGCTTTGGTGCGTGTGGGCGAATACGCCGATGTACAAATATACGCGGACAACCAGCCTGTGGCCCGCACGGATGCGCGGGGCAGCGCCCTGGTGCCGCGGCTGCGGGCCTACGATCGCAATCGCCTGCGCATCGAGCAGGCTGATCTGCCGCTCGATACGGAAATCGGGGCAATAGAGCGCGAAGCCGTGCCCTACTACCGCAGCGGCCTGGTGGTGTCCTTCCCGGTACGCCCGGCACACGGCGCGCTGCTGCGTCTCGTTCTCGAAAACGGCAAGACGCCGCCACCCGGCGCGCAGGTGCGGATCGAGGACGGCACGGAATCCTTCCCCGTGGGTCTGGACGGCGAGGTCTATCTGACCGGACTCGCTGCGACCCACCGCGCCCGGGCCGAGTGGAACGGCCGGCGCTGTGCTTTCGAAGTAAGCGCACCGAAAAATGGAGAGCCTGTTCCCCACCTGGGGACCATGCTGTGCCGGGAGGAACTGCCGTGAATATGCGCGCAGCGCTGCTTGCGGCGACACTGATCCTCTTTGCGAATGCCGCGCAATCCGCATGCAGCGTGAATCCCACGCCGGTTGCATTCGGCGTCTATTCACCCTTCAGCATCGCGCCGACGGACACGGCCGGCCCGCTGCGCGTGAGCTGCGACGCGATCACCTTGAGCTATACGCTGCAGTTGAGCCCCGGCGGCGCAGGATCGTATTCCCCCAGACAATTGAGCGGCGGCGGGTACACCCTTTCCTACAATCTGTACACCGATCCGCTGCGCACCGTCGTGTGGGGCGACGGCAGCGGGGGAACGGCGAGCGTGCCCGGCGCGCTTGCGCTGCCCGGCGCCATCGATCACGCGATTTACGGGCGGATACCCGCGCAACAGAACGTGGGCGCGGGTGCCTATGCCGACACCATTACCGTCACCATTAACTTTTAAGCGGCGGGCACTGCCATGAATTACATTGCGCCTGGGATTCCGGCTGACGAAAACGAGCGACTTGCCGAACTCGCCGCGCTCAATGTGCTCGACACGACCGCGGAGGAGGATTTCGACAGTCTTGCGCGCCTCGCCGCCTTCATCTGTGGCACACCGATTTCCCTGGTCTCGCTGGTCGATGCAAAACGCCAGTGGTTCAAGGCGCGCGTCGGTCTGGACGCAGCCGAAACGCCGCGCGATATTTCGTTTTGCACGCATGCGATAGCCGATCCGGATCAACTCTTCATCGTGACGGACGCTTCGAAAGACAAGCGCTTTCGCGAAAACCCTCTGGTGACCGGCGATCCCAACATCAGGTTCTACGCGGGCATGCCGCTCAAGACCGGCGAAGGCAGCGCCGTGGGCACCTTGTGCGTGATCGATCGCGTGCCGCGCGATCTTAGCGTGATGCAACGCGAAGCGCTCGTCACGCTGTCCAATGCGGTGGTGGCGCAGCTCAATCTGCGGCGGCGCCTGTCGCGACACGAACAGTACTATGCCATGCTTGCCCGCGTCAGCGCGAGAATCGCGCGCACCACCGATATCGAGGGCTTATGCAGCGAAGCCTGCCACGCCGGTGTCGAACTGGGCGGTCTTCGAATGGCGTGGATCGGGCGCCTCGATATCCCGTCGGGGAACGTGCAACCGGTCGCGTGGGCGACTTCGAAGGGCCGGCTCGCCGAATCGATGGTCTGCAGTATCGCGATCGATCCCTTCGAACGGGCGCTGGCCTCCGAAGCCATTGCCAGCAGGCACCCCAGGGTCTGCAACGACCTGGCAACCGTTTCGCATGCCAGCCCCGGCGGGGTATGGCATCAGCACGGCCTGCTCGCGTCCGCGATATTGCCGCTGGCGGTGGACGATGTGCTTTGGGGAACCATGAGCCTCTACGCAGGCCGAAAAAATTTCTTCGATCCATTTTATCTGGACCGGGCAAACGAACTTGCCGCGGACATCTCCTTTGGCATCGATCGCCTGCAGAAGACCAGGGACATTCACTATCTCTCTTTCTACGACACCGTCACCGGCCTGCCCAACCAGGCCGGTTTCGAGGACAAGTTTGGCACGCTCGCACCACAAATCCATTGCGGCTGCCTGCTGGTGGTCGGGATGGAGCAACTGGACCACGTGGCCGCAGCCTACGGCGCCGGCGCGATCGATTCGGTTCTGAAACAGGTGGCGCAACGCCTGCAGGCGCATGCTCCGCATCGCGCCATCGCGGCGTTGGTGCGCAGAAGGCTGTTTGCCCTGTTCGTGCCCGATGAGGATCCTGCGAATTTCTCGCGCTTTGCCACACAGCATCTTGCCGCAGCGCTCTCGGCCCCGTACTCCATAGACGATGTGCAAGTGGGATGCGCGATCCATCTTGGTGCGTCGTTCTTCCCGGATGACGGAAAAACGATAGGCGCACTGCTTACGGCGGCCGAGCGGGCGGTACAAAGCGCACGCAGTCTCCAACAGACATTCCGTTTCTACAACAAGAAAATAGACGAGACAACCACTGTTCAGTTGCGGCTCGAAGGAGAGCTCCGCAAGGCCATCTCCCGGAGAGAATTCGTTAATTACTATCAGCCAAAGATCGATCTGGCCACCGGCAGGATCGTCGGCGCCGAGGCCCTCATGCGATGGCTGCACCCGGAACGCGGCCTCGTGTCTCCCGCGGAGTTTATTCCCGTGCTCGAATCGTCGGGCTTGATCCTGGAAGCCGGACGCCAGGCGCTCGGTCGCGCCATCATCGACTACTGCACGTGGCGCGATGCCGGACTTGGCACACCCAGGATCGCGGTGAATGTCACCGCGCTTCAGCTGCGGGACCAGAATTTCATAACCGATATCCAGCACGAGCTTGCGGCCGGCAAGTGCGATCCTGTCGCGCTGTCGATCGAGCTTACAGAGAGCAGTCTCATGACGGCGGAGCAGCAGGTAAGGGGCGTGCTCCAGGCATTGAGAGAGATCGGTATTCTGGTTGCCATCGACGACTTCGGCACGGGTTATTCCTCGCTTTCCTATCTTGTCACACTCCCCATAGACGAACTCAAAATCGATCGTGCGTTCATCATGAGAATGACTACCGAGCCTGCGTACATGGGGTTGGTCAATACCATCATCTCCCTCGCCCACAATCTCAATCTGAAAGTCGTGGCGGAAGGCATTGAGAACAACGAGCAGGCTAATCTGCTGCGCCTCCTGCGATGCGATCAGGCGCAGGGTTATCTCTACAGCAAGCCGGTTCCCGCGGATGATTTCGCCGCAATGCTCGCGCGAAATATCATATAAAATACATTAATAATCAACATGTTAATTTAATTCTTCTGGGTGACAGAATTCCCGGGCGCGCGGACCGGTTTGATTTTCCGGGAAACCGCGATCGAATCGCGGCTGACTGCGGCACCGCCGGATCGATGCTGCGCAACGCGGGTGACGCGGTCCTCGGCCATGGCGGCATCGGGTTGACAACGACGGGCCTGCCGCTCGCCCCAGGATGGGCAGCGACGTACACGAGAGCAAGCAAGCGTGCATACGCGGCGGCGGCGTGCATAGGACGGCGCAACAGGCTTATGATGCTGCATTTCGACCGTGAAACTGAACTCAAAGGATATTAAAACCATCGCCGGACGCACGCTGGAGCATTACGAGCAGCGTGCCGAGGACTTCTGGCAGGGCACGCGTGACCACGACGTCAGCCAGAACATGGCGGCGCTGCTGCAGCACATCGAGGGCGAAGCACCTTTCACCATACTCGATTTCGGCTGCGGACCGGGACGCGACCTCAAGGCATTCGCCGAGCGCGGCCACGTCGCGATCGGTCTCGAAGGCGCGGCGCGCTTCGCCGAAATGGCGCGCGCCTGGAGCGGCTGCGAAGTCTGGCAGCAGGATTTCCTCAGGCTGGATTTGCCCGCCGGCCGTTTCGACGGCGTGTTCGCCAACGCTTCGCTGTTTCACGTGCCCGGCCAGGAACTGCCGCGGGTGCTGCGCGAACTGCATGCCGCGCTGAAACCGCATGGCGTGCTGTTCAGCTCGAATCCGCGGGGAAACGACCAGGAGGGATGGAACGGCGGACGCTACGGCGCGTACCACGACATTGAAACCTGGCGCAATCACCTCACCACCGCCGGATTCATCGAGCTCGCTCATTACTATCGCCCGGCCGGCCTGCCGCGCGAACAACAGCCGTGGCTGGCCAGCGTATGGCGCAAGACGGCTGCCACGGCAGACAAGCGCTGAGCAAATTGTGCCCGCCGGAGCGGGCGCATAACGGCATGGCCAGGCCGGCGCCGAACTACCGGACAGATCGGCAGTTCAAAATAAATATGTTTTAAAACAATATGTTATAATATAATCACCAGATTGGGCAGCAAGCTATCGCAGCCGCTCAGTTTCTTCCACGGACTATAGAGATGTCTACCTCACCTGCTTATACCGAGCTGTGCCGCATTTATTCGCGCCTCTACCGCTACCAACACCTGTCGTCCATCGTCGGCTGGGACCGCAATGCCATGATGCCGCCCAAGGGCAGCACAGCGCGCGCCGCAGCCGAAGCCGAGCTCAATGCATTGATACACCGCACCCGCACCGATCCGCGTCTGGCCGATTGGCTGCGCGCCGCCGCGGACGAAGCGCTCGATGAGGTGGCGCGCGCCAACCTGCGCGAGATCCGGCGCGACTGGCGCGACGCCAACGCACTCCCAGTGTCGCTGGTCGAGGCGAAGACGCTGGCGGGCGCGAAGTGCGAGCACGCGTGGCGCAGCCAGCGTCCGGCCAACGACTGGCACGGGTTCCTGGAAAACTTTCGTGTGGTGGTGCGCCTGGCGCGCGAAGAAGCGCAACTGCTCGCCGACGACAGCGGACTCACGCGCTACGACGCGCTGATGGACCGTTTCGAACCGGGCGTGCGCGCGGCCGACATCGACCGCATTTTCGGCGACGTCAGGCAGTGGCTGCCGGATCTGATCGCGCGCGTGCAGGCGAAGCAGCGCAACGAAAAAGTGATTGTGCCCGCCGGCCCGTTTCCGGTTACGGCACAGCGAACGATGAGTCTCGCAGTCATGAAACTGCTGGGTTTTGATTTCGAAGCCGGGCGGCTCGACGAAAGCACGCATCCTTTCAGCGGCGGCGTGCCCGAGGATGTGCGCCTCACCACGCGGTATCGCGAGGATGATTTCGCGCAAAGCCTGATGGGCACGATACACGAGACCGGCCATGCGCGTTATGAACAAAACCTGCCGCGGGAATGGCTGGGCCAGCCGCTGGGCAGCGCGCGCTCATATGGCATACACGAGAGCCAGAGCCTGTGTTTCGAAATGCAGCTCGCGCGCAGCCGCGGCTTCGCCGGCCTGCTGGCGCCCCTGCTGGCCGCGCATTTCGGCGACCAGCAGGGATTCGCACCGGACAATCTCCACCAACTGCTGACGCGCGTGAAACCGGGCCACATCCGGGTGGAAGCCGACGAGGTGACCTACCCGGCCCACGTCATCCTGCGCTACGAGATCGAGCGCGCGCTGATCGAAGGCGAGATCGAAGCCGAGGACATTCCCGCGCTGTGGGATGAGAAAATGCAAACCCTGCTGGGACTCGATACGCGCGGCAATTTCAGGAACGGTTGCATGCAGGACGTGCACTGGACCGAGGGCGCGTTCGGCTATTTCCCCAGCTACACGCTGGGCGCGATGTACGCGGCGCAGTGGTTTGCCGCGATGCGGCGCGCAGTGCCGGATCTCGATGCGCGCATAGCGGCGGGCGATCTGGCGCCGCTGTTCGAGTGGCTGGGCGCCAATATCTGGTCCCAGGCCAGCCGCTGGGAAACGCCGGAACTGGTGCGCCGCGCCAGCGGAGAAGCGCTAAACGCCCACTATCTGCATACGCATCTGGAAGCGCGGTATCTCGGTGGATCAGGTAAGGGATAATCCGCTGAATTAGCGCGTATTCGCCGCGAAGCAGTAAAACAACCCCGCTCCGCCCGTCGAGCGAAGACCATCCTGGCTGCAGCCGCGCGAGAGATGCGACGCATTCCACGAGCGCGACGGCAGATCGTCGCGCACACCCAGGCGGTCATGATGTCCGAGCATCGCCGAACCCTCGCCGCTCCTGGTCCAGTTGCCGCAGGTCGCATCCTTGTCGCTGACGGCCAGTTTGCCATCCGGCGTCGAGCCGGTCAGCATGTCGTGCGTGTTGGGCGTATCGGCGCCGCCGTTGACCCTCTCGCCTTTCTCATTCAGCGCGGTCATGCGGTTAATGCCGTTCAGCGTGTGCAGTTCGTCGACGTTGCGCGCGATCAGCCGCCCCTCGGCGTTGTGCCATGGTCCCTTGCCGATGCGCTCGCGCGCATGGACGGCCGGGACACCACCGGCGGCTGCGGTACTCAGATAGGCGCGCCATTGTTTTTTTCCCGCACCTGCAACCGCGGCCAGTTGCTGGCAGTGCCGGTCGGCGCCGGCCAGCCCGCCCAGATCCGCGCCCTTGCCCAGACCCGCGCTGGTGATGAAAAACGTCATGTCGGGACTGGTTTTTACTGACTGCGCGCCGGCAACCGTGACCAGCGCCAGCAATGAAACAATCGATATGGCCACGCCTGCCTTGCTCTTGTGCATGGTGTACCTCCGTTGGCTGAATGCGACGATGATTGACTGATTTAAGCAAACGCCGGAACGCGGGAGAATATTCCGGCGCGGCGCAAAAGGCCGGGGGCAGATCGAAAATGCCGGCGAGAAACTGCAGGATGCCGCCAGAAAATGACGCGGGATTTTCGGCGCGCGCAGGCCGGCGTCGCCGCAATCAACAGTTAACCTACTTCAAGGAAGCCGCCCACTTGAATACGGCCTCGGTGTATTCCCCGTATACATTGGTAAAAAAGTGCGGGGCCGGGACAACAAAGCATTCCTGGCGGTTTCCCGGTGATGGGCTTTTTATCACCGTGAGGGGAAAGCTGTCGCCCGCCGCACGTATGGTCAGCGTGCTTATAGGCAGCCTACGGTATTGGCTGCCGCATTCATCATGTTCGTGAGTGATGAACATGATGGGTACCCTGGCCTGCCCTGGTTCCCAGCCAATTGGCAGTTCAGACAGGTTGGGCGCGGAAAACACGATACCGTCAAACGCCGGCTTGGCCTGAATCGCCTGCATGCCGGCGGTGACGCCGCCGTTGCTGTGCCCGATCAAAATATGCCTAGCTTGCGGGTACTCCTCCCGCAGCTTGCGCGCCACCTGAACAATGGCCTCGATGTGCAGCGGTTCCAGGCGCTGCTGGCGGCTGACGGTTAGCCCGAAACCTTCCGGAACATCGATGGCCGCCCACGCCGCCCGTTTTTCCAGGAATCCCGGCGCAAAAAAATACGCGGGATTTCGCACCCGTTTGGTGGCGGGAGCCCCATCCGCATCGGCATCGATCGCGAGAGTGCCGTCGCCGCCCGGTGCGAAAACAAACACGAACGCCGGATTATCCGCAATGGCGGTGAGCAATACATTGGTTTTGCCGGCGACGGTATCCACGGCGATGATTTTCTTCACCTTGGACGCTGCCATCAAAGCATGAAACGCCGGGGGCTCCGCCTGGCCAAAGACCGACTGGGCATGCAGGACCAGCAGCAGGGATAGCAGCAGCTTGCGCATGGATAAAACTCCGGGTTCGGTATTTTCGGCAAGCGGGAAATCACCGTATGCCGTCGGCAAGCGCCGAAACCAAACCTGCGTCATGCTGCCAGAATATGCGGCTGGCCGAGCTGCAACAGCAGCGCGAACTCGTCGGCGAAGATCCAGCTTTCGATTACCTTGCCGTCGGCGAATTTCATGATCGCGGCGACATGCACGCCCACGCGCCTGCCGGTCGGCGCGATGCCGCACAGTTCGCCCCGGTGCGTGCCGCCGGTGGAAAAGCGCATCCACACCTCGTCGCCTTCGGCCATCAGCACTTCGATTTTGTCATGGCGGTCGGCAATCGCGGCGTCGAGATCGAAGGCGCCCGTGCCGCGCGCCTTGCAGTAATCGCGCAGGTGCTGGAATCCGCGACGCAGATGGTGGTGGCCGGGGGCGCGGCTCCCGCCTGCGCGCGCTGAGCGCGACGCCGCGGCAATGATCTTGTTGCGGTCCTGCGGCGAGAGATGGCCGCGCGCTTCGATGCATTTGATGACCGCATCGACCTCCTCGCCCTGGTCGGGCAGCGGCGGTGCGATGATGCGCCCATCCGGACGCGCGGGCAGTTTCGCGCCCATCTGCTGCAGCAACTCTGCTTCATCCATCATGAACCAGCCTTCGACCAGCTGACCGTTGGCGAAGCGCAGAAACGCGACCTCATACACATTGATCCGCTTTCCGCTCGCGGGCACGCCGAAAAAGCCGCCGGTGTGCGTGGCGGTGACGCGAAACAGCAGGCCGACGCGGTCGCCGTCGGCAATCACGCGTTCGATCACGTCCACGCGGTCGGGCAGCGCCTTGCGCAGATACAGGCCGGGATGCACGAGATCGGTGTCGCGGGCGTTGTTCGCCAGATGCAGATTGCCGCCGCGCGCGCGGTCGTAATTGGACGCGAGGACTTCCTTCTCCACCTGCGGCATTTCCGGCCTGCCCTGCGTGTGCTTGAAGCGCAGCGCCACCGCCACGTTGCGCGCGAGTTCGCCGGTGCGGTTCTTGTCAGCGTGATTCATGTTGCTTGCTCTCTCCTTTGGTGTGGCGCGCGGACGGCCTGGCGATTGCAGTCCGTCTCCCGTTTCTTCATACCGTTTACACCGCTTTACGCTGCAGATAACCGGCGGAATGGCAGTATAATACGGACCACGAATAAACCTGCCTCAATGCCCCGCGACAAAAGCGCATTTTCCGTCGCCGCGCTCCCGGAGGCGGACGACGACAAGTCGTATTGGGCATCGAAATCGGCGCATGAGCGCTTGCAGGCAGTTGAACTCATGCGGCAAGTCATCTATGGCTACCAGCCTGCTTCCGGCGGGCTTCAAAGAATTTTTGAAGTTGCTGAATTCCCGGCAAGTTGAGTATCTTCTGATTCGCGGCTATGCCGTTGGTTACTACGGCTATCCACGCGCGACCGCGGACATGGACATCTGGATCGCGGTCAATTCCCCGAACGCGCACAGAATCGTCGCCGTCATTCGCGAGTTCTTCGGCGCCGACATCGAAGCGGCGACCCCGGAGTTGTTCCTTCAGGAAAACAAGATCGCGAGAATGGGCGTCCCTCCTTTCCCTTTTTTGTTCGGGTCGGACCACGCCAAGTCAGAAGAACTTCAGTCCTTTCGCTCCAGGGAATCGCGGTATTCGGGCCTTAGAGCACCTTTTTGCCGTCAAGATCATACGCGTACTGCTTCGTGGCTACGACAATGCGCAGCTACCCGCGTTACAATCCACCTCAACGACTGAGCGCCCCAACGACCGCCGGATCACGCGCGACGATGCGCAGTAGCGCCGCCGCGGGACCGGAAGGGCGCTTGCGTCCCTGCTCCCATTCCTGAAGCGTTCGCAGCGACACGCCGATCAGTTTCGCGAACTGTGCCTGCGAAAGTCCGGTACCCGCCCGCGCGGCTTGCGCCCAGTCGGCGGCGGGTATGATTTCGTCCTTTTCCACCGTGCCGTCGGATAGCACGATGCGACGGCGCCAGCCGCCGTCGGCACGCCGCGTGAACTCGGTTTTGCGCGCCCACCGCCCTGCTTTCACGTCCGCAATCGACTTCAGAAGCTCGGCATTGAGATCGCGCTCAATTGCGCGCCTGGTTACGCGCTTACGCGCCAGTCCGGTTTTTTTCATAGATACGCCTCAGTTCCCGCAATAGTTTGGGTTCGATGTCGTCGCGCACGTTTTTCGCGTACATCGTCTCCATAATATTATCGTTTTAAAACAATAAGTTAAATATTAACTCTTTCCGCGTTCCTTCTGTATCCCGCATAGGAAATCGGGAACAGTCAAAAGCCGCAATGCACCATCAATTCGCCTGGATGCCGGCATCACGTATCACTTTCGTCCAGCGCGCAAGCTCGGTGCGGATCAGTGCGCCCATTTCCTGCGGCGTGCTGCTGGCCGGCTCCATGCCTATCGATTCGAGGTGCTTGCTGAAGTCGGCGTCGGCGACCGCTCGTTTCATCTCGGCGTTGACCTTGTTGACGATGGCCACGGGCGTGCCCGCCGGCGCGAGCAGTCCATACCAGGTCGTATTGTTGAATCCCGGCAGCGTTTCGGCGATCGCCGGCACCTCCGGCATCGTGCGCACCCGGGCGGGATGCCCGATGCCGACCGCGCGCACCCGGCCTGCCGCGAGGTGCGGCTGCCACTGCGGAATGCTGCCGAATATCGCCTGGATGCGGCCGGCGACGAGATCGACCGTCGCCGCCCCGCCGCCCTTGTAGGGCACGTGCGTGAACTCGGCGCCGGTCATGGCCTTGAGCAGTTCTATGCCGAGGTGATTGGGCGTGCCGGTGCCGGGAGAGCCGAAGTTGATTTTTCCCGGCTGCGCCTTGGCGAGGTCTATCAGTTCCTTCACGCTTTTCGCCGGCACCGAACTGTGCACCACGATGAGAAAGGGCACATAGACACCCAGCCCGATGGGCGCGAAATCCTTGTCGGGGTCGTATGCCAGCTTGGTGCCGAAGGCGGGGCTGACCACCAGCCCGCCGGAAGTGCCGAGCAGCAGCGTGTAGCCGTCCGGCGTGGCCTTGGCACCGAGGTTGTGCCCGATGGTGGAGCCGGCGCCCGGCCGGTTGTCGATCACCACCGGCACGCCGAATTTATCGGACAACCAGGATCCGAACGCGCGCGCGGTCGGGTCGGTGGAACCGCCCGGCGGATAGGGCACGATGAGGCGGACCGGCTTGGTCGGGTATTTGATCTCGGCGGCGTGGCCGGCCGCCACAACGCCGAACACGGACAGCACCACGGCAACCATCCCCCACTTCGATTGAGCACGCATGATTCCTTCTCCCCGGTTATGGCTAACGATAAAGATCCCGCCGTGCGCAAACGATCACCTGCCTTTTTTCTTCGCGTTCCTGCCGGCAGCGCGCTGCGCGCGATAGGCAGCGAGCCCGGCCTTGCCGGCCTTGCCCATCTCGCTGAGCCGATGCTCCCAGTTCTTCTTGTGATCGCGCAGCGCGCCGACAATGGACTCGGCGATCACCAGGTTGCGGTACCACTTGGCGTTCGCCGGCACGATGATCCATGGCGCGTGGCTGGCCGCGGTCCTGGAGATTGCGTCTTCGTAGGCCCCGGTATACTCGTCCCAGTAGTCGCGCTCCTTCCAGTCGTTGGGATTGAGCTTCCATGCCGTCTCCGCCGCCTGCTCGCGCTCGCGCAGGCGCTGCTCCTGCTCGACTTTCGTGATATGCAGAAAATACTTGAGGACGATGGTGCCGTGCTCGGCCAGCAGTTCCTCGAAGTCGGCGATGTGGCCGAAGCGCTCCTTCCACAGCCTCTTCGGCGCGAGGTCGTGCACGCGCACCACCAGCACATCCTCATAGTGCGAGCGGTTGAAAATGGAGAACTCGCCGCGCCGCGGCGCGTGGCGGTGGACGCGCCACAGGAAGTCGTGCTCGCGTTCCTCGGTCGTGGGAACTCCGAACGAGACCACGCTCACGCCGCGCGGGTTGAGGCAGCCGACCACGTGTTTGATGGTGCCGTCCTTGCCCGCGCCATCGCGCCCCTGCAGCACCACCATCACGCTGTTCACCTTGGCGCCGAACATCGCGTCCTGCAGGTCAAACAGCTCCTTGCCGAGCGCAACGAAACGTTTTTCGGCCTCGTCCCGGGTCATGCCCTTGGGCGGTTGCGCGCTGATGTCGTTGAGGCGCACCTTTTTGCCGGGCTCGTCGAAAACGGTCTTGAGGATCTTGGACATCGGGTCGTATCCTTGCATAAGGAGTGCCGGGCTGGGAATCCGGGGCGTGAGATATCCAGGCGACGACCGGGAGCGATTGAATGGTCAGGAAATTCAGCCGTTCTCGTGCCCGGCAATTTAACGCCCGGCCGCTTGCGCGTCAACGCGGGCGCAGGTTGGCCGCCGGCAAAAACACTTCCTGCGGCACTTATCCTTTATCATGGCCGTTCGCCGGCACCCGCCCGCTCACGCATCAGGCGCCATACTCCAGCAACGTATCCATACTCCGGAAAAGAGAAACCGCATGCAGTGGAATTTTGAATTGCTGTTGAAACCGTCCGCCAAACCCCTCACCGAAGGCCCGGTATGGGATGGCGAGCATCTGTACTTCACCCACATTCACGGCCACTGCATCAAGCGCTTCGACCCCGGGAGCGGCACGATTGTCGACTGGCGCACCGGCACCAACCGCACCAACGGTCTCGCTTTCGACGCCAAGGGACGGCTCTTCGGCTGCTGCCAGGGCGGGCGCAGCATCGTGCGCTTCGATCCCGACGGCAGCACCGTCACCATTGCCGACGGCGTGGAGGGCAGGAAACTCAACACCCCCAACGATCTCGCGATCGATCGCAAGGGACGCATCTGGTTCACCAATCCGTGGAACGAGGGCAACATCGACGCCACCGAGCATCAGGAACTCGACAACCGCTCGGTGCTGCGCGCCGATCCGCAGCAGGACGGCAGCTATACGGTGACGCGCGTCACCTTCGACACCACCCAGCCCAACGGCATCCTGGTATCGCAGGACCAGAATACCTTGTACGTCGCCGAAAGCGGCTATGCCAAGGACATTGCACGCGAGCTGCGCGCCTATCCGATACGCGAAGACGGCAGCCTCGGCGTCTACACCACGCTCTTCACCTGGGGCGCGGACGCGCGCGGCGTGCATCGCGGCATAGACGGCATGTGTTTCGACCGCGACGGCAACATCGTCGCCACCGCCGGCTGGGAAGTCAGCGGCCCCGGGCCCATGATCTACGTTTTTTCACCCACCGGCCGCGTGCTGGAAACCCATCCGGTGCCGGCCAACCGCCCGACCAACTGCTGTTTCGGCGGTCCCGACCTCACCACGCTGTTCGTCACCACCACCGAGGCGCATTTCTTCAGGGCGCAAACCCATCGCGTGGGCTGGGCAATGTATCCGTAACCGGGCGGGGCAACCTGCCTAGGCCAGCGCCTGCAGCACCAGCGCGTGCAGCAGTTGCCGGTGATAGTAGCGTATCGCGCCCGGCGCGTGGGCCATGAACACCACCACCAGTTGTTCCGCGGGAACGGCCCAGAAGCGGCGAGGGACAAGGGCCTATTCATCGTCAGATTCGGAAATCTGTTTTCAAAACGGGAACAGCAGCCCCGGTGCGAAACGCTTACCGTTAATTACAGTTCGATGGGTTTGCCGTGGGGCGTCGCCCGCGCGGCGGCGTCCCACGCATTGACACGCCGCTCCAGTTCGTCGCCCGCAATAATCTTCTTTTCGGCAACGAGTTTTTCGAGGGCGGCGAGCCAGTGTTCGTAGTAATGCGTGCCGTCGTCGGGCTCGCCGCGCGCGGCGGCAGCGGCAAGCTCGGCGGCAAGGCAGGCGGCCCACTCGCGCCACGTGAACATGCCGCGCGCATGCAGCGACAGCGTCATCGCGAACGCCTGTGCTTCCCACGGCGCCTTGAACACCGGTCCCTCCCCGTCGCGCGGCAGGGCGGGCAACGCATCGAGCGCGGCGCGCCCGGCGTCAGGCGGGATCAAGGTGGTCATCCCACAGATCCAGATAGATGCTGTCGCGGGCGCAGGCGTCCGGCCCCCATAGCTCGCGCGCGGCGAAGCGCACGCTGTAGCAATGCTGCGGCTTCTGGTCGCGGCTCATGGCGTGGGTATCGGCGAACACGAACACCCCGTGATCGCGGTCTATCACACCGCGCCGCCCACGCGCATAGCGCGGCAGCCGCGTGTGTCCGGCCGGATGGATATTGCGCGCGACGACGAGATCGCCGGCCCTGAATTTCGGCGCCACCTCGACGTCGACCCGCGCATGGCGGCGATGGCGCAGGCGCGTCGCCACATCCGCGGCGACGACGGCGCGCAACCCGTCGGCCTTCGCCGCGGCGCGCCCCGTCTCGAGCTCCTGCGCCGTGAGCAGCCCCTGTTCGACCAGCAGCTTCTCCAGACCGAAGAACCAGTGCTCGTAATAGGTCGTGGCGAGGTATTCGGCGGGCGGCATCTGCTCGCGCGCGTAGCGCCCCATGTCGATGTTCCACCTGCCGAGAAAACCGCAGGCCAGCGTCAGTGCGAAAGCACGCTTTTCCCACTCGCTGTGGAAGACAGGTTCATCTTTCTCGATTGCCACCGGCCCGAAACCATGCATGCCGCCCATGTCGTGCACGCCGTTCATCGCGCGCTCCCGGCCGGCACGTTCACCTGCGCGACGCCTATCATCGCATCGCGCGTGACGATCTGCGCCAGTTGTTCTTCGCT
>CAKKQX010000083.1:0-27687 GCA_919902235.1 Burkholderiales bacterium
TGGCGCGCTGCTGCGCTTCGCTGCCGCTGCTGAGCTGCACCTTGGCGAGTTCGATGTACCAGTCGCAGTACTCGTCCCACGTCAGTTCGTAAATCGTGCGCGCGAGATTGTCGAAGCGGTACTCGCGGAACGCCTGCTGCGCCTCGGCTTCAGCGCGCTGCAGGCGGCTCACGATCCATTTGTCGGCGACAGAGAGCTCGACCGGCTGCGCATCGTCGAGTCCGGTGTCCCTGCCGGCGCAGTTCATCAGCACGAAGCGCGTGGCGTTCCACAGCTTGTTGCAGAAATTGCGGTAGCCGTCGCAGCGCGCAAGGTCGAACTTGATGTCGCGGCCGTGCGAGGCGAGGCTGGCGAAAGTGAAGCGCAGCGCATCGGTGCCGCACGCGGAGATGCCGTGCGGGAAATGCCGGCGCGTGATGGCGGCGATGCTTTGCGCCTGCCTGGGGTCCATCAAGTTGGCGGTGCGCTTTTCCACCAGCGCGTCGAGCGAGATGCCGTCGACGAGATCGAGCGGATCGAGGACGTTGCCTTTCGACTTGCTCATTTTCTGGCCTTCGGCGTCGCGCACCAGGCCGGTCACGTAGACTTCGCGGAACGGCACCTTGCCGGTGAAGTGCAGGGTCATCATCACCATGCGCGCGACCCAGAAGAAAATGATGTCGAAGCCGGTGACCAGCACGGATGAGGGCAGGTAGAGCTGCAGCGCGCGGTTGTCCTGCGGCCAGTCGAGCGTGGAAAACGGCCACAGCGCGGAGGAGAACCAGGTGTCGAGCACGTCCTCGTCCTGCGTGAGTTCGGAGGCCGTGACATTGGCGCCGGCCTGTATGCGCTCGAGCAGCGACTGATCGTACTTTGCCTGCGCTTCTTGGCGGGTGCGTCCGACGTAGACGCTGCCCTCGGCGTCGTACCAGGCCGGGATGCGGTGTCCCCACCACAGCTGGCGCGAGATGCACCAGTCCTGGATGTTGGTAAGCCACTGGTTATAGGTGCTGGTCCAGTTCTCGGGCACGAATTTGACTTCGCCGCGCGCCACCGCCGCGAGGCCGGCGCGCGCCAAGCCGTCCATTTTCACGAACCACTGGTCGGTGAGCATGGGCTCGACGATGGCGTCGGTGCGGCCGCAGCGCGGCACCATCAGCTTGTGCGGTTTGGTTTCGGCGAGCAGGCCCTGTTCGCGCAGGTCGGCGAGCACGCGCGCGCGCGCGTCGAAGCGGTCGAGTCCGCGGTAAGCCTCGGGCGCGTTGTCGTTGATTTTTGCGTCGAGCGTGAAAATATTGATCGGCGCGAGGTGGTGGCGCACGCCCACCTGATAGTCGTTGAAATCATGCGCCGGGGTGATCTTGACGCAGCCGGTGCCGAACGCGGGATCGACGTAGTCGTCGGCGATCACCGGGATGGCGCGGCCGGTGAGCGGCAGCATGACGCGGCTGCCGATGATTTCCTTGTAGGCGGGATCCTCGGGATTGACCGCGATCGCGACGTCGCCCAGCATGGTTTCGGGCCGCGTGGTGGCGACGATGACGTTGCCTTCGCCGGACTCCAGCGGGTAGCGGATGTACCACAGGCTGCCGTCTTCCTCGCGCGATTCGACTTCGAGGTCGGATACCGCGGTCTGCAGCACCGGATCCCAGTTCACCAGCCGCTTGCCGCGGTAGATCAGGCCTTCCTGAAAAAGCTGCACGAAGACCTCGGTGACGACGAAGGACAGACCGTCGTCCATGGTGAAGCGCTCGCGTTCCCAGTCGCAGGAGGTGCCCAGCCGCCGCATCTGGCGCGTGATGGTCGATCCCGATTCCTGCTTCCACTGCCAGACGCGTTCGACGAATTGCTCGCGCCCGAGGTCGTGGCGCGCAATGTTTTTGGCTTCGAGCTGGCGTTCGACCACGATCTGGGTGGCGATGCCGGCGTGGTCGGTGCCGGGCTGCCACAGCGTGTTGTGGCCGCGCATGCGGTGGTAGCGGGTGAGCGCATCCATCAGCGTGTGCTGGAAGGCGTGCCCCATGTGCAGCGTGCCGGTGACGTTGGGCGGCGGCAGCAGGATGCAGTAATTGTTCGGGTTGGCGGCGTCGAAACCGGCCTTGAAATAGCCGTTGCTTTCCCAGAGCGGATACCAATGCGCCTCGATTGCGGCCGGTTCAAAGCTCTTGGCAAGTTCCATGTGTGATGCGGGGGAGGGGGGTGTCGGGGAAAAAGCCGGCATTATACCTGAGGCGGGCAGCGCCTCCGTGCCTTCCACCGCCTTGGATTCGAGCGCGAGCCGCAGATCCTTCAATTGCAGATGCAGCGTTTCCTGGATCGATGCGCGCACCATGGCGCCGATGTTGGCATTGAGGTCACGGGAGATTTTCTGCAGCGCGTGGTCGAGCGCGGCGCCGATTTCGGGCATGAAGTTCTGCTGAATGACGCCTGAAATCTGCTCATCGAGCCCCTTCTTCAGCTTCTGATAAACGCTGTGCTCCAGATTCTGCGACTGCACGCGGGAGATCACCTCGATCTGCGGCACGGGCTCCGGCGCCGTTTCGGGTGCGGGCGCGGCATCGAAGCGTGCAGGAGCGGGCGCCGCGGGAATTTCGGGCGCGACCACGATATCGGTCAGCGTCGGGATATCGGCCGCACTGTCGTCCGCGGCCGGCGTGCCGGCTACGGCATCGCGCGCCTGGGGCATGGGTTGCGAAGACGCGCCGCCGCGATGGCGGGCGAGCAATGCGTCGGCGCGCGCCAGAAGGTCGTCGCTGTCGTCTTTATTCGGGTGCTGTGCCATTGCTGCAAAAACCTTAATGGACAGGATTAACAGAATTTACTGGATTGAAGCCAAAACCGATTCGGGATCCCGTCGCCAGCGCGGCCTCAGTCCTGTCAATCCTGTTGATCCTGTCTATTGACTTGCCTTGGACAAATCGTGGGTGCGGATTTCATAGCCGCGGTCGCGGTAGAACTTGTAGCGTTCGCGCGCCCCCTGGCGGTCTGTGTCATCCAGAGTAACGATTTCGACCAGGCGCTGGAAACGGCTGAAAAACGGCGGCCATTCCGGCCGTAAATTGAGCAGCACCTGATCGTGCAGCGGGTCGCCGCCCTCATGATCAACGATGACCGGCGTTACCGGCGCCAGCGGATCGCCGGGAAAACAATGCGGAACGAAACCGAGCGGCGGGTTGATCCACAATGCCCTGTCCATTTGCCGCGCGGTTTCCGCATCCGGGCAGAACAGCATGACGCGCAGACCCCGACCGTGCGCCTTGGCGGTGATGCGGCATGCCGTGTGCAGCTTGTCCGTCACATTGGTGTAGAAATCAATCTGCGTCATTTTCGGTAAACGGGTGAGCAGTGAGTGGTAAGCAGTAAGCAGCGCATGCACTCACTGCTTACCGCTCACCGCTTACGCCTTCTTCCGGCTTCTGTTAATCAGAAATTGCGTCAACAGTGGCACCGGCCTGCCGGTGGCGCCTTTTTCACGGCCCGATTTCCACGCGGTGCCGGCGATGTCCAGATGCGCCCATTTGAATTTTTTCGTGAAGCGCGCGAGAAAGCATGCTGCGGTGACGCTGCCTGCGGGCCGGCCGCCGATGTTGGCGAAATCGGCAAAGTTGCTTTTCAATTGGTCCTGGTAGTCGTCCCATAGCGGCATGTGCCAGGCGCGGTCGTGCGCCGCGTCGCCGGCGGCGAGCAGTTCCTTCGCCAGCGCCGCGTCGTTGGCGAACAGGCCTGACGCGACATGGCCCAGGGCGATTACGCAGGCGCCGGTCAGCGTCGCGATGTCCACCACCGCGGCGGGGTCGAAGCGCTCGGCATAAGTCAGGGCATCGCACAGAATGAGCCGCCCCTCGGCGTCGGTATTGAGGATTTCGACCGTCTGGCCCGACATGCTGGTGACGATGTCGCCGGGCTTGGTGGCTTTGCCCCCGGGCATGTTTTCGGTGGCCGGCACGATGCCGACCACGTTCAGCGGCAATTTCATTTCGGCGGCCGCTTTCAGGGTGCCGAATACGCTCGCCGCGCCGCACATGTCGAATTTCATTTCATCCATTTCGGGCGCCGGCTTGAGTGAAATGCCGCCGGTGTCGAAAGTAACGCCCTTGCCGACCAGCGCCACTGGCTTGGCATTTTTCGCCCCGCCGCGGTACTGCAGGGCGATCAGCTTGGGCGGCTGCGCGCTGCCGCGCGCCACCGACAGCAGCGTGCCCATGCCCAGCTTTTCCATGTCCTTGCGCTCAAGCACGTCTATGCCCAGCCGGTGGGCCGTGGCCAGCGTCTGCGCCTGCTCGGCAAGATACGACGGCGTGCAGACATTGCCCGGCAGGTTGCCGAGGTCCTTGGCGAGGTCGACGCCGTGCGCAACTGCCGCGCCGCGCTTCAATGCGGTTTGCGCGGCGCGCATCGCCGCGCCGTCGACGCACAGCACGAGCTTGCGCAGCGCGGGTTGGCGGTTTTCCTGTTTGCTTTTCATGCGGTCGAAGCGGTAGGCGCAGTCGCCCGCTACCGCTATCGCCTGCTGCACCCGCCATCCAACGTCGCGTTTGCCGACGGCGAGCGAGACCAGATGCAGTTCGGCTTCACCGGCACTGGTGGCGTTGAGCGCCTTGACTGCAGCGGCAACAGCCTCGCGATATTGTCTGTCGCCGAAATCCCCGGCGCGCCCGAGTCCGACCAGCAGCACGCGCTCGCAGGCGACGCCCGGCACGTTGTGCAGCAGCAGCGTGGAGCCGGCCCTTCCTTCCATGTCGCCGCGGCCCATGACGTTGCCGATGTAGCCGCCGGCCGCGCGATCAAGCGCTGTTGCGGCAGCACTGGGCTTGCGCGATTCGAATATGCCGGCCACGGCGCAGCCGCTTTTTTGACGGCCTGCCGCGGCGCTTTTTATGCTAAATTCCACGTTGTGCTCCCATGCTGATTCAACAATTGCGGCGACTGTAATTTGATACGATCGTGAAGCGATCGGACAGTCGATTATCTGCGCATTTCTCCTCTAAAGTAAAGCGCCCGAATGATCTTTCGTAAGGCTCTGCTGCGCGAGTTCACCACTGCTGCAATCGGCATTTTTCTGGTGCTGCTGGGTATTACGCTTACCACGCAGCTGGTGCGTTTGCTCGGTCAGGCGGCAAACGGCGCCATCACCTCCACCGGAGTGGTTGCGCTGCTCGGCCTGACGATGGTGAATTACCTGCCGGTGCTGCTGTCGCTGACGCTGTTCATTGCCGTGCTGTTGACGCTGACGCGCGGCTACCGCGATTCCGAGATGGTGGTGTGGTTCTCCTGCGGCGTGAGCCTTGTCCAGTGGGTGCGTCCGGTGCTGGTTTTCGCGCTGCCGCTGGTGTTTACCATCGCGCTGCTTTCCACGGTATTGTCGCCGTGGGCGGTGAGCAAGTCCGAGGAACTGCGGCGGCAGATGGACAGCCGCGACGATGTATCGACTGTTGCGCCCGGCGTGTTCCGCGAATCGCGGCAGGGCGAACGCGTGTTTTTCGTGGAGGAAGTGTCCGGGTCCGAAAATCTGGTCGCCAATGTGTTCGTGAGCTCGATTCAGAACCACCGGGCGGGCGTGATGGTGGCGCGCCGCGGCTTCCAGGAAACGGCGGAAAATGGCGACCGCTTTCTGGTGCTGCTCAATGGGCGGCGCTATGAGGGCCAGCCCGGCAGCGCTGAATACAAGATTTATGAATTCGAGCGTTATGCGATGCGCATCGAGACCGCCGAGGCCGCGGTGCGCGCGCCGACCACCAAAACGACATCTACGCTCGATCTCCTGCGCGCACCCACGCCCCCCAATCTTGCCGAATTGTCGTGGCGCCTCGGCCTGCCGTTCTCGGCGTTGATTTTATCGCTGCTTGCGATTCCGCTGTCCTTCGTCAATCCGCGCGCCGGACGTTCCATGAACCTGGTGCTCGCGCTGCTGGTTTTCATGACTTACAGCAACCTGCTTTCGATCGTGCAGGCTTCGATCGCACAATCGCGGTTGAGCTTTGCGGCCGGGATATGGGGCGTGCATTTGTGCATGCTGCTGCTGTTGCTGGCGTTGTTTTACCGGCGCCTCATGGTGTTTTCTGTTTTCCGGCTGATCAGATGAAAACGCTGCGACGCTATCTCACGCGCGAAATCATCGCCGCAACGGCGCTGGTGTTCGCCGCGCTGCTCATGCTGTTCGCGTTTTTCGACCTGGTGGAGCAAATCAAGGACCTGGGCCGCGGTAGCTACCGCCTGCGGCATGTGCTGCTTCACGTGCTGCTGTCCGTGCCTAACCATGTTTATGAATTATTTCCAATCGCGGCGCTGATCGGCACCTTGTTTGCCCTGGCGCAGCTGGTGGAAAGTTCCGAATACACGGTAATGCGTACTTCGGGGCTGTCGGTCACGCGCATGGCGGCAACCCTGGTCGGAGTGGGCGGGGCATTTGCGCTGCTGACTTTCGTGTTCGGCGAATTCGTGGCGCCGCCCGCCGAGCAACTTGCGCTGCGCATGCGCTCGCAGGCGATTACCGGCCTGGTGGCACAGGAATTCCGCTCCGGCCTGTGGATCAAGGACGACAAGAGCTTTATCAATGTCGGCGAAATCATGCCCGACTCGTCGCTGAGAAACGTGAGAATCTACGAATTCGACGACGCCCACCATCTGCGTTCGATCAGTCTTGCCGAGAGCGGCAATTACCTGCAGGAACGCCGCTGGATGCTGAAGGACATCGTGCAGACCACCTTTGAAGACCGCAAAACCGGCATCAAGGCCATGGGCGAGGCAAGCTGGCAATCGGTGCTCGATCCTGCCCTGCTCAATGTGCTGCTGGTCAAACCTGACCAGATGTCGGCGTGGCGGCTGTATTCCTTCGCGCAGCATCTGCGGGAGAACCGGCAGAAGACCTTGCGCTATGAAATCGCGTTGTGGACCAAACTGTTATATCCAATAGCGGTGCTGGTGATGATGGTGCTGGCGCTGCCATTCGCTTACTTTCAGCGCCGGCAGGGCGGCATAGGCGCCAAGATATTCGCCGGCATCATGCTTGGGCTCGCATTTCATTTTCTCAACCGCCTGTTCGGCCATCTCGGGCTTTTGAATGACTGGCCGCCAATATTGAGCGCGATTTCGCCCACGCTGATCTTCCTCAGCGTTGCGGTGGGGATGTTGTGGTGGCAGGAGAGGCGATAAACGGTAAGCGGTAAGCGGTGAAACAGCAAACTGCTCACTGCTTACCGCTTACCGCTACAATCCTTGTTCCCGCCAGCCGATCGTGGAGGAACTGCTTATCGCGGTCGATGAGCGCCCACAAAAACCCCGCGCCAAACAATGCGAGGCCGGCGAGCGCGAACAGGTAGCGATAAAGGCCATGGCGCATGGTGAGCGGCCCGCCGTCGCGCGTAATCAGTTTCACGCGCCAGGTTTTCATGGGCAGTGTTTGCCCGCCGCGCAGCCATTGCCATATATAGTAAACGCCGCACAGCATCAGCAGATAAAGCTGTAATAACAGCCGGGCGAGCGGTGGATCGACATCCTGCAGCAGCATCAGAAACGGCATCGCGCCGGCAAACAGCACGGCAATCAGCAGCAGGGTTTCGTAAACCAGGGCAAGCGCGCGCTGCGCCAGGCCGGCGGGAGGGGCGAGCGCCAGGGCTTGATTCATGGCGCTCTTATTGCTCCGTCGCGCGCGCCGTTCCTGTGGCGGGTTTTGCGGCCGGCTTTTCAGCGGACGGCATTTCCGGCGGCGCCGGCGGGTCCGACGCGGATATTTCGGGCTGAGCGGCAAGCGAGCGCTGGTACTGCTGCCATTGCTGCCTGACATCCTTGCGTTTTTCCGACGGCAGCTTTTTCACGCTCTGGTATTTCGCGCGCGCTGCGCGCCGCTGTTCGGGGGTCAACGCCGCCCATTCCTTCATGCGCTTCTGCAGGAGTTGCTGCTCCTGCGGCTTCATTTTCGGATAACGATTGGCAATCGCAACCCATTTCTTGCGCCGGGTGGTGTCCATTTCATTCCACTCGCCCGCGAGCGGCGCAAGAATCTGCTGCTGGGGTGCGCTGAGCTCCGTCCAGGCAGGTTTCGCTTCTTTTTTGGCGGCGGGCCTAGTTTGAGCGGCGAAGGCGGGGAAAGCGAGACATAGCGCGACGATCAGCGCGACGAGCGTTTTAGCCATGAATCGAAGCCCCTGTCGAGGTAGGCATTGATAGGCAGATCGCCGGTCAGCAGTTCGATATCGATTTCAGCGATATCGTTGGTTGCAGGGGAGTTTTGCCAATAAAGAATGCCGGCCAGCCCCAGTACAAGAACCGTCATGGGGATCAGGTAACGCACGCCAAGCACGTGGCGTTCGGTAAACCCGGACAGGACATTGCCCGCCCATGCCATGCTCCAGGCTGGCGCGGGCTGTTCCTGGTAATGAGTCAAGGCGGCTTTGCGCGCCTCCAGCAGGCGTTCGCTCGCAGTGCGGTCGAGATTATCTGTGCCTTCGTTCAGGCGGCGGACGATTTTTCCGGCTAATTCCTGGCCGTGTTCCTGGTCGTGTTGATTCATAGCGTGATCCCCTGTTTCTTCAGCGTTACGGCAAGGGCATGAGTTGCCCTCGAGCAGTGCGTTTTCACACTCCCCTCTGAGCAACCCATTATCTTCGCCGCCTCGGCGACATCCATTTCCTCCCAATAACGCAGTAGAAAGGCCTGGCGTTGACGGGCGGGCAGCTTCTCCAGTGCTTTTTCAATTAAACCAAGAACTTGGGATCGCTCCAATTGTTCTGGCGGCGGCTCAGAAAATTTGGAGTCGTCTTCCACCTCTAAAGTTTCCAGAGGATCATTTTCTTCCTCGCCGCCGCCGAATAGCGCAGAGATCGGCATGGTCCACAGCGAGCGCACTTTCTGGCGGCGGTAGTAATCGCGGATCGTATTTTGCAGGATGCGCTGAAACAGCAGCGGTAACTCCGCCGGCGGCCTTGCAGAATACTTGTGCGCAAGCTTCATCATGGTGTCCTGCACGATGTCCTGCGAGACATGTTCGTCGCGAACCGCATACAGCGCCTGTTTGTAGGCGCGACGTTCGACTTCAGCCAGAAAGTCGGACAATTCCTTATAGGTAGCCAGTGGCGTCGCCTTATCTGTTTTGTTGGGGGCGTGCGCGGGGTAGCCGCAAAACACGCCTGCCTTATGCCTTGCCCTGTTTCATAAGCGTAGCCGCGTGGTCGAGCGCATCTTAACAAAACGTCAACATGGCGCAAGCGATGGCAGCTGCAAGTGCGTTACGCACGGCTATCATGCTGTTTACAGAGATATTTTACTTGACCAACGGGCCGTCAACCGGTAATGTTTCACGTTTCCGTTTTTAAACCGGGTTGGGATTAAGGTTGGGATTAATATGCAATTAAGCGGCGCTGAGATCGTGATCCGGTGTTTGCAGGAAGAGGGTGTCGACTACGTGTTCGGCTACCCGGGCGGCGCGGTGTTGTTCCTCTACGACGAGCTGTTCAAGCAAGACAAGGTTAAGCACGTACTGGCCCGCCACGAGCAGGGCGCGGTGCATGCCGCCGACGGCTATGCCCGCTCCACCGACAAGGTCGGGGTGGCGCTGGTGACTTCGGGGCCGGGCGTGACTAATGCCGTGACCGGCATCGCCACTGCCCACATGGATTCGATCCCGATGGTAATTATCACCGGCCAGGTGCCGACCCATGCTATCGGCCAGGATGCCTTCCAGGAGTGCGACACCGTCGGCATTACGCGTCCGTGCGTCAAACACAACTTCCTGGTAAAGGACGTGAAAGATATCGCGTCGACCATCAAAAAGGCGTTCTTTATCGCGTCGACCGGCAGGCCCGGCCCGGTAGTGGTCGATATTCCCAAGGACATCACCACGCATAAAGCCGATTTCGAGTATCCCAAGACCATCGCGATGCGCTCTTACAACCCGGTCACCAAGGGACATGCCGGGCAGGGCAAGAAGGCGATCCAGATGCTGATGGGCGCCAAGCGTCCGATGATCTATACCGGCGGCGGCATCATTCTCGGCGAAGCGGCGGCCGAGCTGACGCAGCTCGTGCGCCTGCTGGGCTTTCCCTGCACCAACACCCTGATGGGGCTGGGCGGCTATCCGGCAACCGATCCGCAGTTCCTCGGCATGCTCGGCATGCATGGCACTTATGAAGCCAATATGGCGATGCAGCACTGCGATGTATTGCTTGCGATCGGCGCGCGTTTCGACGACCGCGTGATCGGCAATCCCAAGCACTTCTTCGAGGAGCCGCGCTCCATCATTCATATTGATATCGATCCGTCGTCAATTTCAAAACGGGTGCGCGTCGACGTGCCCATCGTTGGTAACGTGCGCGAGGTACTGCAGGATCTCATCAAGCAGCTGCAGGCGGGCAAGGTCAAGCCCGACCAGGCAGCGCTCAAAACCTGGTGGACGCAGATCGAGTTGTGGCGCGGCCGCGACTGCCTCAAGTATGACCGTTCGAGTGCCATCATCAAGCCGCAGTATGTGGTCGAGAAACTCTACGCGATCACCAAGGGCGAGGCCTTCGTTACTTCCGACGTCGGCCAGCACCAGATGTGGGCGGCGCAGTTTTATAAATTCAACAAGCCCCGGCGCTGGATCAACTCGGGTGGACTGGGAACCATGGGCGTGGGCCTGCCGTATGCGATGGGCGTGCAGCTCGCGCATCCGAAGGCACAGGTCGCCTGCGTGACCGGCGAAGCCTCGATCCAGATGTGCATACAGGAGCTCTCGACCTGCAAGCAGTACCGGCTGCCGATCAAGATTATCAACCTCAATAACCGCTACATGGGCATGGTGCGCCAGTGGCAGGAGTTTTTTCACGGCAACCGCTACGCCGAGTCGTATATGGATGCGCTGCCGGATTTCGTGAAACTGGCAGAGTCCTACGGCCATGTCGGCATGCGCATCGAAAAGCCCGCGGACGTCGAGCCGGCGCTGAAAGAAGCATTCGCGCGCAAAAAGGACCTGGTGTTCATGGATTTCATCACCGACCAGACCGAAAACGTGTTTCCGATGGTGCCCGGCGGCAAGGGCCTGTCTGAAATGATCCTGGTGTAGCCATGCGTCATATCGTTTCAATATTGCTGGAAAACGAGGCGGGCGCGCTGTCCCGCGTATCGGGCCTGTTTTCGGCCCGGGGCTACAATATCGAGTCGCTGACCGTGGCGCCGACCGAGGACGCAACGCTGTCGCGCATGACTATCGTCACCACCGGTTCGGATGAGGTGATTGAGCAGATCACCAAGCAGCTCAACAAACTTGTCGATGTGGTCAAGGTGGTGGATTTGTCGGACGGCGACCACATCGAGCGCGAACTGATGCTGGTGAAGGTGCGGGCGATCGGCAAGGATCGCGAGGAAATGAAGCGTATGGCTGACATCTTCCGCGGCCGCATCATCGATGTCACCGACAGGGACTATACGATCGAGCTCACGGGCACCGGTTCCAAGCTCGACGCTTTTTTGAAGGCTATCGACGGCAGCGCGATTCTGGAGACAGTGCGAACCGGCGCCTCCGGCATCGGTCGTGGCGATCGGGTACTGAAAGTCTAGCGAGGTGCAGGGCAGGCGTAAGGGGCAATTCCGGCGGGATGCACGCCCCAGCCTGACGCTTCGCTTTCCGCGAATTTAACCAGAGGGAAAATCATGAAGGTTTATTACGACAAGGATGCCGACCTTTCCCTGATCAAGGGGAAAAAGGTCACCATTATCGGCTACGGTTCACAAGGCCATGCCCATGCGCTCAACCTGAAGGATTCGGGCGGCAAGGTCACGGTCGGGCTGCGCAAAGGCGGTTCGTCCTGGGACAAGGCGAAAAAAGCCGGACTCAGCGTCAAGGAGGTTGGCGAAGCAGTGAAAGGCGCGGATTTCGTCATGATGCTGATGCCCGACGAGCATATCGCCAAGGTCTATCGCGAAGACGTTGTTTCCAGCATCAAGAAAGGTGCCACGCTCGCGTTTGCGCATGGCTTCAATATTCATTATGACCAGGTTGTGCCGCGCGTGGATCTTGACGTGGTGATGGTGGCGCCCAAGGCCCCCGGACACACCGTGCGCGGCACCTATTCCCAGGGCGGTGGCGTGCCGATGCTGATCGCGGTGCATCAGAATCCGTCGAAAAAGGCGCGCGACATGGCGATGTCCTACGCGGCCGCGATCGGCGGCGGCAAGGCGGGCATCATCGAGACCACTTTCAAGGAAGAAACCGAGACCGATCTGTTCGGCGAGCAGGCCGTGTTGTGCGGCGGCTGCACCGCTCTGGTCCAGGCTGGTTTCGAGACGCTGGTCGAGGCCGGGTATGCCCCCGAGATGGCCTATTTCGAGTGCCTGCACGAACTCAAGCTCATCGTCGACCTGATGTACGAAGGCGGTATTGCCAACATGCGCTATTCGATCTCGAACAATGCCGAGTACGGCGATTTCACGCGTGGTCCGCGCATCATCACTGAACAGACCAAGAACGAGATGCGCAAAATTCTCACGGAAATCCAGACTGGCGCGTACGCTCAGGAATTCCTGCTCGAGAACCAGACCGGGGCTACCAAACTGAATGCGATGCGCCGCATCGGCCGTCAGCATGCCATCGAAATTGTTGGCGGCAAGCTGCGTGACATGATGCCGTGGATCAAGAAGAACCGGCTCGTAGATCAGTCCAAAAATTGATGTCCAGTGAATGCAGTGAACGAGTGGAACAAGGCGTCGAGCTCCCGGGTACATTGCCCGTTCACCCGTTCACCCGTTCACGATGAATTACCCTCACCCCATCATCGCCAGGGAAGGCTGGCCGTTTCTTGCCGCGTCGATAGCGGCAGCGGCTATCGTCCACGGGTTTGCGGGCTTGTGGTGGGCGCTGCCGCTGTGGGGCATCGCGATGTTTATGCTGCAGTTCTTCCGGGACCCGCCGCGGACTGTGCCGTCCGATCCCAAGGCAGTGCTGTCTCCGGCAGACGGGCGCATCGTCGCCGTTGAGCGCGTCGAGGACCCTTACCTCAAGCGCGAGGCGCTCAAAGTGAGCGTGTTCATGAATGTGTTCAACGCGCACTCCAACCGCAGCCCGGTGGACGGCGAAATACGTGAAGCCTGGTATTTCCCCGGGAAGTTCGTGAATGCCGATCTGGCGAAAGCCTCGCTCGAGAACGAGCGTAACGCGCTGTGGATCAGAACGCCGGACGGTGCCGATATTACTTGCGTGCAGGTTGCGGGGCTGATCGCGCGCCGCATCCTGTGCTACGCGAAGACCGGCCAGAAACTCGCGCGCGGCGAGCGCTACGGGTTCATCCGTTTCGGTTCGCGTGTCGATGTTTATCTGCCGCTCGCCGCGATGCCGCGGGCAAGCGTGGGCGACAAGGTCTACGCTACCGAGACGGTGCTTGCTGTTCTGCCGTAACGGTGGCCTTTCGCGCCGGTTCGGTGGTATAAACTTTTGTCAGGCACGCCTGTAACGCAGGGATCTGCCGCAGAAAGCGATATGAGCGAACCAAAGGAACACAAGATTTTCATCAAGTCGCGGTTTCCGCGGCGCGGCATCTATCTGCTGCCGAATCTGCTTACAACCATCGCGCTGTTTGCCGGTTTTTACGCGATTGTGCAGGCGATGAGCGGGCGTTTCGAGCAGGCGGCGATCGCGATTTTCGTGGCGATGGTTTTCGATGGGCTCGACGGGCGCGTGGCGCGGCTAACGCACACCCAAAGCGCTTTCGGCGTCGAATACGACAGCCTGTCGGACATGGTCTCGTTCGGCGTCGCGCCGGCGCTGGTAGTCTACGTCTGGGCGCTGGACGAATTTGCGTTCATGAAAAATATTCCCATTCTGGGCCCGTGGCTAACCACCAAGCTGGGCTGGATAGCCGCCTTCGTTTACTGCGCCTGCGCCGCTTTGCGGCTGGCGCGTTTCAACACCACGCTGGAGGTTGCCGACAAGCGGTTCTTCCAGGGGCTGCCGAGTCCGGCTGCGGCCTGCCTGGTTGCGGGCATGGTGTGGGCGTTCAACGAATATCAGGTCAAAGGGCAGGAAGTGATCTGGCTGGCGTGGCTGCTGACGGCGTTTGCGGGCCTGTCCATGGTCAGCAATTTCAAGTTTTACAGCGGCAAGGACATCAATCTGCGCAAGAGCGTGCCGTTCTCGGCGGCGGTGGCAATTGCTTTGGGCATGGTGCTGCTGCTGACATTTTCCAGCACCTTGCCGGAAATGCTGTTCATCCTGTTCGTGGGCTACGGCTGCTCGGGCTACGTAATCTGGCTGTGGGAGCTGGCGCGCGGTCGCCACGGCAAGGCCCCTGACAAGCTTCCCCCCCCTGCGGCCGGCGGTTAGCGGGCAGATCGCGGATTTGCGAGCGGGCCTTGCACCGGCTTCCCAAAGCCTTTATATTTCAACCCATGAGCTCTCAGGCCATCATACTTTCCTTTTCTGCCAGCCGTCTGCTGGCCGGCCTGCTGCTGCGCGTTCGCGCGCGCTAAACTTACCCCACAATTTGTTGTTTCGGCCCGGCGCAATCCATCGCCCGGGGAGCTATCAACGTTTCATCCGCATGCGGCACGCGTGGCGCAGCGGCTGAGTCAGGACCGGAGACCAGCATGGCCAAGGAAAAATTGATCATATTCGACACCACGATGCGTGACGGCGAACAAAGCCCGGGCGCGTCGATGAGCAGGGAGGAAAAAATCCGCATCGCGCGCCAGCTCGAGCGCATGCGCGTTGACATCATCGAAGCGGGTTTCCCCGCGGCAAGCGACGGTGACTTCGAGTCGGTGCAGGCCGTTGCCCGCGCCATCAAGGACAGTACGGTGTGCGGTCTGGCGCGTGCCAACGAGAAAGACATCCGGCGCTGCGGCGAGGCGGTTCGCGTCGCCAGCTCTCCGCGCCTGCACACTTTCATTGCGACCTCGCCCATACACATGGAGAAAAAGCTGCGGATGGAGCCGTCGCAGGTGATCGAGCAGGCGGTGAGGGCGATCAAGTGGGCGCGCGAGTACACGGATAACGTGGAATTCTCGCCGGAGGATGCCGGGCGCTCGGACATCGATTTCCTGTGCCGCATCATTGAACAAGTGATCAAGGCCGGCGCCACTACCATCAATGTACCGGACACCGTGGGCTATACCCTGCCCGACCAGTTCGGCCGGCTCATCAAGACCTTGCGCGAGCGCGTGCCCAACGCCGACAAGGCGGTGTGGTCGGTGCATTGCCACAACGACCTCGGGCTCGCCGTCGCCAACTCGCTGTCGGCGGTGCTCAACGGCGCGCGCCAGGTCGAGTGCACGATCAACGGTCTGGGTGAGCGCGCGGGCAATGCCGCATTGGAAGAAATTGTGATGGCGGTGCGCACCCGCCAGGACATGTTTCCATGCGACACCGAAATCGACGCCACCCAAATCGTGCCGGCGTCAAAACTGGTTTCCGGCATCACCGGCTACCCGGTGCAGCCCAACAAGGCGATCGTCGGTGCCAACGCGTTCGCGCACGAATCCGGCATCCATCAGGACGGGGTTTTGAAGCATCGTGAAACCTACGAAATCATGAGCGCGGAGTCAGTGGGTTGGATCACCAACCGGCTCACGCTGGGCAAGCTTTCCGGCCGCAATGCTTTCAAGAGCCGTTTGCATGAGTTGGGCATAATGCTCGATTCGGAGGAGGCTTTGAACGCCGCATTCAAGCGCTTCAAGGATCTTGCCGACAAAAAACGCGAGATTTTCGACGAGGATTTGCAGGCGCTGATCAGCGAGGAAGAAATCGAGCACGTCGAAAACGAACATTTCCGGCTGGTGTCGCTGACCGCGCATTCGGAAACCGGCGAGCTGCCGTTTGCGAGGCTCGTAATATCGGAAGATGGCGCGCAGCGTCAGTGCGAAGCGCAGGGCAGTGGTCCGGTCGATGCCGCGTTCAAGGCGATCGAGTCGGTCGCCAGGAGCGGCGCAAGCCTGCTGCTGTACTCGGTCAACAACATCACCAGCGGCACCGATTCCCAGGGCGAAGTGACGGTGCGTTTGTCGAAGAACGGGCGCATCGTCAACGGCCAGGGCGCCGATACCGACATCGTGGTGGCCTCGGCCAAGGCCTATATCAACGCGCTCAACAAGCTGCAATCGAAGCTCGAACGGCTGAACCCGCAGCTGTAGGGCTGCGTGCGAGAGAGTCTGATTAACTTATTGTTTTAATTGATAATTTTTAATATCCTCGGCGTGGCCGGCGCAGCGCCGATGCGCCGGGATCAGCGGGTGCGCGCAGTCAGCCGCACATACGCGATCACACTGCAGAAGAACAGCAGCGACAACGCGATCTCGGTGCGCGCAAGCTGCGCCGAAAATCCGCCGTCCGCGTAGCCGCGCACCACGCCTTCGATGAAGTAGGCAAGGATCAGCATTGAGGACCACTGGTAGGTGTAGATTTTGCGGCGCAGGATGCCCGGCAGCGGCGCCAGCAGCGGCAGTGCCTTGAGCGCCAGCCATGAACCGCCGGGCCGCAGCGGCGCGAGCCACAGTTCCCACGCCAGGCACAGGCAAATCAGCGTGATCAGGCTGCCGGCGCTGACATGGTAAAGGCGGTTCGCCGTCATGCCGCGCACGCTTTCCCGGCCATTCTCACCCTCTCCTTGCGGGAGGGGTCGGGAAGAGGGATTGAGCGTTCCGACTGTCATCCATTATAAAACGCTCAATAATGCGGCACGTGCTTGCGCCGCATCGGTCACGCAGCTCTCGAACTCGAAGCGCAGGATTCCTGCGTCGGCGCGCACATCAAAACCATCGCAATCGATGCCGATCATCTCCGCCGCTTCCACCGCACGCTGGTGTTGAAAGCGGCAGTAATCGCGCAGACTCTGCGCATGATTGCGGTTCATGTGCGCGATGATTTCGTTTTCATCTTCGGCGAGCGCATTTGCGGGCGGCGAATAGGCTTCGCGGCTGATCCAGTGTATTTTGCCGAAGCCCGCCACCACCCGCAGCGTGGCTGGTTCAATGCGGTAGAAGTCGAAATCGAGTTCCAGATAGTCGCGGGCGGCGGGAAAGTAGCGCAAATAGCGCTCGCTGATGTCGCCGGCATGTTCGATTGCGCATGCTTTTCCCATGAGCGTGACCCGCGCCTGCGCTTGCACATCGCCGCCCGCTTCGCTGTGGGCGTGAACCAGCAGGCTGAGGCGCGGATCGGCGCTGATGTTTCGGGTGTGCTCGGCGAGGCGGCTTGCGAAAATTACCGGGCGGGCCTGCGCATCGAGCACGAACGGCGTGACCGAGCCGAAGGGATAACCCTCGAGGGCGCGCGAGATTGTGGAAAGCACGCCGTAGCGGTGCGCACGCAGGTGCCGCCGCGCCTCGCCGCCCAGACTCATCCGGCGAGCTTGAGCGCGGTTGCCGCCAGCCGCCGGCCGAGCGCGATGCAGAGTTTTTTCTCGTGCTCGGTAATCGCCTGGTCATTTGCGGCGCCGGCATGGTGGCTGGGGCCGTAAGGCGTGCCGCCGCTCGTTGTAGTCAGCAATTCCGGTTCGGTATAAGGCACGCCGATGATCATCATGCCGTGATGCAGCAGCGGCAGCATCATGGAAATCAGCGTGGTTTCCTGCCCGCCGTGCAGACTGGCGGTCGACGTGAATACCGCGGCGGGTTTGCCGGCCAGAGTACCTTTGAGCCAGAGCCCGGCAGTCGAGTCCCAGAAATATTTGAGGGGTGCGGCCATGTTGCCGAAGCGCGTGGGCGAACCCAGCGCGAGTCCGATGCATTGCTCGAGGTCACTGAGCTCGGCATACGGCGCGCCTGCGTCGGGCACCGCGCTTTCGACCGCTTCGCACACGGCGGATATCCGGGGCACGGTGCGAATGCGCGCCGCGACGCCGCCAGTCAGCTCGATGCCGCGCGCTACCAGTTGCGCCATCTGCTTCACTGCGCCGCCGTGGCTGTAGTAGAGAACGAGTATTTCCTTCATCGTATTTGCTCCTGATCAAAGGTATTATATAGAAGCCATTCGCACTGCGAGGACGGGACATGCTGCTGAAAACCGCCAGGCTGCTCGAGTTCTGGCGCATCGTGGGAAAGCGCTTTGACGAGGACCGCTGCCTGCAGATCGCATCCAGCCTGACCTTCACCACGCTGCTGTCAATCGTGCCGCTGATCACGGTGGCGCTGACGCTGATCTCGGCGTTTCCGGTGTTCGGCGCCATGACGCAACACATCGAGCAATTCATGTTCGAGAACATGGTGCCGGAATCGGCCGACGTCATCGCTACTTACACCGAGCAATTCACCAGCAGCGCCGCCAAACTTACCGCAGTCGGGATCATTTTCCTGGTAGTAACCGCGATCATGATGATGATAACCATAGACCGCGCATTCAACGAGATCTGGCGGGTGTCGCGGCCGCGGCCGCTGCTACAGCGCATTTTCATCTACTGGACGCTGCTTACGGTCGGGCCGCTGCTGATCGGAGCGAGCCTGTCGCTGACGTCATTGCTGATAAGCCTGTCGATGGGACTGGTCAGCGACATACCGGGCGCGGGCGTGGTGCTGCTCAAGACCATGCCGGTGCTGCTGACGTCGCTCGCGCTGGCCATGCTTTATATTGCCATGCCCAACCGGCGCATTGCGCTGAAAGACGCGCTGCTGGGCGGTCTGCTGGCCGGCATGGCGTTTGAAGCGATGAAGCGCGGCTTTGCGTTTTATATCACGCAGTTTCCGACATACAAACTGGTCTACGGCGCTTTCGCCACGGTGCCGGTGTTTCTGCTGTGGGTCTATCTGTCCTGGCTGGTGGTGTTGTTCGGCGCGGCGGTGGTCGCGGTGCTGCCGGAGTGGCGCGAGCATGCAGGTCAGGGACGTCCTGTGCCGGGCAGCGATTTCTTCGATGCGCTGCAGATACTGCGCATCCTGTGGCAGGCGCAGCAAAAAGGAGAGGTCGTTGTGCTGTCGCAGCTGCATGGCGCGGTCAAGGTGCGCCTCGAGCGCATAGAAGCGATTCTTGAAAAGATGCTGGGCGCAACGTGGGTGAGCCGCGCCGCGCCCCCCGGCTGGGTGTTGAGCCGCGATCCGGCAAACATCAAAGTCGAGGAGGTCTACCGCCTGTTCGTGTTCCGCGCCGAGGCGCAGGTGCCGGCACGCCAATCGGACGCCGAGCTCGATTCCCTGGTGCACGAGATATCGGCGCGGATCGCAGAAAACATGCAGATGTCGGTCGAAGACCTGTTCCTGTCGGCGCAGCGGGCGCAGGATCAGGCCGCGCCGGTGCGCATACAGGCCGTCTAGCCGCGTCCGTCGCGAGGGCTATCGGCGGTGCGCACCGGATACTGCCAGTTGTTGTGCCAGGCGCGCTCCACCAGATTCGGATACTCGGCTTTGCCCAGGCTGCCATTGTAGCGACCGAGGGCGCGGAACAGATTGCCGTTTTCTATATCCAGGTAGTGCTTGAGGATGACGCAGCCGTAACGCAGATTGGTGCGCAGATGAAACAGATTATGTTCGTTGGCACCAATCAGCTTTACCCAGAACGGCATGACCTGCATATAGCCGCGGGCACCGGCGCTCGACACGGCGTATTTGCGGAAATTGCTCTCGACCTGGATCAGCCCGAGGACCATCTGCGGATCCAGCCCGGCACGCTTCGCTTCGTAATGCACCGTTACCAGCAACTCCTCCCGGCTTACGCGGTCGGGTATGCGTCTGGCAAGCTTGCCGGACATGGCGCTGAGCCAGGCGCGCGCCTCGGTTTCCGTGGCAAACGCCAGGAATGGCACGGCCTGGTCGCTGATGGCCGCCTGTAGCCCGGCGCGCATGCTGGCGGAAAGCGGCTCGTACAGCTGTCGCCCCGCCCATGCCGGCAAAGGCAGGGTCACTGCCGCCAGAAACGGCAGCGCCCATGCCAGCGCAATCAGTCTGAACATAATTGGGACTGCACAAATTGGGTCGCGTCTTTCCACGCAACCGCTTGCGCCTGGGCCTCGCGCCGCCCCTTGTATTCGATGGTTCCGTCTTTGAGCCCGCGTTCGCCGATGACGATGCGGTGCGGCACGCCGATCATGTCCATGTCGGCGAACATCACGCCGGGACGTTCGTCGCGATCGTCGAGCAGCGCTTCGATTCCGGCGGCGGACAGCTCAGAATACAGCTTGTCGACGGCTTCCCTGACCTGCGCGCTTTTGCCGAAGCCGATCGGCACGATGGCGAGATCGAAAGGCGCCATGGCACGCGGAAAGATGATACCGCGCTCGTCGTAGTTCTGCTCGATCGCGGCCGCCACGATGCGCGTGACGCCGATGCCATAACAGCCCATTTCCATGATTTGCGATTTGCCGGCTGCGTCGAGAAAGGCGAGGTTCATCGCGCTCGAATATTTGGTGCGCAGCTGGAAGATATGGCCGACTTCGATGCCGCGCAGGATGTCCAGCCGGCCTTTGCCGTCGGGGCTGGCGTCGCCGGCGACGACATTGCGGATATCGGCCGTCACCGGTTCGGGAAAATCGCGACCGATGTTGGCGCCCGTGTAGTGATGGTCGTTTTCGTTGGCGCCGGTGACGAAATCGCTCATGGCCATGACGGCGCGGTCGGCGATGACCGTGCCTTTGAAACCAAGCGGTCCCAACGAGCCCGGATCCGCGCCGAACGCAGCGCGTATCGCCTCCGCCGATGAAAACGCAACCGGTGTTTTGACCTGCGCCAGTTTTGCGGCCTTGATGAGATTGAGTTCGTGGTCGCCGCGCACCATGAGCAGCAGCGGCCTGCCGTCGGCGTCGTCGACGACGACCGCTTTCACGGTTTGTCGGGCAGGAATTTTCAGGAAGTCGCACAGCCCGGCGATGGTTTTCATCCCCGGCGTGTGCAAGCGCGTCAATGCCGCAGCCGGAGCGGCCCGCCCTGCTGGCGGCGCAACGGCTTCCGCGAGTTCGACATTGGCGGCATAGTCGGAATCCGGGCAAAAGGCGATCGCGTCCTCGCCCGAATCCGCAAGCACATGAAACTCGTGCGAGCCGGTGCCGCCGATGGATCCGGTATCTGCGGCAACGGCGCGAAACTTCAGGCCCAGGCGCGTGAAAATGCGCGCATAACAGTCGTACATTTCGCGGTAAGTGGCATCCAGGCTCGCCTTGTCGGCATGAAAGGAATAGGCGTCCTTCATGACGAATTCGCGGCCGCGCATAACCCCGAACCGTGGCCGGATTTCATCCCGGAATTTGGTCTGGATCTGGTAAAAGTTGAGCGGCAGCTGGCGGTAACTTTTCACTTCCCGCCGCACCGCGTCGCTGATCACTTCTTCGTGGGTGGGGCCCAGGCAGAAATCGCGCTGGTGCCGGTCCTTGAAGCGCAGCAGCTCCGGCCCGTACTGTTCCCAGCGCGTGGATTCCTGCCACAGCTCGGCCGGCTGCACTGCAGGCATCAGCAGCTCGATTGCGCCGCTTGCGTTCATTTCTTCGCGAATGGCGGCCTCGACCTTGCGCAGCACGCGCAGGCCCAGCGGCATCCAGGTGTAGACGCCGCTGGTCAGGCGTTTGATGAGACCCGCCCGCAGCATCAACTTGTGGCTGACCACTTCCGCTTCGGACGGCGCTTCCTTCAGGGTCGAAATGAAATACTTCGATACGCGCATACTTGTTCCGGATTCGCAAAAGCCTTTATTCTACCGAACCTTGTGAGTTCCCGATGAAAAACAGTAAAGAGCAGGCATGAAATTCCTTGCTAAATGGCGTCTGCGCAAACCCGCCGAAGATGCAGAAACGGTCTATGTCAGCGAGAAGTTCGGCGTGCGCACGCTGCATATCGGCAGCGATACCGTGCAAAGCGCCATGCGCATCGCCAAACCCAACGAGCTCGAGCTTTCCTATACGCGCAGCATGATGGGATTCATGCTGTTCAACGAGCGACCGCAGCGTGTGCTGATGATCGGATTGGGCGGGGGCTCGCTCGCCAAGTTTATTTATCACCGCCTGCCGTGGGCGAGCACGCGGGTAATCGAGATCAACCCGCAGGTAGTGGCGATCGCGCGCCAGTATTTCCATGTGCCGCAGGACGATGAGCGCTTCTCGGTCGTCGTCGGCGACGGTGCCGACCATGCGGCGCGCGCGCAGGAGAGCCCCGACCTGATGATAGTCGATGGGTACGATGCCGAGTCGCACGTCGAGGAACTGTCGGACAGGGCATTTTATGAGGCGTGCTGCCGGCGGCTGGGCGCGCATGGCATCCTGGTCGTCAATCTGTGGGGCGGCGACCGCGAGTTCAATGAAACGCTGAAACGCATCGAGACGGCTTTTCCCGGCGGCACGGTATGCCTGCCGGCGGAAAAGCCGGGAAATGTCGCCGTTTTCGCTTTCAGGGACAATCCAGGCAATCTGCGCTGGGATGACCTTGCGCAAAGAGGGCGTCTTCTGCAGCAGCGCTACGGCCTCGAATTTCCGCGCTTTGTGGAGTCGCTGCGCAAAATGAACCACCATGACGCGCACCAGTTATTGATCTGAAACCCGCCTTCCTTTGGGCCCGGCTTTCTTTCCGTTCCGAATTGTGAAAAAATCAAGGCGAACAACCGGCTAAAGGGTGATCGACATGCTAGATCGTGACGGCTATCGCCCCAACGTTGGCATTATTCTCTGTAATTTGAAGAACGAGGTTTTCTGGGGCAAGCGGGTGCGAGAACACTCCTGGCAGTTCCCGCAGGGGGGCATCAAATCGGGTGAGACGCCGGAACTCGCGATGTTTCGCGAGTTGCAGGAAGAGGTGGGATTGGGCGCTCACCACGTGAAGATTCTCGGCCGCACGCGGGACTGGCTGCGCTATGAGGTGCCCGAAAAATGGGTGCGCCGCGAATGGCGCGGCAACTACCGTGGTCAGAAGCAGATATGGTTCTTGCTGCGGCTGACCGGGCGCGATTGCGACGTCTGCCTGCGGGCAACCGAGAAACCGGAATTCGATGCCTGGCGTTGGAACGAGTACTGGGTGCCGATGGACACGGTGATTGAATTCAAGCGCGAGGTCTATCACAGGGCCTTGAGCGAACTGGCGCGTTATTTGCGCCGCCGGACGCCGCGTGGCGACGAACACAGTAACCAGGCCAGTATAATCGAGCGCTGAAGCGGTTTTCCGGCCTGCCGTCTGCGCGCGGCACTTCTGTTGCCGGGACCGGTCTTAATTAGCAAGCCAGCGCGCTGCTGGATCCCGTTGACGGAGGAAAACGTGCTCAGAGACTACTCCCCCCTGGCATCTGCTTATATACAAGCGGATGTCGGATATGCCCAGCCAACCCAGACTACCCCCGACCGGGTGATGCTGGACAGCCCGGCGACCGACGCGATGACCGATCTGACGCGGCTAACGGCGGTCATCATTCTTGCCGGAGATGGGGTGGATGAGGCGCACCGCCGCATGATTCAGCGCGGTGTACGGTTGTTGCTGGTGGTGGACCAGGACAGGAAAGTGCTGGGGGTGATCACCGCCAACGACGTGCTTGGTGAAAAGCCGGTGCGCATTGCGGTTGAGCGCGGCATGCGGCGCGAAGAGGTTCTGGTGCGGGACATCATGACGCCGCGGGAGCGCCTGCAGGTGCTCGCCATGGAACAGGTGCAGACCGCCAAAGTCGGGCATATTGTGGCCACGCTAAAACAAGCCGGGCGACAACACGCATTGGTGCTGGAGTGCGATGACAAGGGGCGTCAGCGCGTGCGCGGTATTTTTTCGTCGACCCAGATTGCGCGACAACTCGGCATCGCCATCCAGACCAGCGTAGTAGCGCAGACATTCTCCGAAATCGAGGCCATGCTGGCACGCTGAAATTTGCAACGTATCGGGTTGTAAATTGACAGCCTGGCAGCCCGGCTTTATACTTAATTTACAGATTAGAACAAGTCTAAAATCTGTATTTCCCGGTTAGACGGGCGTGTCGATGCAGCGCCTTGACGCCACCCCTGAAGTCGTCATAATTAATTGATTAAAAAGGAGAAATATATGCAACTCAAAGGATCCAAGACCCACGGCAACCTGAAAGATGCATTTGCCGGCGAATCTCAAGCCAATCGCCGTTACCTTTATTTCGCAGCGAAAGCCGATGTCGAAGGTCAGAACGATGTGTCTGCCGTATTCCGTTCGACTGCTGAAGGCGAGACCGGCCACGCTCACGGTCATCTGGAATACATGGAGGCCTGTGGCGATCCCGCCACTGATCTGCCGATCGGCAAGACCCGCGACAACCTGAAAGCGGCTATCGCAGGCGAAACCCATGAGTACACCGACATGTACCCGGGGATGGCAAAGACCGCGCGCGACGAAGGCTTCGGTGAGATTGCCGACTGGTTCGAAACTCTGGCCAAAGCCGAACGTTCGCATGCCAACCGCTTCCAGAAAGCGCTGGACGGACTGGCTGACTGATTCCCGGAGAGGAGAAAGGCGATAGGGGAGAGGGGATGGCCCTCTTCGCGAGCCTTTGCTTTACCTCGCCTCTCTCCTCTCTTTTATCGCCTCTCGAAAAAAATGACCGTACGCGAAGGCAGTCTGGAAGCCCCCATCCGCCACCCGCTCCACTGGAAGTCAGCTGACTTTTACGACCAAGCCAGACTCGAGAAAGAACTTGAGCGCGTGTTCGATATTTGTCACGGTTGCCGGCGTTGCGTGAACCTGTGCACGGCATTTCCGACACTGTTCGACCTTATCGATGAGGGCAAGACGCTGGAGGTGGACGGGGTCTCCAAACACGACTACGGAAAAGTCGTGGACCAGTGTTATTTGTGCGACATGTGCTATATGACGAAATGTCCCTACGTGCCGCCGCATCCGTGGAACGTTGACTTCCCGCATCTCATGCTGCGTGCCAAGGCGCAGAAATTCAAGAAGCACGGCGCCAGTTTTCGCGACAAGCTGTTGTCCAGCACCGATGCGCTGGGCAAGCTCGCGACCATTCCCGTGGTAGTGCAGGCGGTCAATGCCGTCAACAAGACCGGTTTCACGCGCAACGTCATGGACAGCATGCTCGGCATCCACAGGCAGCGCGTCCTGCCCGAATACGACAGCGCCAAATTTCGCAGCACGGCCCGTCCCGACGGCTCTTTCCCGGTGAAGGACGGCAACAACACGCCGGGCAAGGCGGCGATTTTCGCCACCTGCTACGTGAACTACAACGAACCGGGGATAGGCCATGACCTGCTGAAACTGCTTGCCCATAACGAAATCCCCGCAAAAATCGTGGAGAAGGAAGCGTGCTGCGGCATGCCCAAGCTGGAACTGGGTGACCTCGATGCGGTGGAACGCAACAAGAACCTCAACATACCGGTGCTGGCGAAACTGGCGCGCGAGGGCTATGCCATTCTTGCGGCGGTGCCGTCCTGTACGCTGATGTTCAAGCAGGAATTGCCGCTGATGTTTCCCGATGACGCCGACGTCAAGGCGGTGGCGGAGGCGATGTTCGATCCGTTCGAGTACCTGGTTTTGCGCAACAAGGACGGACTGCTCAGGACTGATTTCAAAAAAGCGCTGGGCAAGGTTTCGTACCACATCCCGTGCCATCTGCGAGTGCAGAACATGGGGCAGAAAACGCGCGAACTGCTGGAGATGATTCCCGGCACCGCGGTGGCCACGGTCGAGCGTTGCGCCGGTCACGACGGCACCTGGGGGGTAAAAAGCGAATATTTCGAACAATCAATGAAAATCGGCCGTCCGGTTTTCCGGCAGATGTCCGAAGCCGTGCCCGATTACATCAGCTCCGATTGTGCGATTGCCGGCCGCCACATCAAGCAGGGCATGGGTGATAGTGAAGCGCAGAAACAACACCCGATTACGTTGATACGCATTGCCTATGGACTGTGAACACGTAAGCGGTGAGCCGTAAGCGGCAATTCCATAACGGCTCACCGCTTACCGCTTACGAAGGAATCCCGTGCCACAAATTACCCGCGATAGCCTGATGACGCTCGAAGCCTATGCCAAGGCGCGGCCGCAGTTCCGCGCCCAGGTGATGGCCCACAAAAAGCATCGCACCCTGCAGATCGGCGGTAACGTGACGCTGATATTCGAAGATGAACTGACGGTCCGCTACCAGATCCAGGAAATGCTGCGGGTCGAAAAAATATTCGAAGCAGAAGGTGTCGCAGACGAACTTGAAGCCTACAATCCGCTGATACCGGACGGCAGCAACTGGAAGGCAACCATGCTGATCGAGTATCCCGATCCCGGGGAGCGGCACGGCATGCTCTCCAGGCTGATCGGCATTGAAGACAAGATTTGGATCATGGTCGATGGGGGGCAGCGCGTATATGCCATTGCCGATGAGGATCTTGAGCGCGAAAATGCGGAAAAAACCTCTGCGGTGCATTTTCTGCGCTTCGAACTCGATTCCGCCATGGTGCGATCGCTCAAGCGCGGCGCGGGTTTTGCCGCGGGCGTCGATCACCCGCAATACCATTACACCGTTGATAGCGTTGATGCGCGAGTCAGGGATTCGCTGGTTGAAGACCTGGCCTGAAAATCGCCTTAATTTGATTTGGCGCGAGGGGCGCGCCGCCGCTCCCCGCAGGTTGATTGCGTCCATGAAAAATGACCTGAAGTGGCTGCTGCTGATGGTTTGCGCCTGGGGGCTGCCGCTGCCCGCGGCGGCGCAATGGGCCGGCTGGGATTACGATTTCGACCAGGAGAAGAAACCGTGGTCCGAAATCATGGCGCAGATTCCCCCTTATCCCAAGCCCGAGAATCTAATCAAGTTCGAGGCCGACGCCGGTTCGCCACATCAATTCTATATCGACGCCCAATCGATTTCCGTGGGTGAGGACGGCGTGGTGCGCTACACGCTCATGATCAAGAGCGCAGGCGGGGTAACCAACGTCAGTTTCGAGGGCATGCGTTGCGATATGCGGCAGCAAAAGTACTATGCTGTCGGCAGACCCGGGGGAACCTGGGCGCGGACGCGTAACCCGCAATGGCGACAGGTCGAATACAAGCAAATCAACCGCTACCATGGCGTGCTGTATGCCGACGTCTTCTGCAACGGAAAATTTACTGTGAGCAGTCCCCAGGAGGCGATCCGCCTGCTCAAGTCGGGCAGGCCCCGGCAGCCGGACTGATTTTTGCGGCCCGCCGCGTCGCCGGCAGCCCCGGGCCCGCGCCGCAATCCTTTGTTACAGCAGCACCAGGTTGTCGCGGTGAATTAATTCGGGCTCGTCGACGTAGCCGAGTTTTGCTTCGATGTCGCCCGAGGGGGTGCGCAGGATGCGCCGTGTTTCGGCTGAGTTGTAGTTGATCAGTCCGCGCGCGATTTCGCGCCGCGCTGCGTCCAGGCAGCTCACAACCTCGCCGCGCTCAAATTCTCCCAGCGCTTCGCTGACGCCGATCGGCAGCAGGCTTTTGCCATCGATTTGGAGCGCCCTGACTGCTCCCGCATCGAGCACCAGCCGGCCGCGTACCTGCAGATGATCGGCCAGCCACTGCTTGCGCGCGGCGAGCGTCGCGCTTGCGGCCACGAGCTGGGTGCCTAATTGTTCGCCCTGCGCGAGGCGCAGCAATACTTTTTCTTCGTGACCTGAGGCGATGACCGTATGCGCGCCGCTGCGCGCCGCGCGCTTGGCCGCGGCCACCTTGGTGAGCATGCCGCCAAGCGCAATCTGGCTGCCTACGCCGCCGGCGACAGCTTCCAGCTTCGGATCCCCGGCCCGGGCCTCGGAAATCAGCTTGGCTGCCGGATCCTTGCGCGGATCCCTGTCGTAAAGGCCGGCCTGATCGGTCAATATGATCAGCACGTCGGCTTCGATCAGGTTAGTCACCAGCGCCGCCAGCGTGTCGTTGTCG
>CAKKQX010000083.1:27697-46546 GCA_919902235.1 Burkholderiales bacterium
CGAAACGTATCTCGTCGATCGCCACGGTGTTATTCTCGTTGATGATCGGGATTGCGCCCAGCGCAAGCAGCGTGCGCAGCGTCGAGCGAGCGTTCAGGTAGCGTTTGCGGTCGGCAAGGTCTTCGTGCGTCAGCAGAATCTGCGAGGTGATCAGATGGTGCTTGCGGAAGCACGATTCATAGACTTCGATAAGGCCCATCTGGCCAACCGCCGCCGCCGCCTGCAGCTCGTGCAAGGCGCGCGGGCGTTTTTTCCAGCCCAGGCGTTGCATGCCTTCCGCGATGGCGCCGCTGGAAACCAGCACGATTTCATAGCCGGAAAGCCGGAGTTGCGCAATCTGCTCGGCCCAGCGCGACAGCGCCGCATGGTCAAGGCCCTGGCCCTGGTTGGTGACCAGGCTCGAGCCGACTTTAACGACCAGTCGCTTCGCGTTTTCCAGAACCGAAGACATTTGTGGTGAACTCAGAAATCAGGAGTTTCGTCTTTGCGCTCGTTGGCCGGCAGTTTTTCCGCTTCGTGCTCCAGGTATTCCATGATGGCGTAGGTCAGTTCCCTGCATCCTTCGCCGGAGAGCGCAGAAATGATAAAGCTTTTCCCTTTCCAGCCCAAATTCCTGACGAATTTCTTCACAACCTGGCCGCGCTGATCGGCGGCCAGCAGATCGCACTTGTTGAGCACCAGCCAGCGCGGCTTGCGGTAAAGCGCTTCATCGTATTTTTTGAGCTCCTTCACGATCGCTTTTGCCTCCTTGACCGGATTTGCGCCCTCGTCGAACGGGGCGATATCCACAATGTGCAACAGCAAACGCGTGCGCGCGAGGTGGCGCAGAAACTGGTGGCCAAGACCGGCGCCTTCCGCCGCGCCTTCGATCAGCCCGGGGATGTCGGCGACGACGAAACTGCGGCTGACGTCGGCGCGCACCATGCCGAGGTTGGGATGCAGCGTGGTGAAGGGATAGTCGGCCACCTTGGGGCGCGCGGCCGAGATGGCGCGGATGAATGTCGATTTGCCGGCGTTGGGCATGCCAAGCAAGCCGACATCGGCGAGCACTTTGAGCTCAAGCTTGAGTTTTCGCTGCTCGCCCGGCGTGCCGAGGGTGAACTGGCGCGGCGCGCGATTGGTGCTCGATTTGAAATGCAGGTTGCCCAGGCCGCCGGTGCCGCCCTGGGCGAGCAGCGCCTGCTGGTCGTGATGATCAAGGTCGGCAATCACTTCGCCGGTATCGGCGTAGCTTATCACCGTGCCTACCGGCATCCGCAGCACGATGTCGGGCGCCGACTTGCCGTAGCAGTCGGCACCGCGTCCCTTTTCACCATTTTTGGCGCGATGGATGCGCGCGTAACGGTAATCGATCAGGGTATTGATATTGCGGTCGGCGCGCGCATAAATGCTGCCGCCGCGGCCGCCATCGCCGCCGTCGGGTCCGCCGCGCGGCACGAATTTCTCGCGCCTGAAGCCCGCAACGCCGTCGCCGCCCTTGCCGGCAATGACCTCGATCAGCGCTTCGTCAAAAAATTTCATGTCAGCAGAATATCGTGAGGCACGAAGACCCGGGCTGGATTTCACCCATCCCACGGTTCACGCACAGTTCTTGCCGTTCGAGCGGCAAGAAACAAAAAAGCCCTGTCCAATGACAGGGCCTTGTCGCCTGGAACACGCTGTCGTCAGGCAGGAACGACGTTGACCATTTTGTGTTTGCTCGGACCCTTCTGGGAGAATTTGATTTTCCCAGTCACCTTGGCAAACAAGGTGTGATCCTTGCCCATGCCCACATTTTCACCCGCGCGAACCGGGGTGCCGCGCTGGCGTATGATAATGCTGCCTGCCGGCACGAGTTCGCCGCCGAAACATTTGACCCCCAGACGCTTGGATTGCGAATCGCGCCCGTTGCGCGAACTGCCGCCTGCTTTTTTATGTGCCATAAATGCTCTCTTTAACCCGCGATGCCGAGGATTTCAATCTCGGTGTAATTCTGGCGATGGCCCTGGCTTTTGCGATAGTGTTTGCGACGGCGCATCTTGTAAATCAGCACCTTGTCGCCGCGACCGTGCGCAACGACTTTTGCCTTGACCGACGCGCCCTGAACCAGGGGCGAGCCCATGGTGACCGCATCGCCATCGGCGACCATCAATACCTGGTCCAGCACAATTTCGGCGCCGACGTCTGCAAGTATCTGTTCTATCTTGAGTTTTTCTCCGGAGCTTACGCGATACTGTTTGCCACCGGTTTTTACGACCGCATACATGGACGACCCCGTTAACGCTTTTTGGAAAGCCGTGCATTCTACAAAAATTCCGCCGCAGAGTCAAAGAATATCGACACCGGCAGGGTCCGGGGATTGGTTTGGCGTCAAAGACTTAGGCCCGGGATGCCGTTTCGATGGCGTTAACAGCGGGTTTATACGTGCTGGTGCGGGCCGCAGACGCCTCCCGTGGGCAGGCTGCACTGGTATCATCAGCGACTTTTATTTGCGCTAGCCCCCCCGTGTCCATGCCTATCGACCCTATCAGAGCTTTTATCGCTGCCGACATGCAGGCGGTGGACGAGGTGATACGCAACCGGTTGCATTCCGAGGTTGCGCTGATTCGCCAGGTTGCCGAATATATTATCGGCGGTGGCGGCAAGCGCCTGCGCCCGATGCTGGTGATTCTGTCGGCTGGCGCTTTCGGCTATCGCGGCAGGCATCATCACGAACTGGCGGCGGTGGTCGAGTTCATACACACCGCCACGCTGTTGCACGACGACGTGGTCGATGAGTCGGCATTGCGGCGGGGGCAGCCGACGGCAAATTCCCTGTTTGGCAACGCCGCGAGCGTGCTGGTCGGCGATTTCGTCTACTCAAGGGCATTTCAGATGATGGTCGGGGTGGACAACATGCGCGTGCTGCAGGTGCTTGCCGAGGCCACCAACGTCATTGCCGAGGGCGAAGTGTTGCAGCTCATGAACTGCCGCAATGCGGATATCGACGAGCAAGGCTATCTGCGGGTCATTCGCTACAAGACCGCCAAGCTGTTCGAGGCCGCCGCCCGGCTCGGCGCCATTCTGGGCGGCGGGTCGCGGGATGGGGAACAGGCGATCGCCAATTACGGCATGCATCTCGGTACCGCATTCCAGCTGATCGACGATGTGCTCGACTATTCCGCCGATCACGCCGTGATCGGCAAAAACCTCGGGGATGATCTTGCCGAGGGTAAACCCACGTTGCCGCTGATCTACGCCATCCAGAACGGCACCCCTGAACAGGCCGTGCTGGTCCGCAATGCGATCGAACACGGCGGGCTGGACGAGCTTGCCGCGGTGCTGGAGGCGATTCGGGCGACCGGCGCGCTTGAGTATGCGCGTGAACAGGCCCGGGCCGAATCCAGGGTTGCGTGCGAAGCATTGGATTGCCTGCAAAATTCAAAACACCGTGATTATTTGCTACAATTGGCGGACTTTGCGGTAACGCGGGGTTATTAGCTGTCGGCATTTGGCCTGCCGCAGCCGGTTCAAACAGCGCGGCTATGCCGCGTCTTTTTTTCTGCAGGCCGCATGGCAATGGACGGGTGTTTGGCGTTGAATTCGGGGTGTAGCTCAGCCTGGTAGAGTACTGCGTTCGGGACGCAGGAGTCGGAGGTTCGAATCCTCTCACCCCGACCAATCATTGGTCGGCGCCTGATAAAAAATACCGCAACATCGCCTTTTTCCCCGGAGCAAATCATGGTCCGCATTTCCTACGCCGACGAGAACGGCAGTCCGGAGATCGCAGCGCTCGCACAAAAGATTCGCACCGAGCGCGGCGGGCGCATGCTTAATCTTTACAAGATGTTGCTCAACAGTCCGCCGCTGGCCGAGGGCTGGCTCAACTTGTTCACCGCCATACGCCAGAAGTGTGAGCTGAACGGGATTTATCGCGAGCTCGCGATTCTGCGTGTGGCGATCGTCAACGGCGCCGAATACGAGTATCGCGCGCACGTGCCCTTTGCGCTCAGGGAAGGCCTCACCGAGGCGCAGATCGGTGCGCTCGACGACTGGCAGGAATCAAGACTTTACAGCGAAGCCCAGCGTGCGGTGCTCGCCTACGCCGATGCCATGACACGCGAGATCCACGTTGCGGGCAGCGTGTTCGATGCGCTGCGACCCCACTTCGACCAGCGTCAGCTGGTCGAACTGACGGCAACCATCGCGGGCTATAATCTGGTATCGCGGTTTCTTGAGGCGCTGGCCATCGATCCGGAAGCCGCGCACGCGCAGGCAGGAAGCAACGCCGGTTATTGATCTTTCACTAATTCGCGACAGCGAATCAGTGCCATTCTCACCCTCTCTTTCCGGGACAAGGGAACACTTGAAGCGAAGCAGAGGGTCGGGCAGAGGGATTGAGCGTTCCGACGGTCATCCATTATGAAACGCTCAATAATTGCCAGAGCGGCGCTCCTGCCCGGCACTCGACGGACGCTGGCGGTTGCGGCAGACTAGCGGTCGACATATTGATCGGACGTAACGCGTGACAAAAATCATTCTGCTCGTCCTCGGCCTGTTGTTCGCGTACTGGGTGCTAAAACGCTACCGCAGAAAAGTGGATCGTGACGCGACTTCGCAGCGGACCGTAAGCGAGGAAGACATGGTGCGTTGCGCGCAATGCGGCGTGCATTTGCCGCGCGGCGAGAGTGTCGCCACGCACGGTAATTTTTACTGCAGCGCGGAGCATCAGCGCCTGCATCAGCAATCCGACTAGGCAGCCGGGTAGCGGTCGTCATGTCCGTCGCTCGAACCGACCAGCCCTGGGTGACCGGGGTTGCCGTGCCCGCCGGCGATCGTCCGGACGCTTTCTGGCGTTCGTTGTTTTTCTTCAATGTCTACAGGCTGATCGTCGCGGTATTGCTGCTTGCCGGCACCGCGATCTGGGGCAATACGCTGCAGTTCGGTTCCCGCGATATCGCGACATTCGTGATTACAGTGGGCATCTATGTCCTGTTCAGCATCGCGTCCTTTGCGCTGATCAAGATTCGCTGGCGTTTCAATCTGCAGCTTACGCTGCAGGTGGCGGCCGATATCGTAGTCATAGTGATTCTGATCTATGCCAGCAATGGCGTGTCGAGCGGCCTGGGTTTGTTGTTGTTCACAACGCTTGCCGCCGCGGGACTCATCAGCCGCGGCCGCCTCGCGTTGTTTCACGCCGCGCTCGCCAGCATTGCCGTGTTGCTCGAGCATACTTACGAGGTGCTGAAGCATGACGCCAATTTTGCGCTGTACGTGCAGGCGGGGTTGCTGTCGGGCGGTTATTTTGCGACGGCATGGCTCGCGCACACGCTGGCCAGACGCGCGCTGGCCAGCGAGCAACTGGCGGCGCGGCGCGAAATCGATCTCGAAAACATGGCCCAGGTGAATCAGCTGGTGATTCGCGATATGCAGGATGGCGTGCTGGTGGTGGATGGAAACGGCGTGATTCGCCAGTTCAACGCCCGCGCCGAGCGCATTCTTGGACCATTGCGCGGGCAACGCGAGGTGCTGCTCTCGGATTACGCCCAGGCGCTCGCCGCACGCCTGGAGCGGTGGCGCAACGATGCGACCGGGCTTGATGCGGCAAGCGAGACGACGCTTAACCGCAATCTTTCCGTGCGTTTTGTGCCGGTAGGCAAAAGTCGCAGCGTGGGTGCCGTGATTTTTCTCGAGGACCGGACGCGGGTCCAGGCGGAGGCGCGGCAAATGAAGCTCGCGGCGCTGGGCCGCCTCACCGCCAACATCGCGCATGAAATACGCAATCCGCTGGGCGCCATCAGCCATGCCGCCGAGTTGCTGCAGGAAGAGCCCTCGATCAGCGCTACCACCACGCGCCTGTTAACCATCATTCACGACAACAGCGGACGGCTCGACCGCATGGTGAATGATGTGCTGCGCCTGAACCGCGGCGACCGTGTCCAGCGCGAAAACTTCAAAGCCGTTGATTATCTTAAGACTTTCATCGATCAGTTCTGCCAGATCGAGAAAATCCCGCCGGAGATATTCGAAATCGCCCAGATCGCCGATCCCGAAGTGCTGTTCGACCGCAATCATTTCAACCAGGTGATGTGGAATCTTTGCCGCAATGCGCTGCGCCATTGCCGTCGCGGGAAGGCGAGCATACGCATCGTGGTCGGCACGGAGCGCGGCGGCAGTGTTGTAAAATTGGATGTAATTGATGACGGAAGCGGCGTGCCGGCCGCGGTGCGCAGTCAGCTGTTCGAGCCGTTTGTCACGACGGCTACGGGCGGCACCGGGCTTGGTCTTTATATTGCACGTGAAGTTTGCGAGGCTAATGGTGCAACTATTGAATATGTCGAATCATCCGGCGGCGCGCAGTTTACCGTTCTATGCAGGGCAGGCTGATGAGCGCCGCTAAAAATCATGTTCTGGTTGTGGACGACGAGACCGATATCCGGGAGTTGCTGGGCATGACCCTGCAGCGCATGGGGCTCGAAACTCATTGCGCGGCGAGCACCGTCGAGGCGTTTGCACTGCTGGAGCAGCACAACTACGACTTATGTCTGACCGACATGCGGCTGCCCGATGGTGACGGACTTTCAGTGCTCGACTATGTTGCCAGGAATCATGCCGGCATGCCGGTAGCGGTGATCACCGCCCACGGCAGCACCGAAAACGCGGTTGCGGCGCTAAAAGCCGGCGCCTTCGACTATCTCGCTAAACCGGTTTCGCTCAACCAGTTGCGGATGCTGGTTCGTTCTGCACTGAAGCTGCCGCGACCCCAGGATCGCCGCGCCAGCGACGGCCAGGAAACAACGCCCGGTTTCCCCGCCTTGATCGGCGATTCGCCGCTAATGCGGCAAACGCGGCAGATGATCGACAGGCTGGCGCGCAACCAGGCTCCGATCCACGTTACCGGCGAGTCCGGCAGCGGCAAGGAACTGGCGGCGAGACTTATTCACCTCAACGGTTCGCGTCAGGACGGGCCGTTTGTCGCCGTCAACTGCGGCGCCATTCCCGAAAATCTCATGGAAAGCGAGTTTTTCGGTTACAGGAAAGGGGCATTCACAGGCGCGGCTGCGGATCGCGACGGTTTCTTTCAGGCCGCAAACGGAGGAACGCTGTTTCTCGACGAGGTCGCCGATCTTCCCTTGCTGATGCAGGTCAAATTATTGCGCGTCATCCAGGAAAAGAAAGTGCGCAAAGTCGGCTCGACCAGCGAGGATAACCTCGATGTCCGGATTATCAGCGCGACGCATCGCAACCTGACCGAGGAAGTAAAAAGCGGCGCCTTCCGCCAGGATCTTTATTACCGCCTCAATGTGATCGAGTTGCGCATGCCGAGCCTGCGCGAAATGCACGAGGACATTCCGCTGCTGGCCGGCGCGATATTAAAACGACAGGTTGCGGGCGGCAGCGCGCCGCGGCTTTCCGCGGCTGCGCTAAAAGAACTGCAGGCTTACGATTTCCCGGGCAATGTGCGCGAGCTTGAAAACGTGCTGGAGCGCGCGCTTGCGCTTGCCGCCGGCGCAGAGATCAGGCAGGAAGATCTGCAGCTCGCGGCTGTGCGTTACGATAAGGATGGTGCTGATCCCGACCGGTCCGGGCTGCCGTTGCAGGAGCGTCTGGATGCGGTCGAGAAAAAGGCGATACTCGCCGCTCTGGAGCAGACGCGTTTCAACCGCACCGCAGCGGCCAAGCTGCTGGGCATTACTTTTCGCGCGCTGCGCTACCGCATGGAGCGCCTGGGGATCAAGGGCGATCTTGATTCAACTAATTGATTTAATTAAAAAATTATTGCGTGCCGGGGCATTCCTGGCAGTGCGCCGCCGCAGTGCGTATTGCTGACGACGGCCTGCTGGTGGGGGCGCGCTGCCTGCGCTCGCCAAATTGCGACGAGCGGCCTGCCGGCAGCGCAATCGAATTGATCGTCATTCACAGTATCAGCCTGCCGCCGGGTGAATTCGGCGGGCCGGGCATCATTGATCTTTTCTGCAATCGTCTCGATTCCGCGGCGCATCCATACTACGCAGCCGTCGCCGATCTCAGGGTGTCGGCGCATTTTTTGATTCGCCGCGACGGTGAGCTTATCCAGTTCGTGTCGTGCACCAAGCGCGCGTGGCACGCCGGAGTCTCGAACTGGTGCGGGCGCGGGCGCTGCAACGATTTTTCGATCGGCATCGAGCTCGAGGGCGCCGACGACATGCCGTTCGAGGACCTGCAGTATGAAAAACTTGTCGTGGTAACGCGCCTGCTGAAAGCGTGTTATCCGATTGCCGATATCGTCGGGCATTCCGACATTGCGCCCGGACGCAAGACCGATCCGGGGCCGCATTTCGACTGGGCGCGCTATCGCGCATCGGCCATGCTGTAGCAGGCTCGATGACCGGGCAGCGGATGTTGGTAATCTGCAACAGGGGAGGGGTGCCCCAAGCGTCGTTCGCGCAGCCCGCCACTACGCCCGTGGGATCCACGATACGGCCCGAAATTCGGGCCTGGATAGCACGGTGGGCTGCACAAATTTTATGCAGATAATCTGGTTGTTACAGTCGGTTTCTCTCGTTTCGCGATAACTTTTAAAAAAATCTTCAAAAACTATTGCGTTCTCAAAATCCCGCTACTAGAATTAGTTCCAAAGGCAGTCCAAACCACAATATATAGTGGTTGAGCAGTGGTTAAGCTTAAGACGATGACGATTCGCCCGAATCTAAAAAAACCTATAATGATCAAGGAGTAATGATATGCAGGTAGCCACCGAAACGGTCCAGCCCGCGCCGACCGCGAATTTCGCCACGCCTGAAACGATGACTGCCGCAGAATCGCTTTACGCCCAGTACAGGGTGATCCGTCGCAACGGTGCCGTGGTCGGTTTCGAACCGTCAAAGATCGTGATTGCCATGACCAAGGCGTTTATAGCGGTCAACGGCGGCCAGGGCGCGGCCTCCGCGCGCGTGCGCGAGCAGGTGGCAAAGCTCAGCGAAGGCGTGGTCAATGCGCTGATACGCCGCCAGCCTTCCGGCGGCACGTTTCATATCGAGGACATCCAGGACCAGGTTGAGCTCGCGCTGATGCGTTCCAGCGAGCACGATGTCGCGCGCGCTTACGTGTTGTACCGCGAAGAGCGCTCGAAACAGCGCGCCAAACAGCGCGAAACCCGGAAAGAATCCACGCAACACGTGATCAACGTGTTCGAAAACGGCGCGCTGAAACCGCTCGACGTGGCGCGGGTTGCCATGCTGGTGCGCGATGCGTGCGAAGGCCTGGGCCGCGAAGTCAGCTCCGAACCCATCATGCAGGCCATGCAGCGCGACCTCTACGAGGGCGTGCCGATGGAAGAAGTGCGCAAGTCGCTGGTGCTGTCCGCACGCGCGCTGATCGAACAGGATCCGGGCTACAGCTACGTTACGGCGCGGTTGCTGATGCACACGCTGCGCATGGAGACGCTGGGCGTGGAGGCCACGCAGTCGGAGATGAATGCGCGCTATGCCGAGTATCTGCCCGAGTTCGTGAAAAAAGGCGTCGAGGCCGAACTCATTGACGAGCGGCTCGCGCAATACGATCTTAAGTGCCTGGGAGCGGCACTCGATGCCAATCGCGACCTCAAGTTCACCTACCTCGGGCTGCAGATTCTCTACGACCGCTATTTCCTGCACATTCGCGACCGGCGCATCGAGCTGCCGCAGATTTTCTTCATGCGTGTGGCAATGGGGCTCGCGTTGAACGAGCCGGAGCAACAACGCGAAGCACGCGCGATCGAATTCTACAACGTGCTGTCGAGCTTCGACTTCATGAGCTCGACGCCGACGCTGTTCAACTCGGGCACGCGCCGTTCCCAGCTCGCGAGCTGCTATCTCACCACGGTTTCCGATGACCTCGACGGTATCTACGAGGCGATCAAGGAAAACGCGATGCTGCAGAAGTACGCGGGCGGCATCGGCAACGACTGGACGCCGGTGCGCGCGCTCGGCGCCTACATCAAGGGCACCAACGGCAAATCGCAGGGCGTGGTGCCGTTTCTGAAAGTGGTGAATGACACCGCCGTTGCCGTCAACCAGGGCGGCAAGCGCAAGGGCGCGGTGTGTTCCTATCTCGAAACCTGGCATCTCGATATCGAGGAATTCCTGGAACTCAGGAAGAATACCGGCGATGACCGCCGCCGTACCCACGATATGAATACCGCCAACTGGGTGCCGGATCTGTTCATGAAGCGCGTAATGGAGGGCGGCGAGTGGACGTTGTTTTCGCCTTCTGATGTGCCCGACCTGCACGACAAGTTCGGCAGGGCCTTCGAAACGGCTTACCTCGGTTATGAAGCCAAGGCGGCGCGCAGCGAGCTGAAGCTCTACAAGAAAGTTCCCGCGCAGCAGTTGTGGCGCAAGATGCTGACCATGCTGTTCGAGACCGGGCATCCGTGGATCACTTTCAAGGATCCCTGCAATATCCGCTCGCCGCAATCGCACGTCGGCGTTGTTCACAGCTCGAACCTGTGCACCGAGATCACGCTCAATACCGGCCCCGACGAAATCGCGGTGTGCAACCTGGGTTCGGTCAACATGCCGGCGCATCTCGACCTGTCGACCGGACGGCTCGACATGGAGAAGCTAAAACGCACGGTTGGCACCGCGATGCGCATGCTCGACAACGTGATCGATCTCAACTTCTACTCGGTCAACAAGGCGCGCAATTCCAATTTCAAGCACCGTCCTGTTGGTCTGGGCATCATGGGCTTCCAGGACTGCCTGCATATGCTGCGCATTCCCTACGGCTCGCAGGCTGCGGTGGAGTTTGCCGACCGCTCGATGGAGCAGTTCGCCTATACCGCTTACTCGGCTTCGACCGATCTTGCCGAAGAGCGCGGGCCGTACTCGACCTTCAAAGGTTCGCTGTGGGACCGTAGCATCCTGCCGCTCGATACGCTCAAGCTGCTTGCTGAAGAGCGCGGCGGTTACGTCGAGTGCGACATGTCGACCACTCTCGACTGGTCCGGGCTCAGAAAGCGCATTGCCCAGGTCGGTATGCGTAATTCCAACTGCCTCGCTATCGCGCCTACTGCAACCATTGCCAACATCACGGGGCTGTCACAGTGCATCGAGCCCACCTACCAGAACCTGTACGTGAAGTCGAACCTGTCGGGCGAGTTCACAGTGGCCAACGAGTTTCTGGTGCGGGACCTGAAGAAGCTCAACCTGTGGGACGAGGTGATGATCGCGGACCTCAAGTACTTCGACGGCTCGCTTGCCAAGATCGACCGCATCCCGCCGGATGTGCGCAGCCTCTACGCCACCGCATTCGAGATGGATCCCAAGTGGCTGGTGGAGTGCGCGGCACGGCGCCAGAAATGGGTCGACCAGTCGCAGTCGCTCAATATCTACATGGCGGGTGCCTCAGGCAAGCGGCTCGACGACACCTACAAACTGGCGTGGCTGCGCGGGCTCAAGACGACGTATTACCTGCGCACGCTGGGTGCCACCTCGGCAGAGAAATCGACGGGCAAGGCTGGGCAGCTGAACGCCGTGACTGCCGATGGCGGGCTGGCAGAGCCGGCAACCGATGCAAAGTTCTGCGCGATCGACAATCCAGAATGCGAGTCGTGCCAATAGGACGGGATTGATGTTGCATCGATCCCGAGTTTGAGAATTTCGGAAATTAAAAGTTTGGGGTTTTCTTGACTGGTGCGAATGACCGTTTTACCGACAACATGGATAAAAAAACGGTAATCGTGACGGAAGTGTCCACCCATAAAGCCAATAAAGGAGACGATGATGTTGCAATTTGAGGAACAGACAACGCCAAGCGCCGGGCCGGGCTTGGCGTGGCAGGCTGCGGTAACCGCAGTGCAGCCGGATGCGGCCGAGGCCGGTGCGCCTGATTTGCGCCGGGTCAACGTTGCGGACAAGCGCATTATCAACGGCCAGACCGACGTCAATCAGCTGGTGCCGTTCAAATACAAGTGGGCTTGGGAAAAATACCTGTCCGCGTGCGCCAATCACTGGATGCCGCAGGAAATCCAGATGAGCCGCGACATCGAACTGTGGAAAAGCCCGGGTGGGCTTACCGAAGACGAGCGCCGCCTGGTCAAACGCAATCTCGGTTTCTTCGTGACCGCCGATTCGCTTGCCGCGAACAACATCGTGCTCGGCACCTACCGCCACATCACGGCGCCGGAGTGCCGCCAGTACCTGCTGCGCCAGGCATTCGAGGAGGCAATCCACACCCACGCCTACCAGTACATCGTCGAAAGCCTCGGGCTCGACGAAGGCGAGGTGTTCAACGCCTATCATGAAATCGCTTCGATCCGTGACAAGGACGAATTCCTGATCCCGTTCATCGATACCCTGACCGACCCGTCGTTCAGGACCGGAACGATGGAAAGCGATCAGAATCTGCTGAAAAGCCTGATCGTGTTCGCGTGCATCATGGAGGGCTTGTTCTTCTATGTCGGGTTTGTGCAAATACTGGCGCTGGGCCGGCAGAACAAGATGACGGGCGCCGCCGAGCAGTACCAGTACATCCTGCGCGACGAATCGATGCACTGCAATTTCGGCATCGATGTCATCAACACCATCAAGCTCGAAAACCCGCATCTGTGGACGACCGAGTTCCGCGAAGAAATTCGCGTGCTCATGGTGAAGGCGGTGGAGCTCGAGTACCGCTACGCCGAGGACACCATGCCGCGCGGCGTGCTGGGGCTGAACGCCGCGATGTTCAAGGAATATCTGCGTTATATCGCCAACCGCCGCTGCCAGCAGATCGGCCTCGATCAGCCGTTCGAGGGCGCGACCAATCCGTTCCCGTGGATGGCGGAGATGATCGACCTGAAAAAGGAGAAGAACTTCTTCGAAACCCGGGTCACCGAGTATCAGACAGGCGGAGCGCTCAGCTGGGATTGATGTTCACTTCCGACATTATCGGCGGCGATCAACCCCGCGCAGGATGCGGCGGGGTGGCGCCGCCGATTTTTTTGATGGTTAATCTCGCTCTGCATAGGAGACTGCGCACTTGGGACTAAGCCTGCGTAATCGACGCTACCGTAGCCGCAGACCGAGCATGCATACCGTCACTGATCTTCGCGCCGAAGGCAACTATACATTATGGTTGCGCTTCGATGACGGCCTGGAAGGCCATGTTTATCTCGGCGATTTGGTGGCGACCCGGACATTCCGGGCGTTGTCCGACCAGGAAAGATTCTTCCGCGTTGCAATCGATCCGGTATCGAACGTTGTGACCTGGGAAGGCGGGATTAACCTTGATCCGGATGTTTTGTACCGCGATCTGGCAAGCAAGGCCGTAGCGGCCCTGCACTGAGAACTACTGCAGCATCCGTGGCGCGGTCCGGTTGCGCAGGACGCGAAGCGGGTTACGCGGGAGTCGGCAGCCCCGGAGATCCGAGCTGGCTGTCGTGGCGAGTCGCCGTACCGGCATGTACGTGCGGCGCCTTTGGCGATTTTTACAAGGAGGCTGACATGGCAAAGGCAAAGAAGAGAAAACCGGCAAAGAAGGCGGCCAAGAAAAAAGCAGCAAAGAAAAAGAAAAACCTGGCCAGAAAGCCGGCAAGCAGGAAAAGAGCAGTGGCACGCAAGTCCGCCGCGAGCAGGAAGGTGGCGAAAAAAAAGCCGGCTAAAAAGCCGGCTAAGAAGAAAAAAGCAGTCAACAAAAAGCCTGCTGCCAGAAAACAGGCGGCACCCAAAGCTGCTGCGCCGGTTCCAACCCCGGCACCGCTGGCGCCCCGACCGGTCGCTATCCCGGGTGCTTGGCCTTTTCCGATGGGGAACAGGCCTTAACTCCCTCAATGTCCGCGAATCCGACTGCCTCCGGGAGGAGTCCAGTCAGGAACGTGGGCATTGGATTTAACCGGCTGACAACAGAGCGGTAAAGATACAAAAACTCCCTCTGCGCCGCAAGCAAATAATCTTAGTGGGTCCAAGATGTGGCTTGTTGACCTGCCACGAAAATAAAATATATATATAAATCAATAACATATAAAAATACGCTGTGTGTAAAAAATCCCACTTCGGTAGCGCCCGCCGTCGTACTGTGGGTCAAAATAGCCTGCTGACCGGGAAACCGGCCGCTTGCAGCCGTTGGCTGTTGACAACGTCCTTATTCATGCCGGGAAGGGGATTCAAATGCATATCAGAGTTTTGGTCGCGTTTGCGCTTATCGTATTCGTGGCGGATATTGCCAGCGCTGCATCACCGGGTGTCAAGATATATTCCGTCAAGGGGGACTATGACGATGTGAAAGAACGCGTCATGTTCGCGATCGAAAACCGCGGCATAGTCCTCAACTACACCGCGCGTGTCGGCAATATGCTGGAGCGCACCGGCAAAGATCTCGGCCGCCAACAGCAAATTTACTCCCGGGCCGAAGTGCTCGAATTCTGCAGCGCCGCGCTGTCGCGCGACACCATGGAGGCGGATCCGCACAATATCGTGTCGTGTCCTTACACTATTGCCGTTTATACGCTGCCGCAGGAACCCGGCAAGGTCTATTTGTCCTATCGCAGACCAACGGCTGCCGGCATGCGACCGTCGGCCGGGACGCTGGCGGCGGTGGAAAAACTGCTGGAAGACATCGTGCGCGAGGCGCTCAGGTAAACTGGTTGCCAGGCATGGAACGCAAGCGAATCAGTTCGCAAAATATCCGTTCTGTCGGATACGACGCGCGCAGCCGCATTCTCGAGATCGAGTTCAGCAGCGGCGGCATCATCCAGTACTCGGGCGTAGCGGATGAGATATATCGCAGGTTTGTGAACTCGCCTTCGTCCGGCAGTTATTTCCGCGACAATATAGAGGAGAATTTCTCCTCTAAAAGAGTGCGTTAGACCGCCATTCCGGAGCGGGTGTGCTGCTTGACCGGGACGGGGGCGCTCAGTAGAGTAATTACGTCATAAATAATCACAATAATCCCGGTTCCTGCCCCTGGCGTCTGGTTTGCGTTCCCATCGTATTCAAGGAGAAGAAGATGAAAACCCGTTTTCCCGCTCTGCAACGCCTGCTGCTGGTGCTGGCCGCGAGCCTGATCTCCGTTCCCGTGTTCGCCCAAGCGGACGCCTGTAAGCACCGTGGCGAACTCGACACACTGTATTGCGACGAGAACAAGGACCTCGTTGCCGATTTGCCCAAGGATGCGAAACGCCTGAAGAATCCCAGTACCCTGGTGTTTACCTATACGCCGGTAGAGGATGCTGCGGTCTATGAGACCGCGTTCAAGCCTTTCCTTGATTATCTTGGCAAGTGCACCGGCAAAAAAATCGTCTACTTCCCGGTGCAGTCCAATGCCGCTGAAATCGAAGCGATGCGTGCCGGCCGGCTGCATGTGGGCGGATTCTCGACCGGCCCCACCGGTTTCGCGGTAAACCTCGCCGGCGCGGTGCCGTTCGCGGTCAAAGGCTACGAAAAGGATTTCCAGGGCTACAACCTGATCATGATCGTGAAAAAGGACACCCCGTACCAGAAAATGGCCGATCTCAAGGGCAGGAAAGTCGCGCATACCTCGCCATCGTCCAATTCCGGCCACCTCGCGCCGCAGGTGCTGTTTCCGCCGGAAGGGCTGGCGCCCGACAAGGATTACAAAGTGCTGTTTTCCGGCGGCCACGGCCAGTCGGTGAAAGGTGTCGAGTCTGGCGATTATGATGCCGCGCCGGTGGCCTCCGACGTGTTCAACCGCATGGCCACCCGCGGCGAGATCAAGGCCGATGATTTCCGCATCATCTACAAAAGTCCGGTATTCCCGACCTCGTCGTTCGCTTATGCGCACGACCTGCACCCTGATCTGGCGAAGACGATGACGAAATGTTTTTACGACTTTCGTTTTCCGGAGGAAATGAAGAAAACCTTCGGCGGCGCCGATCGTTTCTTCCCGATCACCTACCAGAAGGACTGGGAAGTGGTGCGCAAGATCGCGGAAGGCACCGGCACCCCGTTCAATCGCGCCGCCTACGAGAAGGAAAGTGCGCGCGAGGCGGCGGCACGCAAAAAAGCCGCCGAAGATAAAGCCAAGAAGAATTAATAAAAAGCGGGGGTCCGGACTCCTTGCGATACGCGATTCCTTCCCAAGCCCCCGCTCTTCCAGTCACGTCAATGAAGGCTACTCGTTGAGCCAGGCCCCGCCTCCGGCTGTATTCGCAAGTAATGCCGTCCCGGTTTCCCCGGCGCTGGAGATTCGCGGCTTGCGCAAGGAATACCGGCGCGGCGTACCGGTACTGCGCGATATCAGCATCACATTCGCCAACCGCGGCATCACCGCGGTCATCGGTCCTTCCGGCACCGGCAAATCGACGCTCATCCGCTGCATCAATCGCCTGGTCGAGCCCAGCGCCGGACAGATCCTGTTTCACGGCCTTGACCTCGCATCATTGCGCGGCAAGGCGCTGCGCGCGGCGCGGCGCCGCATCGGCATGGTGTTTCAGGAGTACAACCTGGTCGAGCGCCTGACGGTGATGGAGAATGTGCTGTCGGGGCGGCTCGGATACGTGACGCCGCTCAAGGCCTGGCTGCGCAAGTACCCGCGGGAGGATATTGTCTCCGCTTTCGACTTGCTCGATACCGTCGGTCTTACCCAGTTCGCGAACCAGCGCGCCGACGCGCTCTCCGGCGGCCAGCGCCAGCGTGTCGGCATCGCACGCGCCGTGATGCAGCAGCCTGAATTGCTGCTCGCCGACGAACCGACCTCATCGCTCGATCCCAAGACCTCGGTCGAGATCATGGAACTGCTGGTATCCATAGCCGAGAGCCGCCGCATTCCGGTTATCCTCAACATCCATAACGTGCCGCTTGCCCGGCGATTCGCCACCCACGTCATCGGCATGGCGGAGGGCAGAGTGGTCTATGACGGCCCGCCCGAAGGCCTCACGGATGATTATCTGAAGCAGATCTACGGCGGCGAGGACTGGCTGGAGTAGGGCGGTGAGGTGTGAAGCGTGAGGCGCGAGCGGGAGGAGCGATGCATGAGGAGTGAGGCTGTGCCGGCCCGGCCGCCGGCTTTCCTGCCCAACTGGCCGGCGCGTCTGGCGTGGATCGCGCTTGCGCTCTACGCGCTCTACGCCGCATCGATACTGGACGTCACCTGGGCGCGTTTCGTCATCGGGCTGGAGAATGGCATAAAGTTCATCGGCCGCATGCTGCCGCCGGATACCGCGGCCGACAAGATGGCGCTGATGCTCAAAGGGCTGTACGAGACGCTCGAGATCGCAATCATCGCTTCGGCACTTGGCATCCTGCTGTCGCTGCCGATCGGCCTGCTCGCCGCGCGCAATCTGATGCCGGCATGGGTGACCTGGCCAATGCGCCTGCTGATCGCGCTGTGCCGCTCATTCCACCAGGTCATCATCGCCATCCTGTTCGTGAAAGCCGTCGGTTTTGGCGCGCTCGCCGGCATACTCGCGCTGATCGTGGCCTCGATCGGTTTCATCGCCAAGCTGTTCGCCGAAGCGATAGAGGAAATCTCGTTGAAGCAGGTCGAGGCGATCCGTGCCACCGGCGCGCCTTTCATGAGCGTGATCGCCTACGGCGTGATGCCCCAGGTTCTCAACCGTTTCGTGGGCTTTGCCACTTACCAGGTCGATTCCAACCTGCGCAACTCGACCATGGTCGGCATCGTAGGCGCCGGCGGCATAGGCGGCACCATGTTTGCCGCGTTCCAGCGTTTTGACTACGATTTCCTGTTCACCATTCTGCTCGCAATAATCGCCCTCATCATGGTGAGCGAAATGCTGCAGAACTGGATCAAGAAGCTCTTTCAATGAGCACGACTGCAATCAACCGTGAATGGCGGCGCTACACGCCGCGTCAGCGCCTGGCGCGGTTCGCGCTCTATTTCGGGATCGTGTTCGCCTGCGTGGTCAGCCTGCGCACGGTACAGATTATTCCTGAATTCCTTTATGACGCGCCGGAACAGATGGCGGATCTGTTCCGGCGCATGTGGCCGATCGAATGGTCGTTCTACCAGAAAGGCGTGCATGAAGTGTTGCTCGAGACCCTGCACATCGCTACGCTGGGCACCATCCTTGCCATTGCGATGGCGCTGCCGCTGGGCTTGCTGGCCGCTAACAACATCACGCCTTATGCGTGGGTCAATTATTTCGCCAAGCTGATGCTGGTGTCTTCGCGCTCGGTGAATTCGCTGGTGTGGGCGCTGCTGTTCGTGGCGATCTTCGGACCGGGGGCGCTTGCCGGCACCATGGCCATTGCATTCCGTTCCATCGGCTTTGTGGGCAAGCTCTTCGGCGAAGCGCTGGAAGAGGCGCGGCCGGGCCCGATCGAGGCGCTTAAAGCCGCTGGCGCGCCCTGGTCCAGCGTTTACCTGAAAGGGTACTGGCCGCAGGTCGAGCCGGCGTTCTGGGCGATCGCGCTGTTTCGTTGGGACATCAGCGTGCGCGAGTCGGCGGTGATCGGACTGGTTGGTGCTGGCGGCATAGGCATGGCGATAGATACCGCGATGAATCTGTTTCAATGGGATCGCGTGGCGCTGATGCTGGCGGTGATTTTTGCGGTGGTGATCGTTGCGGAAGTGGCCGTGACCTATATTCGCAAGAAAATCATCTGAGGCGTGCCCTGTGTCCGCTGCGGTTGCCATGATCCGGGAGGCTGCTGGCTCCGGATAAATCCGCGAAAGATTATCGTGCGCGTTATGCGTTACGGCCATGCCACGCGCCGCACCAACGCGCAACGGCCGGCCCTGGGTCAAACTGGCGCCGTGGCTCGCGGATTTCAAGCTCAGAACATACTGGCCGGGATGGCGGTATGTGGCGACGGGCCGCTTGCGCTAATTACCGGATTTGCGCCGGAAACCCGGGTAACTCGCCGCCTGGGGCGCGAACTCGGCTCAAAAACTTGTTGAATATTTTGAGCTAACCTAGTATTTTTGTTCATATATTCAAGAAACCGGGTTGGCGTGTCCGGACCGACA
>CAKKQX010000084.1:0-1440 GCA_919902235.1 Burkholderiales bacterium
TTTTCTCACGCCCTGCCGCGCTTTGTTTCGGGCAAGGACACCCCGCGTGCGTTTCTGGAGCGCTGCATCGAAGTGATCAACGCGCGCGAACCGGCGTTGAAGGCTTTCGTTACCCTCAATCTCGACGCGGCGCGTGCCGCCGCCGATGCCGCGACCGAGCGCTATCGCGCCAGGCACCCGCTGTCGATGGTGGACGGCTGCCCGGTGGGCATCAAGGACATCATGGACACGCGCGACATGCCGACCCAGATGGGCAGCCCCGCGTTCAGCGGCTGGCAGCCGCGCTACGATGCGGCCTGCGTGCAGGCGCTGCGCGCGGGCGGCGCGGTGATCGTCGGCAAGACCGTCACCACCGCGTTCGCCTGCGGCGGTCCCAACGTCACGGTCAATCCCCATGATGCGCAGCGCACGCCCGGCGGCTCTTCCAGCGGCTCGGCGGCAGCGGTTGGCGCCGGCATGCTGCCGGTGGCGCTGGGCACGCAAACCCAGGGCTCGACGCTGCGCCCCGCTTCGTATTGCGGCATTGTCGGCTTCAAGCCCACCCACGGCGTGCTCACCATGCAGGGCGTGCATCCGATTTCCCACACGCACGACCACATGGGCGTGCTCGGCGGCACGCTGGAAGACGCGTGGCGCATCGCCTCGCACATCTCGCTCGCCAGCGGCAATCCCGGCCAGGCCTTCCTGCAGCGCGCGGCCGACAAGCCGCCGCGCCCGCTCAAGCCCAAACGCCTGCTGCGGCTTTACACCGAGGGATGGGAACAGGAAACCGGGCCCGCGACCCGCGCCGCGTTCGAAGCCCTGCTCAAGGAGATGGAGCGCTCGGGTATTGAAATCGTCGGCCGCGACAACCATTCCGCCGCTGTCGAACTGGAACAGACGCTGAGCAGCGGTTTCGTCGAGCGCTCGCTCGACATCACCGCCTATGAAATGAAATGGCCCTATCAGCAATACGTCGCCGCGCACGGCGCGCTGATCGAGAAACGCGTGCACGAGCGCATGGCGCAGGCGCAAGCCCTGCACCCGGCCGACTACGCGGCGCGCCTCGCGGAAAAAGCCGCGACGCGCAAGAAAGTCAAAAACCTCATGCGCGGATGCGACGGCATCGTCACGCTGGCGGCTTCAGGGCCGGCGCCGGTCGGCCTTGGTCACACCGGCAGCCGCGCCTTCCTGGTCCATGCCACTTTCCTGGGCCTGCCCGCATTCAGCCTGCCGCTGATGCGCGTGGACAATATGCCGCTCGGCCTGCAGCTGATCGGCGCCGCCGGCAAGGACGGCGCGCTGTGCGCCCACGCGCACTGGATGATGCGCCAGCTCGGCACCTGAGCAGCCGGCGCGATTGTGCTGAGGGTTATGCCCCGCCGGCGCGCGCGAAAATCTCGCGCAGGCGCTCGCGGTCGGTGGTGTGCGCCAGCGCCACCATCAGCAGGATGCGCGCCT
>CAKKQX010000084.1:1450-10345 GCA_919902235.1 Burkholderiales bacterium
CCGCTCAGATAGCCCGAGGAAATCGCGCCGTGGCGGGTCATGCTGACGAATGAGCCCGCGTAGCCCTTGCCCAGGTGCGGCGCACCCGAGGGCAGCCGCGTCCCCACCACCACCGGAATGCCGGCGTCGAGCGCGGCGCACACGCCATCGTAAAAAGGCCGGTTGACGTTGCCGCCGCCGGTGGCCTCGACCACGATGCCGTCGACGCCCCCGCTGATGCATGCGCGCAGCAGCAGATCGTTCGAGCCCTGCACCATGCGCACCACCTGCACGTTGTCCTTGACGTGATCGACTTCCAGGTGCAAACGCCGCTGCGGCATGTTGAGGAAGGTCACGCTGTGGTCGGCGACGAAACCGACGGGCCCGCCGTCGCGCGCCTTGAATGCGATCAGGTCCTGCGGATTGGCCTTGGTGGTGTCACGGGCGGCGTGAATTTCACCGCCCAGCGCGGTCAGCACGCCGCGGCCGCGCGCTTCGGGATGCGCCGCCACCATGACCGCATTGAGCAGGTTGCGCGGACCATCGGCGTCTTTCTCGTCGAAATTGCGCTGGGCGCCGGTGATCACCACGGGCTTGTCGCTGCCGAGCGTGAGGTCCATCAGATAGGCCGTCTCTTCCAGCGTCGCCGTGCCGTGGGTCACCACCACTCCCGCGACGGCTTCGTCCTGCAACACCTTGCGCAGGGTGTCGCGCAGCGTGAACGCCGTTACGGTGTCCATCAACGCGCTGTTGATGTTGGAGTGTTCGACTACGCGCAGTTCGGCGATATTGACGAGTTCAGGCACCGCACCGACCAGATCCTGCGCGCTGGCGGCCGAGACATGCCCGCCGATTTTCGCATCATATTTGGAAGCGATGGTGCCGCCGGTGCCGACGATGCAAATGAGTGGTTTATGCGTGGTGTTTTTCATATCGAGCGGTGAGTGAAGGTGTGTAATCGGCAATTCTGTCATCACGGGACGGGCTGTTTATGCCTTCCCAGACAGATATTTTAATGTTTAAAATCAATATGTTATAATATAGTCAGGAGGAGCGCGCTTTAGCGCGTGGGCTGCAGCGTATTGTTAACCCAATCGGCGCGGGAAAGCGATCCGTTTGTTATCGCAGCGGCACTGCACCGTTAGCCAGGATTACGCTGTCGCCACCGGGGCTTAGAACGAAGTCGAGAAATTTCTTGATCGGGGGCGTTGGTTCACCCTTGGTGACGAAGAGAAAATCACGGCTCAGAAAATAACGGCCGCTCTTGACATTCTCCGGTGTGGGAGCGACACCATTCATGGTCAGCGCTTTCACCTTTCCCCCGCTTTGCTCCACCACGGTCATACTCGTCATGCCGATCGCGTGAGGGGTGTCTATAAGTCCTTTGGCCATGTCTCCACCCCGCGCCATCACCTTTGCCGTCTCCACTTCTTTTAGTTCCTTGAAGCAACCGATCTTGGCCCGAATCACCTCGGGGTCCACCTCCGTAGGCGGCCGGGTGAGCACGATAATCGCGCTGTTCGGCCCCCCCAGGGATTGCCAGTTCCGGATCTTGCCGCTATAGATGTCGCACGCCTGCGCCTCGGTAATGCCGGTGAGCGGGACACTGGCATTGACTGCAAAGACGATTGCCCCCTTTGCGACCTCGAAGACTTTCAGGTTCCCCTTCTGGATAGCTTCCGCATTAATACCGTGGCTGGCCAAGGCAATCTGAATTTTGTCTTCCGCCAGGGCTCGAAGTCGTGCTCCGGTCCCGAGTCCCTTTCCGATCTCTACCTGGGGATCGGAAGACTTCTGGTGATAGGCAGTAGCAAGGACCTGAACCAGCGAGAGCATTCCGCTTGAACCATCAAGGACGATTTTTTCCGCGCTCCAAGCCGGCGGGACTGCTGACCCCAGCAGTAGCGCAACAGCCAACGACAAACTTTTCGACAATAAGATCTTGCTTCTTGACATGACAGTCTCCTGCTTCAATTAGGCCTGGACAGTATGGCTTGGATCAGGCAATTGCGCGCGCCTCGACTACCACAGCCTGTGCCGACGCGCGGAACGGGTCGGCGCCGCCGATTTTTGACAACGCAGCGGTCACCTTGTCCACCACCCCATCGAGCGGGACACCGCGCTTCTCAATCATAAGTGAACGGGGGGTGCCCAGAATCAGGCCGGTTGCCACGGTGCGCGCGCTGACGCCATCGATCTGGACCCGCTTCTTTTCGATCCGCGCGTCCTGAAATCGCGCCCCGGCGAGGAACTGCCGCAGCAACGCCGGATCGTGCATCTCGTAGGGAATCCTGAACCGCATCTCCTGGTCCCCGGGAAAAAGTCCTTCGACGACCGCTGCGTTTACCGCGGGACATGGGTTTTCTTCGATGCGGTCCCAGACATTGAACAGAAAAACCCCGCCTTCCCTGAGCACGCGGCGAACTTCCCGAAACATCGCCATTTTATCCGGCACGAACATGACGCCGAACGCGCACACCACGGCGCCGAACTCGCCGTCGCCGAAAGGCAAATTTACCGCGTCCGCCTCGCGCCATTCTATGTCTTTGCGGTCGCCCAGCCTGCTGCGCGCGTAGTCCAGCATCGCCTTGTTAAGGTCGGTGGCAACCAGCCGGACATCCGGGTCGAGGCGCTCGCGTATCCGCCGGGTTGCCTGGCCGGTACCGCAAGCGATCTCCAGAACGTCGCCCGGCGGCCTGGCCGGAAGCCGTTGTGCGAGATCTGCCGCATAGGCGTCGAACCAGGCAGGCCCCAGGCAGGTGTCGTAATACTCAGGAATGGAACCGGTAAAGCTCGCTTTTAAATCAGTCATGTGTCCCTCTCAGCCAGTCTCCGGACTCGCGCATGCCAGCCAGCGTCCGTGGCGAAGCGCGCGCAACCGCTCTTGCCTCGCGTCGCTTTCGACCAGGCTGTTAGAGTGCATCATGGGTTCGGCCAGGCTGAAACGGCCTGCAGCGCGAATCCAAGAACGAAGAAAACGAGCCCCCACCACGCGGATTGGCTGGCACGTGCCCGTTCACGCGCGCGATCACGATTGAACGCCTCATTCTTCGCGATCAGTTCGGGTGCGCCAATATCGTCGACGGTTTCTTCGACCACGCGGCGCTCGAGAAGAAACGCCTGCCGCAAAGTGGTGCGAACGCCCAGGTACACCAGAACCGCCCCCACGATGTCGAAACCCAAACCAAATACGCTACCCCACGTTTGAGCGTACTGTAAGATTTCAGCGATCGTCATGGTGCCGTGGTGTCTCCATGTTCCCTACCCTTCACATTCACTCGCCCGCGACGGCGCTCGCAGAACAATCAAAATCGCCTGACAAGAACCGTGGCGTGACGCCCCGGTTCCCGTACCGCTTTCCCGGGCCCTGCCGATCAGGGTTGTTGGAATTCGCGCAGTGTGCCATTACAATGGACAGCATAACATTTGACGCCATACAAGCACGAGTGGCTTCAGCGCGCCGCTGCTGCCGCTCCCCAACCCAACGCACCCTCACGAGAACCAACGATGCCCCAGCACACACGGCGATTGCGCACGCTTATCGAATCGCCCGACATTCTGGTCATGCCGGGCATCTTCGACGGATACAGCGCGCGTCTGGTGCAGCAGGCCGGATACCAGGCAGGATTCATCACCGGCGCCGGGCTGAGCGAGGCGATCCTGGGTCAACCGGACGTCGGGCTCATGGGGCAGGAGACGAACCTGAACGCCTGCCGGCATCTCGCCGCCTGCTGCAGCATACCGTTGCTCGCCGACGCGGATACCGGCTATGGCAATGCCGTCAACGTGTTTCACGTCGTGCGCGAATTCGAACAGGCCGGCATCGCGGGCATCATGCTGGAGGATCAGACATGGCCCAAACGCTGCGGCCACATGAGCGGCAAATCGGTCGTGTCCGCCGGGGAAATGGCGGAGAAACTGCGCGCCGCGGTTGCAGCGCGACGCGATCCGGATTTCATCATCAAGGCCCGCACCGATGCTTTCGGCACGCACGGGCTCGACGAAGCCATCCGTCGCCTCACGCTGTATGCCGATGCCGGTGCCGACCTGCTGTTTGCGGATGCCCTGCTGTCAGAGGACGACATCGCCGCTGTCGCGCGCAATGTGCCCAGACCGCTCTGTGTGAACATGGGGTTCGGCATTCGCAGCCGCAGCACCACGCCGCTGATCACGGCGGCCCGCCTGCAGGAACTCGGAGTCGGCGCCGTTATCTACCCGAGGCTGCTCACGGCATGCGCCGTGCAAGGCATGAAAAACGGGTTGCGAGCCCTGTCCGAGCAACTACGCACGGGGACTATCGTCGAGCATCGCGACTATGCGGTCTCTTTCGAGGAACTGAACGAGGTCGTCGGCCTGGCCGAAACACGCGCGCTCGAGCAGACTTTCGCCAGCGGACCGGCTTCCCGTCCGAAGAACTAGGCCGACAGCAGCTTCGCGAGTTCACGCGCGGAGCGGCACTCAAGCTCAAGCACCCCTTCGCAGATCGCTTGCGCCCTGGTCTTGTTCACTGCCAGCAGCGCATTGTCGAAAAACTTCTGCTCGATCTCGGACGCGCTCAGCGCGCGCTCGCCCGCACCCCGGTTCACTGACTCGTGGTGCCGGAGCGCTCTGCCGTCCCGCATGTGAATCACCAGCCCCCCGGAGAAAAATTCCGGGTAGCGCGAATCGGGATCGGCCACGCACTCGACTTTTGCGGCGAGGTTGAGGATTTCAGGGTCGTGAAGCGCGTCTTCCATCAACTCCGCAAGCCCGAATCGCCGCCTGATGAGGCAGGTCGCGACCACGAACTGCGCACTGAACTTGGCGTCGTACTCATTCGCAGGCCGTGTTTTGTTCGCTACCGGCTCGGCGACGATATGCAGCGTCGGCTGCGGCAGCAGAGCGGTAATTTTTTCGATGTCCCGGTATGCAATGCCGTGCTGCTCGAGCAGAACCAATGCCGAGTCGGCGCAGGCATGGATCAGGTGGCAGATCGGATACGGCTTGATCGCGACGCCATGTACTTCCCAGACTTTGCCCAGAGTTTCGGTGATGCGCTCGTAGCGCACGCCCTCCTCCAGTTTGCCAAGATGGCTCTTGAACAAACCGAAGCGGCCCTCGTACGGTTTGGTGGGCCCCTTGAAGCCGGCGCGGGCAAGATGGGCAGCCGTGATTCCCGCTACGCCCGCCCAACCCGGGTGCAGACGCTTGTTCCATGCACCCTCTTCGAGAAACTCCTGGCTTCCTGCTGCAGTGCTGACGACCAGCCCTTGCGCCATGACCAGCTGTCGCGGTGTCAGGCGGTAGAGCCAGCCGGCCTGCAGCGCGCACGAGAAATGCGCAGCAATGCCCGTCGGATGAAAGCCGAAGTCGTGGAAATGTCCCTCGGCGGCATCGGAAATCCGGGTCACGCTCTCGACACCCAGCACATAAGCCGCGAGGAGATCCCGTCCCGCCACGTCCAGCGCCTCCCCTACGCCAAGCGCGCACGAAAACGCGCTCGAGGTCGGATGAACGACAGCCCGGATATGCGTGTCGTCGTAATCAAGGCCGTGAATGAGCGCACCGTTGAAGAGAACGGCGTCGCGCAACGGCAGCTTCATCGGCATGCCGATCAAGCTCACGTTTCCGGCGCCAGCCAGGGCACCAAGTCCGCTCAATATACGATGCGCAAAATCGTATTGCGTCGACGCCAGCGCTATGCCGACCGCATCGAGAATCAGATACTTCGCGCGCTCGCGCGTCGCTTCCGGAATGGCATCATAGTGGTAGCCCGAAACATACCCGGCAAGCCTGGCGGCAACGGTCCCGGTCAACTGTGCGGCCTCGCCGTCAGGCGGCGGAGTTTTGATTTCCGGTGCATTCATCATAGCCCCCGTTCAGTTGCTTGCGATCCCCACTTCCCTGATCAGTTTTCCCCACTTCGTCATCTCCGAGCGCAGGAACTTTCCCAGTTCCTCCGGCGCGCCGCCACCGGGAATCAGGCCATGGGCGGCGAAGCGCTGCTGTGTATCCGGCGCGCGCAGTGCAGTATTGATATCCCTGTTGAGCCGCGCGATCACCGGCTTGGGCGTGCCCGCCGGCGCGAAGATGCCAAACCAGCCCACCACCTCGAAACCCGGCAATCCTGATTCGGCGACGGTCGGGATATCCTGGATCAATCCTACCCGGTCAGTCGTCGATACCGCGAGGGCCCGCAGCTTTCCCGCCTTGACCTGGTTGATCGCGGCGGGAATGGTCGAGAAATAGATCTGGACGCGTCCGGCGATAAGGTCGAGCACGGCGGGGCCGCCGCCCTTGTACGGCACGCTGACGATGCTCACGCCGGCCATTTTTTTCAGGAGTTCGCCCGCAAGATGCGCGGTCGTCCCGTTCCCCGAGTTGGCGTAGTTGAGCTGCCCGGGCTTCGCTTTCGCCAACGCAATGAGCTCGCTCACCGATTTGGCCTGAACGGACGGATTGACCACGATCAATAGCGGCGCCGAGGACGCGAGAACGATGGGCGAGAAATCCTTTACCGTGTCAAACGACAAGTTGGAATAAAGGCTGGGGTTGATGGGGAATGAAGTGATCGGCATTACCAGCGTGTAACCGTCGGGATTCGCCTTGGCGGCAATCTCAACCCCGATATTGCCGGCAGCGCCCGGGCGGTTATCGACAATCACCGTCTGCCCGATAGACTCGGATAAATGCTGCCCGATGGTGCGGGCGGTAAAATCGGTGCCGCCCCCGGGCGCCGCTGGCACGATCAGGCGGATCGGCCGGTTCGGGTAACCGCTTTGCGCAATGGCCTGGGACATGACTGCAAAAGCAGAAGCAAATGCGGCAATACTAAGCAGAGCGCTCGTCTTCAATATCATCTCCTCCTAATCGATATTCGGGGTCGTCGTGCGCAATCGCGCGCGGGAGCACCTTCAGGCTGAAAATTTTTTGCCAGTCAGTAGCGGGCTGCAGCCAATGCCGGCTAAAGATACCACTTTGCGTATGATAATATGTCATTCATCAAAATAAACAGGCACTTTCATAAAGTGGACCCCACCGGACGCCGGCAAGGCACGATTGCCATGGCGCACTCGCCGCTGGTCGCGAGTGAAATGCCGCGAGTCGCCCTGGAGTCCTTGCACAAATTGTGTGTCTTGTCGTCTTTCCCGCAAACACCGCGTGACATGCCGTATCGATCCAAATGCGCCTCACGCAGCAACGGCATATCCGGCGAGGGACAACGCGAGGCCGCGCCAGATTTTCGATTCAAGGAGAAAAGTCATTGAAGATCCTCGTCGTCCCCGGTGACGGTATCGGCCCCGAGATTACGCGGGCTACCGTCACCGCGGTCAAAGCGCTCGACGCGAAATACAAACTTGATCTCGAACTCGAGTTTGCAAACTGCGGCCTGGAGAGCCTGCGGCAGCACGGCAGCACGCTGCGCGATGAAGATATTGAACGCGCGCGACAGGCGGATGGCGTCATCCTCGGCCCTATGTCCATCAAGGATTATCCAGAACCGGCGCGCGGCGGCGTTCATGTACCCGCCACCTTTCGCAAGCATCTCGATCTCTACGCCAATGTGCGGCCGAGCTACGTGCGCCCGGGATTACCCTCCACGGTGCAGGGGCTCGATCTCGTCATGGTCCGGGAAAATCTCGAGGATTTCTACGTCGACCGCAACATGCACATGGGCGTCGGCGAATTCATGCCTACGCCGGACGTGGTGCTTGCCGTCGGGAAGATCACCGCTTCCGGGTCACGGCGTGTCGCGCGCGTCGCATGCGAAATCGCCAGTCGCCGCCCGAGGAAAAAAATCACTATCGTGCACAAGAATCCGGTATTGAAAATGTACAACGGGATGTTTGTCGACGAGGCAAGGAAAATGGCGCGCGAATTTCCGCAACTGGAGATTGAGGATCTTCTGGTCGACGCCGTGGCCGCCCTCCTGATTCGCACCCCGCAGCGCTTCGACGTCATACTCATCCCCAATATGTTTGGGGACATACTCTCGGATGAGGCCTCCGAACTTGCCGGTGGTCTCGGGCTCGCAGCTTCCCTCAATCAAGGCGACCACTGCTCAGTCGCAAACGCCGGCCACGGTTCGGCGCCCGATATAGCGGGCCGGGACATCGCCAATCCGTCCTCCCTCATGTTGTCTGCCGCCATGCTGTTCGAACACCTCGGCGCCACTCGTGGCGAAGACCGCTGGTTGCAAGCCGCTGCCCGCCTTACCCACGCTGTGGACCACAACCTGGGCACGCAGGAAACCCGCACCTGCGACTTGGGCGGCACGCTGAGCACAACGGCATTCGCGGAAGTGGTCGTGCAAACCATACGCGATGAACGATAAGCGCACTTAGCGCGCGCGGTAAGTGGCTGACGCCGCCCGGCCAATCTTAGAGCGTGACAACGACCTCGCCGTCCTTCACGGTGGCGGGATACATCAGCAGCTTGTTGTTCTCGCCCTGGTAGACCTGTTCACCGGTATTAAGATCGAACTCGTAGCCGTGCCAGGGGCAGACCAGGATTTCGCCGTCGCGGCCGTAGACGAGTTCCCCCACGTTGCCCGGCAGCATGGTGCCGGAGATGAAGCCCTTGCACACCGGCGCGCCCTTGTGCGGGCAGAGATTGCGCACGGCGCGGAATTCGCCGTTCTTGAGTTGGGTGATGCCGATCTCGCGGCCTTCAACCTGCACGATGGTGAACTTGCCGGCCGGAAAGTCGGCGATTTTGCCTACGGTGACCTGTTTTTTGTCTTTGACCATTTCCGCTCGATTGCCTTTGTTTATCTTGGCGTTGCTGGCGACCGGAGGCACCAAACAAATGTTGCCCGGCCCCCTCTCCCTGGCCCTCTCCCCCGTTGCCGGGGGAGAGGGGAATTCTTTTGTCGAGCGCTCTCGCCATTAATCCTGGATTTAGCGCATGCGAAAAGTTGTCAGTGCGTTGTAGTTC
>CAKKQX010000085.1 GCA_919902235.1 Burkholderiales bacterium
CGCTGCCCCGCTTGGACAGAATGCGCTGCTTGTCGCTGGTAAGAATTTTGGAGAACGCCTCGGCCTTCGTATAATTGAGCTGGAAGGTTTCGGTTCGCGTCGGCTCGAGCTCGGAGATTTGTTGCTGGGCTTCCAAAGCCTGTTTTTCTTTCAATGCTAGTTCATCGCGCGGCGCAATCCATAACACGTTGCCGTTCTTGCGCATGTCCAGACCCTTGCTCTGCAGGATGATGTCTAAGGCTTGGTCCCACGGCACATCCTTGAGCCGGAGTGTAAGACTACCGGTTACGCTATCGCTTGTGATGATATTGAGTTCTCTAAAATCGGCAATAACTTGCAATGCTGTCCGCACTTCAATGTTCTGGAAGTTGAGTGACAACCTGTCCCCAGTAAAGCCGGGGCGGCTGCCCTGAACCAGCTTGTTGGGATCTTCGACAATCTGCTTGACTTCAAGGATGAAGCGGTTGTCGGTCTGGTATGCCGAGTGTTCCCAGTTGCCCCTCGGTTCAATGATCAGTCGTGTGTTACCGCCTTGCGCAAGCGCATCAATCCTCTGTACCGGAGTGCCGAAGTCCACCACATCAAGCCGGCGCTCAAGATTTTTGGGCAGCGCGGTATTGATGAAATCAACCAGAATCTGGCGGCCCTGCTGCCGCACATCGATTCCGACCTGATTATCAGAGAGGTCGACTACGACGCGGCCCTCGCCATTGCTGCCGCGCCGGAAGTCGATATCGCGCAAGCTGTGCTTCTGATCTCCAGGACGAGCTTCCGCAAAACGCTGGGTAATGCCGGTGGTGCCGGTCGAGGCGGAGGCCATGCCTTGCAGGGTAATCAGCAGCGCTTTACCGTCAATCTGGGTGTCGTAGCTCACGTTCTTGGCCAGTTCCAGCACCATGCGGGTACGATTGCCGGCCTGCACGACGTTGATGCGACGCAGATCGCCCTCGCCGATGTCCTGTACATTGCGACCAAGCGCGCTGGTGGTGTTCTGGAAATCAAATGCAATGCGCGGCGGATTGTTGATGGTGAAACCGGCAGGCGGATTCGCGGGGGCGTTTTTCAGCGTTACCTTGACAATAATCTTGCCGCCTTGCTGAGACGAAACATTGACGGACTCAATGCTGTTGTCTGATTGCGCTGACGCGGCAATGCAGCTCAGGGTGAAAACAAATGCCACTGCCGCGCGTAACACGCAGGCAATCAGATTGGCGGAATGTTTCATTTCTTGGCCTCCTGTTCATCCTGCAACAGCAGCGCCTGATCTTTTTCTTCCCAGCCGCCGCCACTGTCCTGAACGATTTCCTTGAGCTTGATATCAGATTCCGAAATGCCGGTAATGCGCCCGAAATTCTGCCCCAGGTAGTTGCCGGGTTTCACCCGGAATAGATTGTTGTCAGGTGTTTTAACCAAGGCGTATATGTCCTTTTTTTGTTGCAGAGTGCCGACCATTTTCAGGTTTTCCAGGGGGTAGGCTTCGAGCGGCTCGCGGCGGCGGTTGAAATCCGGTTGAATTCCCCCGGTACCCGCGGTCTTCGGCGGTTCTATCTTGCGCGGTTTGAACGGGTCGGTTAGATCGAACGCATTGTAGGAAAACGGTTCGTAAGGTTTCGCTTCCGGCAAAGCAGGGATATTGCCGCGCGGCAGCTTTTCGGAATCTTTGACGAATTGCCTCAGGTCGGAGTGTGATTCGCCGCCGCAGGCCGTCAAAGCCAGGCATCCGAGCAGCGTAAGAAGCGTTCTGCGCATCATTTCTTAGCGCCGCCTTTTTTGTCTTTGGCCGCCGCTTTCCTCTGTTGAGAAAGTTCCGTTTCGTCGAGATAGCGAAAGGTTTTGGCAGTTGCATCCATGGTGAGCGTGCCGCCTTTGCTGCTCTGCAGTCCGATATCGTTGAGCGTTACGATACGCGACAGCTTTCCGATATCGCTCGCAAATGCGCCGATATCGTGATAATTGCCGGTGATTTTTATCGTGATCGGCAGCTCGGCATAGAAATCCTTGACCGATTCACCCGCAGCCGGCTTGAACAACTCGAATTGCAATCCGCGACCCAAGCCCGCTTGATTGATGTCGGTCAACAGCGCATCCATCTCCGATTTGCCCGGCAACTGCTTAAGCAGTGCACCGAATTGCTTTTCTATATCGGCTTTTTGCTGGAGATAAGCGTCAAGATTGATCGCCTGCTTTTTCTTGTCGATAAACGTATTGCGCAGCTGATCTTCCTTGGTTTTTTCGGTTTTGATCTGCTCGATTTGGTTTTGCCAGTCAAACCAGTAGCTGGCACCCGTGATCAATAGCAGCGCGATCAACAACGTGCCAAGTTTAGGCGCTATCGGCCACGAGCCGATTTTTTTGGGGTCCAGTCGCCGGAGATCGTCGAGCGTCATTGCTACCCTTTCGCCGGTGCCCGCACCGGGTTCTTGCGGGGTTCGTCTGTTTTTGCGCGTGCGATACTGACATTCAATATGAATTCATTGATGCGCGAAGCACCTTGGGACACTGCCTTGATTTCAATCAAGGCCGGATTCGCGAGGTATTGAGACGATTCCAGGCTGCGCATCAACGTTGATACCCGCGCCTGGGACTGCGTGTACCCATTAATGGTAACCCTGCTCCCTACCTGCTTGATGCTTTTGAGATACATGCCGTCGGGAAGTTGCCGCACCAGTTGATCCAGCAGGTGCACGACTTCCGCGCGATTTCCCTGCAGGGTTTCGACCACCTGTTTGCGCGCAAGCAGCGATGCGATCTGTTCCTGCAGGCGCTTGATTTCTTCAATCTGCTTGTCGAGTTTGGCGATTTCCGACTGCAGATAGGCATTGCGGGCATTTTGCCCGTCAAGCCGGTTGGCAAGATACGTATGCGCAAGGAACCAAATCGCGACGCCAATAGCAACAACACCACCAAGCATGATGAAGTAATGCTGCTGTTGCTGTTTGCGCCGCATCTCGCGATGCGGCAGCAGATTAACGCGAATCATGATGGGTCAAATCTCCGCATGGCCAAACCACAAGCAACCATCAGCGAAGGTGCGTCCTGCGTCAGGTTTTTGGGGCGTACTTTGGAGGATAGCGCCATGTTTGCAAATGGATTTGCGATCGTTGAGTTGACCTGGGTGCGCTTGGCAACAACCTCGTCGATTCCGGGGATCGCGGCACAGCCCCCCGACAACACGATATGGTGGACCTGATTGTATTGTGTTGAAGTGAAGAAAAACTGCAGTGCCCGGGCTACTTCCAGTCCAAACATATCCATGAACGGCTGCTGAACTTCAGTTTCGTAATTTTCAGGCAGTCCGCCGGCGCGTTTGGCAGCCTCGGCCTCTTCCGCCGACAGTCCGAACTTGCTTTGTATTTCTGCGGTGAGCTGGTTGCCGCCGAACGGCTGTTGGCGCATATAAACGGATTGGCCGTTGCGCAGCACATTGACGTCCATCATCGTTGCGCCGGCATCGACAATCGCGATGTTCAGGTCTTTACCATTGTCGGGAAACTGGGACGAGATGAGTTCGAAGGCAGTCTGGCTGGCAAAGATGTCAACATCCATCACCACTGCTTTAAGGCCGGCGGCTTCGGCGGCGGCAACGCGGTCTTCAATTTTGTCCTTGCGCGAGGCGGCGATCATGACTTCCACATCTTCGGCACTGTTCGGAGCCGGGCCTATAACTTGAAAATCGAGATTGACCTCGTCGAGCGAAAACGGGATATATTGATTGGCCTCGGTCTCGACCTGCAGTTCGAGGTCTTCCTCGCGTTGCCCGGCCGGCACCAGGATTTTCTTGCTGATTACCGCGGCGCTGGGTAATGCCATGGCGAGGTTTTTGATGTTGCTGCCCAGCCGTTTGTGGCAACGCTCAAGCGCCTCGCTCACGGCATCAAGATTATTAATGTTGCCGTCTACCACGGAATCCCGCGGCAAAGGCTCGATCGCGTAACGCTCCACGCGGTACACGCCCTTGTTCGCTTCGGCGAGCTCAACCATCTTGATGGAGGAAGAACTTATGTCGGCACCAACCAATGGCGGCGCCTTGGGCCTGAACAGGCCTTCGACGGCGTCCATGTTGAAGCTGAATTTTCCTTTGAGCATAGGTTTGTAGGGCCGGTTGCCAATAATTTACTTTAAATGCTAGCAACAACTATACGGGCTGTAAAGCGGTTTAATTCCGTTCCTTTTGTGTTGAATAGTTTTTATAATAAGCAGTTGGTGGATGCAGAATGCACTTTCGTGGCGAGTAATACCGTGCCGTGTTTCACGTCCGCAGCAATATTATGTAACATGCTGTTTATAAAGATCTTTCATTCCAAATAAACGCCGCTAAATTCCTATGTCCTTCCGTTGGTTGGCGTTTCCGCTGATATTGTTGTTTTTTTGCATCACCGCGCTGTTCATCCTGCTGGCGTTTGCGGTGGTGCTGGTCTATCCGGCCTTGCCGTCCTTGGATGTGCTTACCGACTATCAACCCAAAATTCCTCTGCGAATCTACAGCGCGGATGCCAAGCTGATCGGTGAATTCGGTGAAGAACGTCGTGCAGTGATCGCCATCGAAAATGTCCCCAAGCCCATGATAGCAGCAATCCTCGCCGCCGAGGATGAACGGTTTTATCAGCATAGCGGTGTTGATTACATAGGTGTTGCTCGGGCTGCGTTGTCCAATTTTGCCTCCGGGGGCGTGCGTCAGGGGGCGTCCACCATCACTATGCAGGTTGCGCGTAACTTTTTCTTATCAAAGGAAAAAACACTCACCCGCAAGTTTAATGAGATGTTGCTGGCATTTAAAATCGAAGCAAATCTCAGCAAAGATCAGATTCTGCAACTTTATGTCAATCAAATCTACCTTGGCCAGCGCGCATACGGGTTTGCCGCTGCCGCCCAGATTTATTTCGGCAAGCCGTTAGAGCGGCTCACGATCTCCGAATATGCAATGCTAGCAGGGCTGCCCAAGGCCCCTTCGCGGTTTAACCCTATCGTTAATCCAGTCCGTGCCCAGCAGCGACAGCAATACATTCTGCGGCGTATGCGGGATTTGGACATGATCAGCGACACCCAGCTTGCCCAAGCCGAAAAACAGCCGCTGGCGCTGAAAAAAGACGCCAACGAGTTCACGGTGCACGCCGAATATTTTGCGGAAATGGCGCGGCAGTTTGTATATGAGCGCTACAAGGATGACGCTTATGCCAAAGGCATTCGTGTTTACACAACGCTGTGGACCCAGCATCAGGGAGCGGCATATGCAGCGCTGCGGCGCGGAGTGCAGGACTATGATCGGCGCCACGGCTACCGTGGTCCAGAGGGTTTTGCCGATTTGCCCGCGCAACTCACGGATGAAATACTTGAGGACGCGCTGCAGGACACTCCCGATAGCGATGATATTTACGCGGCGGTGGTGGTTGCGGCCGGACCCAAGGCGGTAAAAGCCTATCTCAGGGGCGGCGAGACGCTGGATATCGCCGAAGATGGTCTCAAATTTGCCAGTCGAATGTTGAGCGACAAGACAAGTCCTGGCCAACGCATCCGCCGCGGCGCCATTATTCGGGTGCAAAAAGATGAAAAGGGCCGCTGGCAGATTACCCAGTTGCCGACAGTGGAGTCGGCGTTGGTTGCCGTTGACCCGCGTGACGGCGCGATTCGTTCCCTGGTTGGCGGCTTCGATTTTAATCGCAACCAGTACAACCATGCGACGCAAGCATTGCGTCAGCCTGGATCAAGCTTCAAGCCTTTCATATACTCCGCAGCCCTCGAAAAAGGGTTCACCGCAGCAACTATCATAAACGATGCGCCGCTGACGTTTACCGCTGCGCAGACCGGATCGGAACCCTGGGAGCCCAAAAATTACGATGGCAAATTCGACGGTCCTATCCGGTTGCGAACTGCGCTGGCGAAATCGAAAAATCTGGCTTCGGTGCGCATACTGCAGGCAATCGGGCCGCAGTATGCGCAGGATTACATTACGCGCTTCGGCTTTGATCCCAAGCTGCACCCGCCGTACCTCACGATGGCCCTGGGTGCCGGTAACGTAACCCCCATGCAAATGGTCTCCGCTTATTCGGTTTTTGCCAACGGGGGCTACCGTGTTGTGCCCTATTTCATTGAGCGGATCGAGGACGCGCGCGGCAATGTGCTCATGCAGTCCAAACCGCAGCGCATGGACGGCGATGCTGAACGCGTCATTGATGCGCGAAACGCTTTCATCATGAGCAGCATCATGCGTGATGTGGTCAGGTCCGGGACCGCGGCGCGCGCCATGAAACTCGGCCGAAATGATCTCGCGGGCAAGACGGGCACCACCAATGAATTCATCGACGCGTGGTTCTGCGGGTTCAATCCCAACCTGGTGGCGGTGGCGTGGATGGGTTTCGATACACCCAAGACCCTGGGGCGCAATGAAACCGGCGGTAATGCGGCACTGCCCATCTGGATGGGCTATATGGGCGCAGTGCTCAAGGGAACGCCAGAACAGTCTTTCACTCCGCCCAGCGGTGTGATTGCAGTGCGCATCGACCCCGCTACCGGCTTGCGCGCCGGCGACGGGCAGGGCGGCGTCACGGATTTCTTTTATCATGAGTTCCCGCCCCCGGAAGAGACCGTAGCCGGTGATTTAGCCAGGGACAAGCCATCGGAAGAGGTCAGAAACCAGCTTTTCTAGCAGGAAGCTCCATGGCCAAAGATCATGGCCGTAACGACACACGCAGCCGTATCGCGTATCTTGCGGCACGCCTCATGGCTGAGGACGGCATTGAAGACTACGCTTTAGCCAAGCGCAAAGCAGCGCGGCAGGCGGGCGCGCCGGATTCCCGGCAGCTGCCGACCAATGACGAGATCGACTCTGCTCTGCGCGTCCACCAGCAGCTATACCAGCAGGACGAACACCGTGATCGGCTGCGTGCGCTGCGGGAAAAAGCCATCGACACGATGCGCGAGCTTGCCCGGTTCGATCCGCATCTAACGGGTTCCGTGCTCAACGGTAATGCGGGCAAGTATGCCGACATCAACCTGCAGCTCTATACCGATAATGTGAAAGCGGTTGAGCTTTATTTTATCGATTGCGGGATCTCGTACAAGGTTACGCAAAGCCGGCTATATTCGGGCGAGGAGTTACACACCTTCCCGGTATTCACGGTGGATGACGACGGCACCGAAGTGCAGTTCACGGTGCTGGCTCCGCGGGATTTGCGTGCGCCGCTCAGGACCCGCCTCGAAGGCAGGGCGATAGATCGCGCCAGGTTGCGAGTGGTGGAAATGCTGCTCGCGGAAACCTGAAAAACGCCCGACGCCGACACCAAAACCGGCGCTGTGCAGCGGATCTGCGGATTTAACGCAGTTCAGCCGTGCTGCTTGAGCCAGCGCGCGGCATCCAGCGCGAAATAAGTTAGAATGCCGTCGGCCCCAGCCCGCTTGAACGCGAGCAACGTCTCCATGATGCAGCGTTCTTCTTCCAGCCAGCCGTTCTGTATCGCGGCCCTCAGCATCGCGTACTCGCCGCTTACTTGATACACATAGGTCGGCGCCCTGAATTCGTCTTTGATGCGGCGAATGATGTCGAGATAAGGCAGCCCCGGTTTCACCATCACCATGTCGGCGCCTTCCTTGAGATCAAGTCCGGCTTCCCATAGGGCCTCATCGCTGTTCGCCGGATCCATTTGATAGTTGGATTTGCTACCGCGGCCAAGCTGCCTGGAGGAGCCGACCGCATCACGGAATGGGCCGTAAAAACCGGAGGCGTATTTTGCCGAATAGGCGAGAATGCGGGTATGAATGAAGTTTTTTCCGTCGAGCGCGGTACGGATAGCCCCAATGCGGCCGTCCATCATGTCCGAGGGCGCGACGATATCGACACCCGCTGCGGCGCAGACCAGCGCTTGTTTTTCCAGTGCCGCAATGGTCTCGTCGTTCAGCACATAGCCGGTGCGGTCGACAACGCCATCCTGCCCATGCGTGGTGTAGGGATCGAGTGCGATATCGGTGATGACGCCTAATTCAGGTAAGCGTTTCTTCAAAGCAGCCACCGTGCGCGGCACCAGTCCCCTGGGATTCGCCGCCTCGCGGCCGTCGGCGGTTTTGAGGCTGCGTTCGATCGCCGGGAAAATCGCAATTGCCGGAATGTCCAGTTTCAAACATTGTTCGGCGTGCGCTAACAGCCTGTCGATGGTGTAGCGCTTGACGCCGGGCATGGAGTTCACCGCCTCGGTGCGATTTTTGCCGTCAATCACGAAAACCGGGTAAATCAGGTCATCAGTCGTGAGCCGGCTTTCGCGCATCAGCCGGCGCGAAAAATCGTCGCGCCGCATGCGCCGCATACGTACTTGGGGGAATCGTCCTGGCATGGGCATATGAGGCCTGAGGTTTGTAATGTTTTGAAATTAGAAACAATTTTTCCTGCAGCAGGGGGCTGGGAACTATTTGCAATTATATTCGTCCTAAGTGTAGACGATGTTTGTCGTCTCCCGCTTCACCTCCCTGAGCGGGCGCCTTAATCCTTATTAAGGCTTTTGCCCCCGGTTTTACTCCCCTTTAACCGGGGGCTTTTTATTTTCATTTCAGCCAGGCCGCAATGGTTTTTTGCGCGAGGCTGAGGCCGGTTCCGGCAGTGCTGGAAAAAAGCTGCACGCCGCAGTTCAGATAAATCTTCGCCTCCTCTTCCGCGGCAAGCAGCGTTGCACTGGCTTCTCGCCGGGTGAGCTTGTCGGCCTTGGTCAGCAGCACATGCGCAGGTATACCGGCCGGCGCGATCCAGCGCAGCAACTGGCGGTCAAGATCAGTAAACGGGTGACGCGCGTCCATGATCAGCACCAACCCACGCAATGCAGTCCGCGTTTGTAGGTAAGCGCTTATTAACTCTCCCCAATGGCGTTTTTCCTTCATGGGGACAGCGGCGTAGCCATAGCCAGGCAGATCGACCAGATGGCGCTGATTGCCCAGGCTGAAAAAATTAATGGTTTGGGTCCGGCCTGGCGTTTTGCTGACAAATGCCAAGCGTTTGCGGTTGGTGAGCGCATTGATGGCGCTGGATTTGCCGGAATTCGAGCGGCCGGCAAACGCGACTTCGGCACCCGTGTCGGGCAGCAATTCCTTGGGATCGTATGCAGATGCGGAATACGCCGCGTGGGCAAATAGGGACATGAGTGCTTGTTTTCCTTGCGAAACTGGTATGGGCGCAAGTGGGTACTATACAATACGGCCTTTTCCGAATACCCGAAGGTGCAAGGAGCAAGCATGAATTATCGCCTGATTATGGCGGCGGTTGCTGGCGCGTTGATATCATCCCTAACCCACGCCCAAGGCGTCGGCAAAGGGGATTCCGCCAAGGCTCAGCAAGTGGTGAGCCAAGTCTGCGCAGCTTGCCATGGTGATGATGGCAATAGCGCCATTCCAGCCAATCCCAGCCTGGCCGGACAACATCCCGAATATACCTTGAAGCAGCTGAAGAACTTTAAACCGCAGGACGGCAAGCCGGCGCAGCGGGGGAACGCCGTAATGGCGGGCATGGTTGCCAATATTTCCGCCGACGATATGAGCGGTCTCGCCGTATATTTTGCCGGCCAGAAACCCAAGCCGCGAGCGGCGCGCGACCCCGAGCTCGTCAAACTGGGTCAGGCCATTTATCGTGGCGGCATTCTGGGCAAGAACGTTGCCGCCTGCGCGTCCTGCCATTCGCCCAACGGCGCCGGCATGCCGGCGCAGTTCCCGCGACTCGCCGGCCAGCACGCCGAGTATACTGCGGCGCAGCTCAAGGCTTTCCGCAGCGGTGAACGCGCCAACGACCCGAACCGCATGATGCGCGGCGTCGCGATCAAGCTGTCCGACAGGGAAATCAGTGCTGTTGCAGAATTCATCGCAGGATTGCGCTGACACCGGCATTTTGCACGCACAGACATTATTGCATTCAGGGGGTGGCCAGCGCGCCACCTTTTTTGTCTCCTCATGGCCCGAAACGGTCTGGCACGCGATCTGTATGAACTGTTGAGCGCCATGCACTTCGCGGTGAGCCTGCTTACGGTGCTGGCAATCGCTGTCATTGTCGGCACCGTGCTGAAGCAGGCCGAGCCTTATCCGAATAACGTCGTGCGGTTTGGGCAATTCTGTGCCCGGTATTTGAAGAAGCGCCAGGGCTGCATGACGTTTACCACGCCGGCCGGTTCCTGCTCATTCTGACGTTTCTGGTAGCGTCGACCAGCCGGGGTGTTTCCCGCAACGGGCCCTTGATGCGCGAGAAGTGCGCAACTAGCGCAAGCAGAAAAACGAGTATGTTGCCGGTCGCGGAAGTGCTGGGCGATCTCATGCACAAGACCATTGCCTGCGGATTCGGCTTTTTCACTCACTATTGCCTCTATATCCAGTGCGATGTGGGCCGCCGAAGCCTGGGGCGGCTACTGTCGTGGGATACCAAGGAAACCTGGGCGTTGATCGTGTGGCTCAACGCCGCCGCCTGGCTGCACATGCGCATGATCAAGGGGCTGCGCGGGCCGCTGCTGGCATGGTGATCGGTTTGTCGGTCACGCTGTTCGCTTTTCTCGGCGTTAACGTGCTCCTGTCCGGCCTGCATTTCCACGGCACGCTATAAGTCATGGCGGCAGAATGAAGTTAACATGCTGATTTGATTGATATATCAAGATGTCGGCTGGAGCATGCCCGAGAGCAGGGTGGCGATGCCGAGGAAAGAAAAAAAGCCGACGATGTCGGTTACCGTGGTCAGGATGATGGAAGAAGACTGTGCCGGATCCTGGCCAAAACGGCTCAGCATAATGGGCACCAGCGCGCCGGCGAGGCCGGCGGCAACCATGGAAATCACCATGGCGGCGGCGATGATCATCACCAGCCCCAGCGAGCCGCTCCAAATATAAACGCCAACGGCGGTGGTGGCGGCAATCGCCAAGCCGTTGAAAAATCCGACGCTGAGTTCCTTGAGCACCACTTTCGGCCAGTGGCGCAGGCTGATTTCGCGCAGTACCAGGCCGCGCATGGTCACCGCCAGCGCTTGGGCGCCGGCATTACCGGATTGGCCAGCGACCACCGGCAGCAGCACGGCGAGCGCGGTGAATTGGGCGATGGTGCTCTCGAAGATGCCAACCACCGATGCCGCAAGAAACGCGGTAAGCAGGTTGATTTGCAGCCACGGCAGGCGTTTCTTCACCGCGAATCCGGCTTTCGACAGTGCGCGTTCCTCCTTGCTTGCGCCGACCATGGTCTGGATGTCCAGACTGGCCTCTTCCTGCACTGCCGACATCATGGCGGACTGACGGATCACTCCGACCAGGCGCCCCGAATAATCGACCACCGGCAGATCGGTGACGTCGCTGCGCCCCAGAAGCTCCACTACCTCCTCGCGCGGCGCGACGTCCGTGACCACGGCGGCGATCTTGCGCTGCAGGCGCCGCAAGGATAGCTCGGGCGGCGCCATCGCGATGTCCTGGATCTCGATGCGACCCTGCAGCTGGCCACCGTCGTCCACAAGATATATCTCGCGCATGTCGCGTCGCCTGAGCGTGCGCAGACGCGTCAGTGCATCCTGCGCGCTGAGGTCGGCACGCAATGCGAGCACTCGCGGATCCATCATTCCACCCGCGGAATCGGCAGGGTAGGCCATGAGCTTGCGCAACTCGTCCGCGATCTGGATATTGAGCAGGGCGAGGTAGCGCTGGCGCGGCTCCGGGTCCTGTCGCGTGAGCAGGCCGGCGGCAAGCGCGGGTTCCAGCTCGGTCAGCAGGTGGCGCGCCATGTCATCCGGCAACAAACCGATCACGCTCTGCTCGACGTCTGAGGCGAGCTGTTCCCAGACCGGGACGATGGCGTGCAGCGGTTGCGCCGAAAGCAGTTCGGCAATTTCCTGCGTGCCCATCATTTCCAGCTTTATTGCGGCCTCTCCTGGATAATCGAGCAGGTAACGCAGGTTGAGGGCGGCGACCGCAGCGCCGGCGCTAGGATTCACTGCCATCCCCGTTGACTTGTGGTTTCGCCACCGGCAGCAGTGCCACGCCCAGCTCAATCAGGCTGGAAACCCCCAGCCAGTAGCCGCTGGCGATACTGGCGGCAAGATCGCCGTAGCCGCCGTTGCTGCGCACACGCCGGTTGCGCACCAGCGCGCGAGCCAGCACGCCGCGATCGAGCGCGCCCACAAATCGTTCTTCGCGCTCAACTACTGGCAGAAGTTGGAAATCATCCCACCCCGCGTGTTTTTCCACTGCACGGATGGGTGCCCGCGCCGGCAGGGTATAAGGCGCACGCCGCATGATCTGGGACAGCGGCGTCGCAGCCGCGGCGCGCAGCAACGCGGGCAAATCAACCTGGCCCAGCAGGCGTTGCCCGGATCCGATGACGAAAACGAGGACATCGCCTTCCTCCTCGGCTTCTCGCAGCCGCGCGAGCGCGAGCTCGACGCTGATGTCCCCGGGCAGCGCCAGCACACGCGGGTCCATCCATGCGCCTACAGTGTCTTCGGGGTAACCCAGCAGGAGTCGGAAAGCGAGCGCAAGCGCAGTGGGCATCTGAGCAAGCAGCGCATTGCGGCGCGCCTCCGGCACGTAGTGCAGCACTGCGACGCCCGCCTGCGGGCCCATGATGCGCAGCACGCCCGGTACCGTATCTTCATCCATGGTTTCCATGCAGCGTGCCGCATGCAGGGGCAGCATGGCGCGTAGCACCGGCGCCGCCAACCGCGCCGGTGCGTTGGTCAGCAGGGGAGCCACGTTCTGCGGCGCGATGCGTTCCAGTACCCGCGCGGCATCCGCGGGGTGAGCCTCGAGAAAAGCAAAGCTCAAGTCTTCCGTGCTAGCCATGATTATCTTCGCCGATCTTGAGTACGATGGCTTCCTCGCCGTAGATCTTGGCCGGCAGCGTGACCCGGCCCTCCGCAGTTTCCAGGATCACCGTCATCGGGGTAAGTTCCAGTATGCGCCCTTCGAAACCGGCCAGTTTGACGCGCTGGCCGACTGAAAAGCTTTGCCGGAAATGGTGTCCGCCGATGAGGTTGGCGACATAGTTCCTCGCGCCCAGGCTGAACGCAAGCGCAACCGAAGCAACGATGGTGCCGCCTGCAGCTGCGACGATGATCACCAGGAAGGTGACCTTGATGCCAACCTGGTCGGCGCCCACCAGCAGCGCCGTCGCCAGTATTACCGCCTGCACGGTGCGTCCCAGCAGTTCGCGCTGTTTTGCGCCGGCAATGGCGGAAGTAGCGACGACCAGTTCGCGGGCCAGCCGCGCGAGCAGGAAGCCGGCAACGATGATGAGCACGCCGGCGAACAGCGTGGGCACGTAGTTCACCACTCCGGCCAGCCATGCCGTGAAAGCATTCAGTCCAAGCACCTGCGTCGCTGCGGTGATAAAAAACAGCAGGACGATCCAGAACACGATGCTGCCGAGGATGCGGGCCGAGGACTGGGGCAAATTGGGACGTGACGCGCCGGCGGGCGCGGAGACGCGCGACAGCATGCGATCGACGACGACAGCGGCGCGCACAGCAAGCGTGCGCAGTATGCGCGCCACCACCCAGCCGATCAGCAGTAAAAGGAAGGCGCCCAGTATGCTCGGCAGATATTGCCCGGCGCGACCGGCAAATTGGGCGAATGCCGTGCTTAACGCAGTGCCCCAGGTGCTGACGGTTTCCATGCCTTGCTTGCTCCTGTCGGGTATCAGGGGACGGCGTTCAATCGAAGGCCATGCGTGCCGTCATGCGCTCAGCTTAGCACCGGTGCTCGCATGACGTCACTCCGTCGGCACGGCGGAAACAGGACGCAGCAGGCTGGTGACGCGAGACCGCTGCGTCGTCTGCGCCTGCGATGAAAGGTGATTTTCTGATGAAGGAAAACCCGCGCGCCGAGTTCGGTTGCTGCCACGCCGTCGACCACCGCCCAGCGCCGCTCGATGTCACTGTCCACCGCGCGCCACGAGCACGGACTCTGCTCGGTGACCGGGCGGTTTCTCCATATCGGCGCCCTCAGCCCCCGGCCTGAAGGGCGGCGAATACCGTTTGCGCGGCCTGTATGGTTCTGCCAATTTCCGGCGTGCCGTGCGCCGCCGACACGAAGCCGGCTTCATAGGCCGAAGGTGCAAGGTAGACGCCCTCAGCGAGCATGGCATGAAAAAAGCGATTGAAGGCGTCCTTGTCGCACTGCATGACCTCGGCGTAACTCTCGGGCGGACTGCCGCGGAAATAAAGCCCGAACATGCCGCCCACGCTGTGCGCGGAAAAGCTGATGCCGTGCTCGCGCGCGGCACCGGCCAGGCCCTCGCACAGCTGGCGGGTCGTAGTGGCGAGCTTGTCGTAAAAACCGGGGGCCTGGACAAGTTTCAGCGTGGCGAGTCCGGCGGCAACGGCCACCGGGTTGCCGGACAGGGTGCCCGCCTGATACACCGGACCTGTCGGGGCCAGGGACTGCATGATGCCGCGCCGGCCACCGAAGGCGCCGACCGGCATGCCGCCGCCGATGACCTTGCCCAGGGTGGTGAGGTCGGGCTTGATGCCGTATAGCTGTTGTGCGCCGCCAAGCGCAACGCGGAAGCCGGTCATGACCTCGTCGAATATCAGCACGCTGCCGTGTTCGGTGCAAAGTTTGCGCAGCAATTCCAGAAATCCCGGCCTGGGTGCGACCAGATTCATATTGCCGGCGACCGGTTCTACAATCACCGCTGCGATATCACGGCCTTCGCGTTCGAACGCTTTTGCCAGCGCGGCTTCGTTGTTGTAGTCGAGCACGAGGGTGTGTGCTGCAGTTTCCGGCGGCACACCGGCAGAAGAGGGCTGCCCGAAAGTGAGCGCGCCGGAACCCGCTTTTACCAGCAGCGAATCGACATGACCATGGTAACAACCTTCGAATTTGACGATTCTGCTGCGTCCGGTGAATCCGCGCGCAAGGCGTATCGCGCTCATCGTGGCCTCGGTGCCGGAACTGACCAGGCGCACTTGTTCCATCGAGGGCACGAGCTTGCACAACAGGTCTGCCATTTCCACTTCCGCCTCGGTCGGCGCGCCGAAGCTCAGACCTTTGGCGGCAGCCTGTTCGACCGCTTTGATGACTTCGGGGTGAGCGTGGCCGGCGATCAGCGGGCCCCACGAACCGACGTAGTCGATGTAGCTGTTGCCGTCTGCATCCCAGATCAGGGCGCCCTTGCCGCGCTGGAAAAAAAGCGGCGTGCCGCCGACTGACTTGAAGGCGCGCACCGGCGAGTTGACTCCGCCTGGAATAATCAGCTGGGCGTGTTGAAACAGCTTCTGGCTGCGTTTCATGATTGAAAATGCTCGAGAGGATTTGCAGGATTAGACCAGAGGCGGGGAAAACCCGTAAATCCCGTCATCGGGTCGCGGCTTTGTGGAAAAAGAGCCGGCTGAACTGTTTCGCCGCTGCGCCAACGTCGGGTGCGGCAAATACCGCGGAAATCACGCCAAGCGCATCGGCGCCGGCCGTGATGAGCTGCGGGGCATTCTCCAGGGTAATGCCGCCGATGGCTATGACAGGAATGGGGACACTGCGTTTTGCTTCCGTCAGCAGCCCGAGCGGCGCGCGCACGGCGCCAGGTTTTACCTCGGAGGCAAAAAAACTGCCGAACGCCACGTAATCTGCACCTTCACGCCACGCTCGTAGTGCCTTGTCCAGCACGTTGTAGCATGACGCACCGAGGATTTTATGCGGGCCCAGCCTGGTGCGCGCTGCCGCGATCGAGCCATCATCGCCGCCCAGATGCAGTCCGTCGGCACCGATTTCCAGTGCGAGTTCTAGATGATCGTTGATGATGAGCGGCACGCGGTGGCGGCGGCAGAGGTTTTGCAGCGTCGCAGCCTGCTCGGCGCGTAGCGCCGCCGCCGCGGTTTTGTTGCGGTACTGAACCAGTTTTGCGCCGCCCGCCAGCGCAGCGCCGACTTTGGCGGCGAGGACCCGGGTATCGGGTTCATCGGGTGTGACGGCATAAAGGCCTGCGATGTGATTGGGCGCAGCGGGCATCGCGTGCCGTTCAGGATGGATCGGTTTCGTCGTTGCGGCCGCTGTCATCGGGCGCTTCTTCCTCGCGTGCCCAGAATAAACGGTCCGGGATGTGCTGACCCATACCCGGACGGAATGCCGCTTTGAGCGTTTGCCAGGTATATTCCTGTGCGTCTTTCACTGCTTCCGGGACCGACAGTCCGTTGGCGATGGTCGCCGCAATGGCCGAAGCGAGCGTGCAGCCCGAGCCGTGATAGGTTCCCGGCAGGCGCTGCCAGGAATCGCTGCGCACTATGCCTTCCTGGCCATAGAGCGTGTTGACGACCTGCACCGTGTTCTCGTGGGTGCCGGTGACCAACACGTATTCGCACCCCGTCGCTATCAGCCGCCGCGCGCATTCTGCGAGATCCGGGTCGTCATTGTCGTCGGCATCGTTGGCGGCAAGCCGCCGCGCTTCAAGGCTGTTGGGGGTGATAACGGTGGTTTGCGGAATCAGCAGCTCGCGTATGCCGTGGACCATCTCTTCGGTCGCGAGCTCGTCACCGCGGCCTGATGCGAGTATCGGATCAAGAATGAGCGGGATCTCCGGATAATCGGATACTACTTCCGCGATGGCGGCGATGGTCTCGATGCTGCCGAGCATGCCGATCTTGAACGCAGCAACCGGCATGTCTTCGAGCACGGCGCGCGCCTGGTCCGCGACCCATTCGGCATCGATCGCCATGACGTCATCAACACCCATGGTGTCCTGGATGGTAATGGCGGTCACGCACGACAGTGGATGGCAACCCATGCTTGAGAGCGTCATGATGTCGGCTTGCAGTCCGGCACCGCCGCTGGGATCGGTTGCAGAAAAAACGAGAACAATGGGAGGAAGTTCGGGCATGAACGATGGCGCCGGTGATCCCGGAAAAAATGAGAAGGCCGGGTGATTCCCGGGTGATTCGTATAAAATTGGATTTTATCCTAAATCCGAACGGGCCATGACCACAGCCGACACCAAAATCCATAAAACCTATATGTGTCTTATCTGCGGCTTTATCTATGACGAAGCGGCGGGCGTGCCAGATGAAGGCATCGCGCCCGGCACCAGATGGGAGGACGTGCCAATGAACTGGACCTGCCCGGAGTGCGGAGCAAGGAAAGAAGACTTCGAGATGGTTGAAATATGATTTATCGAATCTGCGCGGCCGCGGGAGACGCGAGCGCTGCGGGACCAAGGGCGGCAATATGAGACTTCTGCATACCATGATCCGTGTCGGCGATCTCGATCGATCAATCAGTTTTTACACCCAGGTGCTGGGCATGAAGCTGCTGCGCAAAAGCGACTACCCCAGCGGGCGCTTCACCAATGCATTCGTCGGCTACGACGACGAATCGAAGACGGCGGTACTCGAGCTCACTCACAACTGGGATACCAAGTCCTACGACCACGGCGCCGCGTTCGGCCATGTCGCGGTCGAAGTTGAAGACGTCTATAAAACCTGCGATGAAGTCAGAAAGCGCGGCGGAAAGGTAGTCCGCGAAGCCGGTCCGATGAAACACGGGACAACGGTAATCGCTTTTGTCGAGGATCCGGACGGCTATAAAATCGAGTTTGTGCAGCGCAGGGCCGGTTAGGCAGGAATTTTCTCGGCGTGGGGGCATAACCCCATAACCCTTCACGCCTCCGAAAATCCTGCCTGTTGTTTTTGATTTAGCAAGACGCATTGCGCAGCGCAGCGTAATTTGTCATGCGCACAAAATCTTTCACCGACAAATCCTGCGCCCGCATTCCCGAATCAAGCCCGAGCGCGGCGAAATCTCCGGCATGGAAGTAAGCCTTGAGCGTATTGCGCAGCGTTTTGCGGCGCTGGGAAAATGCGCTCATCACGATTTTCCCCAGCAAGTCCTCATCGCAGGTTTCTTCCGTTGCGCGCCGCAGCGGAAGCAGACGCACCACGGCCGACTCCACTTGCGGCGCGGGACGGAAAGCCGTGGCCGGCACGTCGAGCACTTTCTCCAGATCAAACCGGTATTGCAGCATGACCGACAGCCGCCCGTAGTCGGACGAAGACGGCGCAGCTACCATGCGCTCCACTACCTCCCTCTGCAGCATGACGTGAATATCACGGATGCAGTGCGCGCTTTGTGCGAGATGGAACAGGATGGGTGTTGAAATATTATAGGGCAGATTGCCGACTACCCGCAGGTCGCCACCCAATTCCGCGAAATCGAATTTTAGCGCATCGCCTTCATGTATGGTCAGGCATGGCGCCGGGAAATCCTGCTTGAGGCGGGATACGATGTCGCGATCGATCTCGATGACATGCAGGTGCCGGAGTTGCGCGATGAGCGGGCGGGTCAATGCGCCCAGCCCCGGTCCGATCTCGACTGTCATGTCGCCCGGTTGCGGCGCAATTGCCGCCATGATGTCGGCAATGACCGTCTCATCCACCAGAAAATTCTGGCCAAACCGCTTGCGGGGAATATGGCGCGTCATGCTTTGCTTAGTCCGGATCCTTCACCGTAAACAAGCCGGCGCTGTGGTCGCTACCGCGGCGCCGGCCGGGCGCGGGGCACGCTCATGCTACAGCGCGTTTGAGTAAAAAGGATTTGGTAATATATTGATTTATAATGCATTGTTCGTGCGGCATGATCTGCTTCGCAGCGCCAGATCCGCAGCCAGTTTGATTGCCTCAAGCAGGCTGCCAATTTCAGCTTTGCCGGTGCCGGCGAGATCAAGCGCGGTACCGTGATCGACGGAAGTGCGGATGAGCGGCAGTCCGAGCGTAACGTTGATGGCGGAGCCGAAGCCCGCATATTTGAGAACCGGCAATCCCTGGTCGTGATACATCGCCAGGACACAATCGTATCCGCGCAAACGTTCAGGATGAAACAGCGTGTCGGCAGGCAGCGGTCCTGCGAGGTTGAATTTTTCCGCGCGCAGCTTTTCGAGCACCGGGATGATGACGTCGATTTCTTCCCGCCCCAGGTGACCGGATTCGCCGGCGTGCGGATTGAGTCCCGATACTGCGATACGCGGGTTTGCAATGGCAAAGCGTTCGACAAGATCGTGCTGCAAAATGCGCAATGTCTGTTCCAGGTTTTCGCGCGTGATATGGCGGGCGACGTCCTTCAGCGCGAGATGTGTGGTAGCCAGCGCGACGCGCATGCCGCCTCCGGCCAGCATCATGACTGCTTGTGGCGTGGCCGTACGCTCGGCCAGAAACTCGGTATGGCCGGTAAAAAGTATGCCGGCATCGTTGATCACGCCTTTGTGCACGGGAGCCGTCGTCATGGCGTCGAACGTGCCATCGCGACAGCCGTCCGCCGCGACTTCGAGCGTGCGCAGCACATAAGCGCTGTTGGCGGGATCGAGTTTGCCGGGGTGGGCGGGAACGCCGAGCGGGACATGATTTACCTGCAGCGCGCCAGGTGCGGCCGGTGCGACGGTATCCGCGGTAAATTCGATAATTTCCAGGGACTGCTTGAGCAGACACGCTCGCTGCGACAGGAGGCTTCTGTCTGCGATCACCACCACCCGTGCCGGCAGGCTGTGGCGCGCAAGCATGATGCACAAATCGGGACCGATGCCAGCAGGCTCGCCAGCGGTGACGGCGATGACCGGAATGCTGAATTCTGGGGGTTGAATGCTCAATTCCTTGCGCTGGCGGAGTTCTACCGGCACATCTTATAGCTTAACCCGCAACGCGCAAAATCAAGCGCTACCTTTCGTCGGGCCTGATGTCGATAAACGCCTGATCGCGCAGTTGCCGCACCCACTCCTGATAAGCCTCATCGGATTTTCGCGCGCGCAATGCCTGCCGCGCCGTCAGACGTAGCCGTTCCTTGGACATGTCCTCGTTGCGTCGCTCAAGCACCTGGATCAGGTGCCAACCAAACGGCGAGCGCACCGGGGCGCTGATTTCCCCGGGCTTGAGCACGGTCATGGCGCGCTCGAACTCGGGCACGGTGTCCCCGGGGGAAATCCATCCCAGGTCGCCGCCCCGCGTGGCGCTGGTATCCTCGGAATGAACCCGCGCAAGCTCGGCGAAATCGGCTTTGTTGTCGAGGCGTTCTTTCAGATTGGTCAGGCGGTTGCGTGCGTCGTTCTCTGAAATCAGCTCGTTGGTTTTGATCAGGATATGCCGCGCCCGGATTTGCTGCACGATAACGGGTGTTTGGTTGCCGCGCTGATCGTTCAGGCGGAGTATGTGAAATCCATTGGCGCTGCGCAGCAAGGGGCTTACTTCGCCAACGCGCATGGTTTTAAGCGCGTCGACAAACATCGTCGGAAGACGCGACGATTCGCGCCAGCCCATGGCCCCGCCCTGCAGAGCATCCGGCGCTTCGGAGAAGGTTGCTGCAACCTGCCGGAAATCGGCGCCGCTGCTCAGCTGTGCGAGCACCTGTTCTGCGCGGGCCTGGCGCTGCTGGATTTGCTCGGGACTGGCTTGTTCCGGCACCACAACCAGAATGTGCGATAAATTGTATTCATCGCTGCCGCCTACCTGCGCCTGCTGGGTATTAATGAAATTATCAATTTCGCTTTCTGTAACCACGATTTTATTGCTGACTTCACGCTCGCGCAGGCGTGCCAGGATGATTTCGTCGCGAATGTCTTCGCGAAACTTGTCAAAGGGGATCCCGTCGCTTTCAATCGCTGTTCGCAGTTGCGGTAACAACAGCTTGTTTTCTTCGGCGATGCGGCCGAGCGCCCGCTCGAGCTCAGCATCATCAACGATCAGCCCGGTTTCCTTGGCAACATGCAGTTGCACGCGGTCTGTGACCATGCGTTCCAGCAGCTGCTTTTCGAGGACTGCACGCGGCGGCGGCGAGGTTCCCTGCTGCCGCAATTGCCTGAGCGCGAAACTGGTGCGTTCTTCGAGGGCGTTGCGAGTGATCACCTCGTTGTTGATCACAGCGACGATGCGATCTATGGTAATGATCTGGCGCGGTTTCTGAGCCGATGCGGCAGAAATACCCAGAATAAACGTACATGCGAACAATATCGCGACGCGGAAAAAAATCATATGGCGCAAAAGGTCAGGCGATTATGGGACAATCAATAACCCGGTACATAGGGCTCTCCTGCGCGCGGGGACGCAGGATCCTGTCTGACATAGCCGGAGATGTTTCGTTTAAGCACATCCAGGGGGTTGGAGCCGATTCGCGACACGCCGTTCAGTTCGAGCTGCAGAAAAATCGAGGTGGATGCTGTTTGTGTGGCGGTTGCAAAGCGGTGGCCAACGACACGAAATGCCCAGCAGCCGCCATTATATTCGAAGCCGGCGAGCGATTCGAGATTGCGGTTGTCGCGCAGTGAAAAATTCCAGCGCGCCAGCGCGGTCCATTGCCCGGACAAAGGCCATTGCACCGAAATGTCGGTCTGCTCCAGTACATTCAGGGTCTTGCGGTAAGACAGGTTCAGCACCTTGCCGGGTTGCGGCTGATAGCGCGTGCCGATATTGAATTTCTGCGTCTGCGAGAGATCAGTGTTGTACTGCCAGCCGCCTTCGGCCACCCAGTGCGGTGCGACCGTGCCGCTTATTGCGGCGAGCAGGTCTGATTTCGAACTCTGATCGGAAGGCACCGGCGCGCCAGGAAGGGTCACCCGCTGCGGCTGGAAATAATAGCGTTGCGCGACACCTACGCGCAGGCGTTCGGCGCCGGTGTCGGAATTGATGAGGCGGGACGTGATGCCGAGTGTAATCTGGTTCGCATTGTTGATGCGGTCGTACCCGCTGAACTGATTCTCCGAAAAAATCGTGGCGAAGTTGATATCCTGCACCCCGCTCTCGAAGTTCGGAATCCGGCTCTGGTCGCGATACGGGATATAAACGTAATAAAGCTTGGGTTCGAGGGTCTGAATAAAGCTTTGAGCGCCGATTTTGGCGTTACGCTCGAACACCAAGCCGCTGTCGACGCTCAGTATCGGCAGTGTGCGCGTGGTATCGGGCAGCGTGGTGGTGCTTTTATCGAGCGCGTAATGCGTGAGGCTGGCACCGAGTTTGGGGGTCAGATAAGCATATGAAGTCTGCAACGGCAGGCTCAGGCTGGGGTAGGCCATCAAACGCCTGCCGTTGACCAGCGTTGGATGGTCGAACTCAACGTAGTTGCCGAGGAAATCGAAATCGCTGCGCAGGATATTCTGATTGAAAGCGGTCAGCGTAAGCTGCGGCAGACGGTTGTATGGCGGGGTTAGCGGCGCCAGCAGGTCGGCCTGCAGGGTCTGCCAGCTTTGCGCCATTGCGCTGAACGAATAACTGCCGGTTTGTCCCCAGGTGCCACCCCGGGACAGTATGCCTTGTCGTGGCAGCAATACCTGGGAAGTGAGTGCGATCCGGGTCGACAGGTCGGTGAAATATTTGTCGTCCGATACCTTCTGCACATCAAGCGCGCCGTTCCAGCCATACGGCAGGGTTTGCGTATGCTTCAGGAAAATAGCATAGCGGTCGATGTTGGCGGATTTGTCGTCCGGCAGGAACTCGATCCGCGCTTCGCCGTTATAAGTCGGCTGCAGGTAGCGCAACTCGGTATTAAGCTGCAGGCCGCGTTTGCTGAGCGCGCGAGGCGAAATCGTGGCATCCAGATTGGGGGCAATGTTCAAGTAATAAGGCACGGTAATCTCGGTGCCGCTGGTGCTTGAACTGCCGTAACTGGGGGTAAGAAAACCAGATTTCCGTTCCTGGTGCAACGAAAAAGACAGGTAAGGCGAATAAAAAATCGGCAGTCCCATGAACACGATGCTGGCATCGCGCGCCACGCCGACATCGCGGCTTTTGTCTATATGCAGATCCTTCGCCCGTATGAACCATGCATCATTGCCCGGTTCGCAGGTGGTGTACTCCGCCTGCTGCGCGCGGTACTGTTTCGGGCCCTCGAACAAAATCCGTTCGGCCGCGCCGCGCGCATCGGTATCCGCAAAACTCCCCGGCCGGCCTGCGGCGGACGGTGCGACGGGTGGCGCGGGCGTGAGCATGTAACGCGATTTGTCCATGAATCCGCGGTCGGTGCCCAGGTTGTAGCGCAGCCTTTCGCCCTCAATGACGTCGCCGCCCTGCTCTATGCGCACATTGCCGGTGGCCGTGATCTCGTCATTCGGCTTGTCGTAGCGCAACCAGTCGGCGAACACCGCCTGCCCCCGTTTGCGCAGCCTGACGTCGCCCTCGGCCTCGGTTTCCTTGTCGCCGTGTCCCCGAATCTTGTCGGCATCGATGAACAGCGGCACCTCATCCTGACCGGAGGGCTGCATCGGAATAAGCGCCGGCTGCGGCCTGAGCTGGAGTCCTTCCTGGGCGGTGGCCGCCAGCGGCAGCGCGCACAAGACGGCGAGGGTAATGCGCGTGATTTTGAACTTATGCATCAGGAAGATAAGACCGGAGTGAGGTGCTAAAATCGCACAATTTCCTTCGTTAGGCAATCACTTGCAAGCACAAATCGATACACGGCGGGAACAATTGCAGGACTGGCTCGCCGCATGCGTCGCGTCAGGCTCGTTATTATTGTCGGCAGGCCCGTCGTTTTCCTTGTCTCCGGCATCTGCGGATGCCAGCTTCCGGCGCTATTTTCGCATATCTACAGGCAATCAGACATGGATTGCGATGGATGCGCCCCCGGAGCGCGAGGACTGCCGTCCCTTTGTGCGTATTGCGTCGCTGATGCGGGCTGCGGGCCTGCACACGCCCGAGGTGCTGGCACAGGATATCGAGCACGGTTTCCTGCTGCTTTCCGATCTTGGTGCGACGACCTATCTTGACGTGCTGACCGATAGTAACGCCGACGAACTGTTTCGCGATGCCACAGAGGCCTTGCTCAAGCTGCAGCTGGCGAGCCGTCCGGGCGTGCTGCCGCCATACGACGAGGCCCTGCTCAGGCGCGAGCTTGATCTCTTTGCGGAATGGTATGTCGCGCGTCATCTGGGACTCCGGTTGGACAATGCGCAAAGCCAAATCCTGGCTGAGGCGGCGACGCTGATAGTAAAGAATAATCTGTCGCAACCTGCGGTATACGTACACCGCGACTACATGCCCCGCAATTTGATGGTGAGCCGGCCCAATCCTGGCGTGCTCGATTTTCAGGACGCGGCATACGGTCCGATCACCTACGACGTCGTGTCCCTGTTCAAGGATGCATTCATAAGCTGGGACGAAGAGCGCGTGCTTGATTGGGCCGTGCGCTACTGGGAAAAGGCGAAGCGGGCGGAGCTGCCGGTCAATGCTGATTTCGGCGAGTTCTACCGCGATTTCGAGTGGATGGGCTTGCAGCGCCATCTCAAAGTTCTGGGTATTTTCGCGCGCATCAGTTATCGCGACGGCAAGCCCGAGTATCTCAAGGATACGCCGCGTTTTGTGCATTACGTGGGCGCTGTCTGCGCACGCTATCCGGCGCTGGCGCCGCTCGCCAGGCTTATCGACCAGCTTGAAAACCGCAGCGTGACGGTCGGCTACACCTTCTGAGGCGCCGCACTTGAGAGCGATGATACTCGCAGCCGGCCGTGGCGAACGCATGCGCCCGCTGACCGACCGCACCCCCAAGCCGCTGTTGCCGGTTGCAGGCAAGCCGCTCATCGTGTGGCTGATCGAAAGGCTGGTGCAGGCCGGCATTTCCGACATGGTGATCAATGTTTCCCATTTTGGCGAGTTGATTCGGGCGGCGTTGGGCAGCGGCGCACAATATGGCGCACACATCGTGTATTCCCGCGAACACGTGGCGTTGGAAACCGCCGGCGGCATCGCCCATGCGCTGCCGCTGCTGGGGGCATCGCCGTTTGTCGTAGTAAACGGCGATGTGTTCAGTGATTTCGATTTTGCGCGCCTGAAATCTGCCGCAGTCACATTGGCCGGCGCGGGAACCCTCGCGCATCTTGTTCTGGTCGACAATCCACCCCACCATCCGGCCGGCGATTTTTGCCTGAACAAGGGCCGGATTGCCACGGAAGGCGGCGGTCGCCTGACTTTCAGCGGCATCGGCGCTTATCATCCGGCACTGTTTGCGTCCGTTGTTCCCGGCGCCAGGCATCAATTGGCGGCATTGCTGAGCACGCCTATCGCGCAAGGCAGGGTAAGCGGAGAACATCACGACGGATCGTGGACCGACGTGGGCACGCCGGAACGCCTGCTGCAGATTGATCAAATGCTGTCCGGTCAGCGTTGATTTGGCGCGCGGCCATGGATAACGAGGCTATAAAGCAGGCGCTGGCGCTTGATGCCGAGTGGAAGGGCCGGGCGCGACAGTCATGGCTCATCCTGATGGATCTCGCGGTATGGGGAAATCTCAGCTCATCGCGTCTGGGCATCATCGCGCGGGTCAGAAAGCGGACGCTGGAGGTTGGCGAAAAACTCAAGAGCCTGACTGGTGACCGCAACTGGATCCCGCATCCGCGCGAGCGGCTCAAGAACGCCCTGGCTTCGGCGCTGCATCTTAACGACAGCCTGAATGAACTCGCGCGCGTTGCCGGCGAACTTGACAATGGCGCAGACCTCGGCGCGTTTGGCGCGAATCTGGCAGAACTGCGGCATCTGGTTCAGGGCCTTGCGCCGCTTGAACTGCGCTGGGCGCAACTGCTCGACTCCCAGTATCGTGATGAGCAGGGCTAGCTCGCGCTTGCGTTCGGCGTTGCCGCGAAGTTTAATACGGCCATGATCGATATCAGCATTTATCGGCGCCGGCGTGCCCTGCTGGCGGCGCGCATGCAAAGCGGGATTGCCATCGTGCCAACCGCACCCGAACGCACGCGCAACCGCGATTCACATTATCCATATCGTTTCGACAGCTATTTTTATTATCTGACCGGATTCCGCGAGCCCGAAGCAGTGCTGGTGGTGATCGCCGGCGCGCAGCCCAGGAGCATTTTGCTCTGCCGCGACAAGGATCCGGAACGAGAGGTGTGGGACGGATTTCGCCATGGACCCGCTGCAGCGCAGGAAAGGTTTGGATTCGATGAGGCACATTCGATAAACAGCCTTGGTGCGCTGCTGCCTGATTTGCTCGCCAATCAGCCGACTTTATTTGGGCATCTCGGCGCCGATAGCGCATGGGATGCGCGCATGATCGGGTGGCTCAACGAAGTGCGCGCCCGCGTTCGCACCGGCGTCGCCGCGCCGCGTGAAATCGAGGATTTGCATGCGCCGCTCGACGAGATGCGGCTCATCAAGGATGCGGAGGAAATTGCCGTCATGCGGCGCGCGGCGGGCATTTCAGCGGATGCGCACCGGCGTGCGATGCGGGCAACGCGTCCCGGGCGTGCCGAATACGAGATCGAAGCGGAGTTGCTGCATGAATTCCGGCGCTGCGGCGCGCAGGCGCCGGCTTATACCTCCATCGTAGCGGGCGGCGCCAACGCCTGCGTGTTGCATTATGTGCAGAACGACGGCGTGCTCGCCGACGGCGATCTGCTGCTGATCGACGCCGGTTGTGAACTTGACGGCTACGCTTCCGACATCACCCGCACTATTCCCGTCAACGGCAAATTCAGCGGCGCCCAGAAGGAGGTGTACCAACTCGTGCTGGCGGCACAGGCGGCGGCAATCGCCGCGGTTGGCCCCGGTGGCACCTGGCAGCAGCCGCATGAGGCGGCAGTCAGGGTTCTGGCGCAGGGCTTTATCGACCTTGGTCTGCTCTCCGGCAGCCTGGATCAGATCATCGAAACGGAGGCGTACAGAAAGTTCTACATGCACCGTACCGGACACTGGCTGGGCCTCGATGTGCACGACGCCGGCGATTACAAGCACGACGGCCAGTGGCGCACGCTGCAGCCGGGCATGGTACTGACGGTGGAACCTGGCTGTTACATTCGCGCCGGAGAGGGCGTTCCGGAAAAATTCGCCGGTACCGGCATCCGCATCGAGGACGACGTGCTGGTCACGCCAAGCGGACATGAGGTGCTTACGTCGGCTGCGCCCAAATCCGTTGCCGATATTGAGGATTGGATGCGATCCCGGCATGAGTGACGCGACGGATGTCGCCATCATCGGCGGCGGACCGGTGGGCGCGGCGCTGGCGGCGGCGCTTGCCGGCAGCGGGCTGGACGTGGCTCTGCTCGAAGCGCGGGCGGCCGAACAGCGCGTCAGCGACCCGCGCCCGCTTGCATTGTCGTACGGCAGCCGGCTGATCCTGGAACGGCTCGGCATGTGGAGCAACCTCGGGGCACCCACCGCAATTGCACGCATTCATGTTTCACAGCAGGGGGGCTTCGGCCGCGTTACCCTGTCTGCGCAGGAAGCGCGGCTGCCAGCGCTCGGTTATGTGATTGATTATGAGCGGCTGCATGAAGTATTAGAGGCGGCCCTGCCGCGGGACGCGTCGCGGTATCTGACCGGCGTCAAAGTCGTCGCGATCAGAGACGCCGGGCAGCATTCTGTCGTCGAGTTTACTTTGGCGGGCATCGAGAAATCATTGATCGCGCGCCTGGTTGTTGTTGCCGATGGCGGTGCGATTGAAAGCGGCTCCGCTATCAAGACGGTTGATTATCAACAATCCGCATTGACCTCCAGGGTATGTACCGAGCGCGCGCACGGCAACGCGGCATTTGAACGCTTCACCTGCGCGGGTCCGCTGGCGCTGCTGCCCGCCGGCGACGGCTTCGCGCTGGTATGGACGGCCGGGCATGATCATGCACAACAATTGTGCGAACTTGCTCCGGCGGAATTTCTTGCCCAGTTGCAGCGACACTTCGGTCGTCGTCTGGGGGCATTCACAACAGTGGGGGCCCGTGCAGTGTTCCCATTGAGACTGAGGTGCGCTGTCGATATCGCGCGCGCGCACATGGTTCTCATCGGCAATGCAGCGCAGACGCTGCATCCGGTAGCCGGCCAGGGCTTCAATCTCGGTCTGCGCGACGCCTGGGAACTGGCGGAGGAAATCAGGCGTTGCAGCCGAGATGCCATCGGCAGTGCGTCCATGCTTGCCGCCTATGGTGCGCGCCGCCGGCTCGACCGGGGCGGCGGCGTGTGGTTCACCGATTCCCTGGTGCGGCTTTTCTCCAACGATATCGCCCCGCTCAAAATGGTGCGCGGCGCTGGTCTTGCCTTGCTTTCCTGTTTGCCGCCGGCCCGGGATTTTGTGGTGCGACGCATGATCTTCGGCGCGCGCGGTTGAAATGATTCTTCTTTCGCGGCGCTTTCCTCGGTGCTGCGCGTTGCGCGTCAGCATCTTCAGACGCAGCGCGCTAAGCCGCGTTAATTGATTGCAATGGTTTTTTCATGAACTGCTTGGCATGGGTTATGCCTGTGCGTTTGCCGCAACACTGTTTAAAAAATAGGCGATTTCGCTTTTCATGCGACGGCGCTGCGATTACAATTACGCCCTTTCTCAATGTAAAAAGTGTCCGATGAAAATCGGCTCGTATCAACTCAAAAACAATCTGATCGTTGCGCCCATGGCCGGTGTCACCGACCGACCCTTTCGTCAGCTATGCAAGACGATGGGCGCCGGCATGGCGGTATCGGAGATGGTCGCCAGTAACTCGTTGTTGTGGGGGTCGGAGAAAACCCGGCGCCGCGCCAACCATGATGGCGAGGTCGATCCGATTTCGGTGCAGATCGCGGGTGCCGACCCGAAGATGCTTGCCGAGGCGGCGAAATACAACGTCGATCAGGGTGCGCAGATCATCGATATCAATATGGGTTGCCCGGCGAAGAAGGTGTGCAATGTCATGGCGGGCTCGGCGCTGCTCAAGGATGAGCCCCTGGTTGTGCGCATTCTGGAGGCCGTGGTTGGCGCGGTCGATGTGCCCGTCACGCTCAAGATCCGCACTGGCTGGGATCGTGGCAGCAAGAACGCGCTTGCCGTGGCCAGAATCGCGCAGAGTGCGGGTATCCAGGCGCTGGCGATTCACGGTCGCACCCGGGCATGCGGTTTTTCCGGCGAAGCCGAATTCGACACTATTGCCGCCGTGAAAGCTGAAATCAGAATTCCGGTGATCGCCAACGGCGACATCGGCACGCCGGAACGCGTCAAGGAAGTGCTTGACTATACCGGTGCGGACGCGGTGATGATCGGACGGGCGGCGCAGGGTCGCCCCTGGATGTTTCGCGAAATCACGCACTATCTCGAGACCGGCAGGCGATTGCCGCCGCCGGAAGTCGCGGAAATTCATCGCGTCCTGGTTGCCCATGTGCACGATTTGTATGATTTCTACGGGGAATTTACCGGCGTACGCGTCGCGCGCAAGCATATTTCATGGTACACCAAAGGCTTGGCCGGATCGGCTGCGTTTCGCCATGCCATGAATCAGCTGCAAACCTGCGCCGAGCAGATGTCCGCGGTCGATGAGTTTTTTGCCGAACTCGCCAGCCAGAGCCGGCGCCTGTCATATGTCGAGGAACTAGCAGCATGATGAATGAGAATGAAATGGCGCGCGTCGTGCGCAGGGCCATAGACGGCTATTTCAAGGATCTGGACGGAGAAAAACCAAGCAGGGTGTACGATATGGTCATCAATTGCGTCGAAAAGCCGCTGCTCGAGTCAGTTCTGCATCGCGTGCGCGGCAACCAGACCCATGCCGCCGATATGCTGGGCATCAACCGCAACACCCTGCGCAAGAAAATGAAGGCGCACGGTATCAAATTCTAGAGCGAATCGCGAATGGTGAATCGCAATCGGCCCCGGCCCGTTTGTTTTGCTGTTTGCCGTTAATCAGCCATGGCCTCCATCAAGCAGGCGCTGATCAGCGTCTCCGACAAGACCGGCGTTGTCGAGTTTGCGCGCGGGCTGCAGGACTTCGGGGTAGCGCTGATTTCCACGGGTGGCACTGCCAAATTGCTCAGGGATGCGGGACTCAAAGTCACTGAAATTGCCGACTACACCGGTTTTCCGGAAATGCTTGACGGCCGGGTCAAGACGCTGCACCCCAAGGTTCATGCCGGCATTCTGGCGCGGCGCGATCTCCCCGATCATGTAAATGCGATGAAAGCTGCCGGGCTTCCAACCATTGATCTGGTGGTGGTCAACCTCTATCCGTTTAGCCAGACGGTGGCGCGGCCGGAGTGCTCGCTGGCCGAGGCAATCGAGAACATCGATATCGGCGGTCCGGCCATGGTGCGCAGCGCCGCCAAGAATTATCAGCATGTTGCGATTGTGACCGATCCCGCCGATTACGTTCCGGTGCTGAAAGAGCTGGCTGCGACCAGTGGCGCCGTGGGGGCCGACGTCCGCTTCCGGCTGGCGCAAAAAGCGTTTTCCCACACTGCGGCCTACGACGGCGCGATCAGCACATATTTGACCGCCCTCGAAGCCGGCGGCAAGCGCGCCGCCTTTCCCGCGCGCCTCAACCTGCAATTCGAGCGAGTGCAGACGTTGCGTTACGGCGAAAACCCGCATCAGAACGCGGCGTTCTACCGCGACCTCCAGCCCGCCCCCGGCGGTTTTGGCAACTATATCCAGCTGCAAGGCAAGGAATTGTCGTACAACAACATTGCGGATGCCGACGCCGCCTGGGAGTGCGTGAAAACGTTTGATGCTCCGGCATGCGTTATCGTCAAGCACGCCAATCCGTGCGGTGTTGCGCTCGGCGTCGACGCGCTGGAAGCCTACAGAAAAGCCTTTGCCACCGATCCGACCTCGGCATTTGGCGGCATCATCGCGTTTAACTGCGAGATTGACGTCGTCACGGCGGAGACGGTCGCGCAGCAGTTCGTCGAAGTTGTGATCGCACCCGGTGTCGCTGACGGTGCAGTCGCGGTATTCGCGCAAAAAACCGGTATTCGCGTGCTCACCGTGCCGCTTGCTGCGGGAGCGAATGCGTTTGACATGAAGCGTGTAGGCAGCGGCCTGCTGGTGCAGACACCGGACGATCTCAATGTCGCGGCCGCCCAGCTAAGGGTGGTGACCCGGCTCAAACCGACCGGGCAGCAAATGAGCGACTTGATCTTTGCCTGGCGTGTTGCCAAGTTTGTCAAGTCCAATGCCATCGTGTTTTGCGGCGGCAGCCAGACGCTGGGCGTGGGCGCCGGGCAGATGAGCCGTGTCGACTCGGCGCGCATAGCTTCGATCAAGGCCGCCAACGCCGGCCTGACGCTGGCGGATTCGGTGGTTGCTTCCGACGCCTTCTTTCCATTTCGCGATGGCCTTGACGTAGTGGCTCATGCCGGCGCCAGGGCCATCATCCAGCCGGGCGGCAGTCTGCGCGACGAAGAGGTGATTGCTGCTGCCGATGAACACGGTCTGGCTATGGTGTTCACCGGTTTTCGCCATTTCAGGCACTAAGAGGAGTGAGGCGTGAGTAGTGTGGAGACAGGCCAGAATATAGGCGGCGTGTTTTTACGCCGCTCTCCGTTTTCCTCCCGCTTGCAGATCTTATGAAAATCCTCGTTATCGGTTCCGGTGGGCGCGAACACGCACTTGCATGGAGGCTCGCAAAATCGCCGCGTGTTTCAAAGGTGTTCGTTGCTCCCGGCAATGCCGGTACTGCTATCGAGGAAGGGGTCGCCAATATTGCACTGAGCGCGATAACGGATCTCATCGATTTTTCCCGGAAAGAAAGCATCGCCCTGACGGTGGTCGGGCCCGAGGCGCCGCTTGCCGAGGGGGTGGTTGACGCCTTTCAGGCCGCCGGACTGAAAATATTCGGTCCGACCCGGTTGGCGGCGCAGCTCGAGAGCTCCAAGGATTTTGCCAAGGCGTTCATGACGCGGCATTGCATCCCGACTGCCGCCTACGCGACTTTCACCGACGCTAATCAGGCGCACGCTTACATCGACCGGCAGGGGGCGCCCATCGTGATCAAAGCCGACGGGCTTGCCGCCGGCAAGGGCGTGGTGGTGGCAATGAATCTTCAGCAAGCGCATGCCGCGGTTGACATGATGCTGGTCGGCAACAAAATGCCGATTCAGCACAATGAGGCCGGTGCGCGCGTGGTCATTGAGGAGTTTCTTGACGGCGAGGAAGCCAGTTTCATCGTGCTTTCCGATGGCCGCCACGCATTGGCGCTGGCGAGCAGCCAGGATCACAAGCGCCTGAAAGACGGCGACCAGGGCCCCAACACCGGCGGCATGGGCGCGTATTCGCCGGCGCCGGTGG
>CAKKQX010000086.1 GCA_919902235.1 Burkholderiales bacterium
GGAAAGGGTGAGAATGGCACTAATTCGCTGTCGCGAATTAGTGAAAGATCAATAATCAGCGTCAGTCTCTGCATGGAACCCGACTGCTGTTTCATCTAGCAATACTCATTCCACCTTGGCGCCCGAGGCCTTGACGGCCTTGCCCCATTTGTCGAGTTCGGTCTTGAGGAAGGCCGTGAACTGTTCCGGCGTATCGCCGACGAATTCAGCGCCTTCAGCGCCCATCCGGTTGCGCAGATCGGGGGCTGCAATCGCGCGCACGGCTTCGGCGTGCAACTTGCTCACGACCTCGCGCGGCGTGCCGGTGGGCACCGCCATGCCGAACCAGGAACCGGTCTCGAATCCCTTCAGACCCTGCTCGTCGAGCGTTGGAACATTGCCGGCCGCCGCGACACGTTTCAGGCTGGTCACGCCCAGCGCGCGCAGGCGTCCGCTCTTGGCGTGCGGCAAAGTGGACACCATGGCACCGAAATAGACTTCGATATGGCCGGCGATGATGTCGGCAATCGCCGGCGATGCACCCTTGTACGGCACATGGATCATTTTCACGCCCGCCATGGTTTTGAAGATTTCGCCCGCCAGATGATGCGGACTGCCGATACCGGTCGAGCCGTGGCGCAACTGGTCGGGGCGGGCTTTGGCAAGCGCGATCAATTCCCTGGCATTTTTCACCGGCACGGAAGGATGCACCACCACGATCCCCGGCACCTTGGCGTAATTGGTGATAAATATAAAATCCCTGAGCAGGTCGTAGCCGAGTTTGGGGTACAGCGTCGGATTGATGACGTTGGCCACCGTGGGCATGAATAGCGTATAGCCATCGGCAGCGGATTTCGCCGCCACTTCGGTGCCGATGTTGGTGCCGGCGCCCGGACGATTCTCGACAATCACCTGCTGCCCCCAGACCGCGGTGAGTTTTTGTCCCACCGCACGCGCCAGCATGTCGGCCGTGCCGCCTGGGGTATAGCCCACGATATAGCGTATCGGCTTGTTCGGATAATTGCCTGCCCCCTGCGCCCATGCCTGTCCGGTAACCTGTCCGGTAACCAGTACGCCGCTCAATGCCGCGGCGACCAGCCTGGAAATATATAACATTTTGTTTTTATTCATTTTTTATCAACCTCCGTAGATCCTGGTTAAATGCATCTGACGCCAGCAGCCCGGTATTCCCGGCGGCGGCAGCAATAGCGCGTTACCACCCGAGCACATAAGCCGGCCGCCGCGGATCCGCGCCACCATGCAGCACGCCGCGCTGGTGATCGTTGACGATAGTGCATACCGCGCCGGCGAGCCAGGTCATGTCGTCCCACCAGCCGATCTTGTGGCCGCGGCCCGCCAGCGCGTCGCCGGTCGCCTTGGTGATGCGTGATTCGAGATAGAGTCGCCCCGGATAATAGGGATGCGGCTCGAATGAACCCGGGTAGCTGTAGGTGGAAAATCGCGGCGCCTCGACCGCGTCCTGCGGCGCCATACCGAAAACGTTGATGTTGAGAAAGACCTGCAGCATGGCCTGCGGCTGCACGTCGCCGCCGGGCGTGCCGAACGGCATGTAGGCCTTGCCGTTCCTGAACGCCAGCGCCGGACTGGGCGTCAGCCGCGGACGCTTGCCCGGCGCGACCGAGCTTGGATGGGTAGTATCGGCCCACGACTGCGTGCCGCGGCCCGAGCACACGATGCCGACGCCGGGGATGATCGGCGTTTTGTCCGAGCCGTCGCTGGGCGTGCACGAAAACGCATTACCGTGCCTGTCGATCACGCACACATATGAGGTGTCGCCCGGCCCCGGCGCCTCATCCGGCTGCGGCGCCGGCATCCAGCGGTTAGCGATCCGCGACAGCGTTTTCGGGTCGCCCGCGGGCGGCATTTCGGCCCAGGCTTTGTCGCCGATCAGCGAACGGCGCCAGGCCGCGTATTTTTCGGACATCAAACCGTTGATCGGCACCTTGACGAACTTGGGGTCGCCGAAGTGATGGTGGCGATCGGAAAATGCGAGCTTGAGCGCTTCGCATACGACGTGGATGTACTCGGGCGAGTTGTGCCCCATCGCGCGCAGATCGTAGCCTTTGAGGATGTTCAGCGCCATCGGCAGCACCGGGCCCTGCGACCACGGCCCGCAGGCGTGCAGTTCTATGCCCTCGAAACGCGTTTTCACCGTGGGCTCGAAATTCACCCTGAAGCCCGCGAAATCCTCAAAACGCATCAGCCCGCCCTGCTTCTGGATGTGTTTGGCGACCTGCGCCGCGACATCGCCCTTGTAGAACGCATCGCGCGCGGCCTTGAGCCCGGCCTTGCGGCCCTTGCGCCGCGCCACCCTCTTCTCCTCATCCACCAGATACTGCAGCGTGCGCCCGAGATCGGCCTGTACGAAGATCTCTCCCGGCAGCGGCGCGCGGCCCTTGGGCAGGAACACTTTGCCGCTCGACGGCCAGCGCTCGTAGAGCGCGCGGTTGTCGTGCAGGAACTGCGACATCAGCGGATACATCGGAAACCCGTCGCGCGCAAAACGAATGGCGGAGGCGGCCACTTCACCGAAACTCATGGTGCCGAAATTCTCCAGCGCGGTGATCCACGCATCAGGCGCGGCCGGCACCACGCAACGCTCGAGTCCGGGTGGGATCTTGCCGCCGTGCTTTTTCATGAAATAATCGGGCGTTACCGCCCTGGGCCACACGCCGAGGCCGTCGATGCAATGCACTTTTTTGTTTTTGGCGGTGTAGATGATCTGCGGCGCGACGCCGCCGAAATTCACCTTGTCGGTCTGCAGCACGCCGATCGCGATGCCGGCGGCGACGCCGGCGTCTATGGCATTGCCCCCGGCCTCGAGCACCTCGAACCCGGCGTGCGCCGCGAGGTAATGCCCGGCGGAAATCACGTGCCGGGTGCCCATGATGGTCATGCGACTGGATGCCATTCACAACTCCTGATAATTAATCAGCGACGACGCGCCGATGGTGGTAGCGCCGATTTTACCCGACAAAACAAGCTCACGGACCGGGTCGACCGCCGCATGAACCGGCGTATGGCCGCGAACAGCGCGGCCGCCTCTCCAACAATACGGCAAAGGCAACTCCTGAACGATAAGCGCGCCCTATTCCGGATCCCGGGAAACCGCGCTGTTTGTAGTATCATCTTCGTTCGCGATTTTCATGCCCGTTCACGACAGTGTTGCAAGATCGCAGAAACGCGGTTGCCGCCGTCGTCAAAGTTGAAAAAAACGCTTTAATCCAACAACGGAGGAATGTAATGGTCAACAGAAAATCATGGCTGCCCGGCCTCGCCTGTGCAGCCGTTCTGATAGGCACGGTTACGGCCGCTGCGCACGCGCAGACCTACCCCGCCAAAACGGTGCGTATGATCGTGCCGTTCGCGCCGGGCGGCAATACCGATATCATCGCCCGCGTCTTCGCACCCAAGATGGCCGAAGCGCTCGGTCAGCAGATCATCATCGACAACCGCGGCGGCGCCGGCAGCACCATAGGCACCGAAATCGCGGCGAAATCGCCGCCCGACGGCTATACGCTGCTGATGGTTTCTGCCGCGCATACCATCAACCCGGCGATGGTAAAAAAACTGCCTTACGACTCAATCAGGGATTTCACTCCGATCAGCGTCATCGCGGACGTGCCGACCGCATTCGTGGTTCACCCGTCGCTGCCCGCCAAAAACGTGAAGGAATTTCTGGCCATCGCCAGAAGCCGCCCCGGCGACATTTTCTACTCGACCGCCGGCCGCGGCACCGTCGGCCACCTGTCGGCGGAACTGCTCAACTCCGTGGCCAAGATCAAACTTACCGCGGTGCATTACAAGGGTTCAGGCCCGTCCATGATCGACCTCGTCGCCGGCCACGTGCAAATGCAGTTTCCGAGCATGCCAGCGGCAGTGCAGTACACCCGACCGGGCAGGCTGCGCATGATCGCCCAAACCGGTGAGAAGCGCTCCGGTGCCGCGCCCGAGGTTGCGACCATGCAGGAACAGGGGCTCAAGAACTTTGTCGTGTCCAGCGGGTTTTCCCTGTTCGCACCCGCCGGCACCCCGCGTCCCATCGTCGATCGCGTGCATGCCGCCCTGCTCAAGGCTCTCAATGATCCCGGCGTGAAGAAAAATCTTTCCCAGCAGGGGGCGGAAATCGTCGCCAATACGCCGGAACAGCACGATGCGTTCAACAAAGCCGAGATCGCAAAATGGATCAAGGTGGTGAAAGCGGCTGGCATAGAGCCGGAATGATCGCAGCCCCTGCGTGTGAACAGGCAACGCGGCGCTTCGGCGCCGCGTTGCATTTTGGCGGGCCGGGCGGCGCATGCTCATGCTGTATCGGCATCCAATTCCGGTAAAATTCGCTTTTCTCTCCTTTCCCTCCAACAGGCATTCGCGACATGAAACCCTTCGACTGGCAGTTCCCCTATCCCTCGCAACGCATGCCCACCCTCGCGAGGAATGTGGTCGCCACCTCGCAACCGCTGGGCGCCCAAGCCGGCCTGCGCATGCTGATGAAAGGCGGCAACGCGGTCGATGCCGTGCTCGCCACTGCCATCTCCCTCACCGTCCTCGAACCCACCAGCAACGGCATCGGCAGCGACGCTTTCTGCATCCTGTGGGATGGCAGGAAACTGCTTGGCTACAATGCCTCCGGCCGTGCGCCCGCCGCATGGACGCTCGACCGTTTCAAGGGCAAAAGCGCAATGCCGCAGCGCGGCTGGGATTCAGTAACGGTGCCGGGCTGCGTTTCGGCGTGGGCCGAACTGTCGCAAAAATTCGGCAAGCTGCCGTTCGCCGACCTGTTCGAGCCGGCGATCAAGTACGCCGCCGACGGTTTCATGGTCTCTCCCACTATTTCGCGGCTGTGGGCCAACCAGGTTCCCGAGCTCAAAAACCAGCCGGGCTTCGCGCAAGCTTTCATGCCGCACGGCCGCGCGCCGCAGCCCGGCGAAAAATTCGTGTTCCCCGACCAGGCGAGAACGCTTGCGCGCATTGCCGAAACCAAAGGCGAGGCCTTCTACAAAGGCGAGCTTGCGGAAAAAATGGTGGCGTGGGCCAAACAGAACGGCGGCGCGCTCACGCTGGCCGATCTCGCCGCGCACAAGAACGACTGGGTGGAGCCTATCGGCATGGACTACCGTGGCCACACGCTGCACGAGATTCCGCCCAACGGCCAGGGTATTGCGGCGCTGATGGCGCTTGGCATTCTGGAGAATTTCGATGTTGCCGGCTTGGCCGTCGATTCCGTCGACAGCATGCATCTGCAAATCGAGGCGATGAAGCTCGCTTTCGCCGACATTTATCAATACGTGTCAGACCCGGCTACCATGCGCGTGAAGGCCGCCGCACTGCTCGACAAAAGCTATCTCAAAGAGCGCGCCAAGCTCATCGACATGCAAAAAGCCGGCACGCCTGCGTTCGGCCATCCCAGCAAGGGCGGCACCGTTTATCTCACCGCTGCCGACGAGTCGGGCATGATGGTTTCGTACATCCAGTCCAATTTCGCCGGATTCGGCTCAGGCGTGGTGGTGCCCGGCACCGGCATCAGCCTGCAGAACCGCGGCTACGGCTTCAGCCTGAGCCCGGATCACGCCAACGTCGTGGCGCCGGGCAAGCGTCCCTTCCACACCATCATCCCCGGCTTCATCACCAGAGGCGGCCAGCCGCTGATGAGCTTCGGCGTGATGGGCGGGTCCATGCAGGCCCAGGGGCACGCCCAGATCATGTTGCGCATGGTCGATTATCAGCAGAATCCGCAGGCAGCGAGCGATGCACCGCGCTGGCGCATCGATGCCGGCCTCAAGGTCGGCATCGAACATGGCGTGCCGGCGGAAACGGTAAATGCGCTGCGCGCGCGCGGCCACGACATGCCGCAAGCCGACCGCTGGTCGACCGACTTCGGCCGGGCACAGCTCATCTACAAGATGGACGATGGCTATTTGGCGGCTTCCGAAAGGCGCACCGACGGCCAGGCCGTGGGTTTCTGAACATTCGCCGCAGCGCTTCAGCACTTCTGAAGCGGGCCCGCGAGCAGCCGGCCCGCTTCTTCAATTGCGCCCATCATTCTGGGTTGTTAATATGGGCAACCGCAACCCTGCAGCAGGGTCATACGAAAAATCCAACGAAAACAGGAGGAGTGCCATGAAAAAGTTGCTCGCAATAACCGCAGCAGTCGCGCTATTCCCAGCCCCGGTTTTTGCCGCCGCCTATCCCGATCGCCCCGTCAAAGTGATAGTTCCCTGGGCTGCGGGTGGCGACACTGACAACATCTTCCGCCCCTTCTCCCCGGCGCTGCAGAAACACCTTGGACAAACCGTGGTGATCGCAAACGTCGGCGGCGCCTCGGGCACCAAGGGTGCCAAGGAAGGCAAGGATTCCCCGCCTGACGGCTATACCCTTTATGTGCCGCACGAGTACATCCACTCGACCTATTACACCGGCGTGGCCGATATCCAGTACAGCGAT
>CAKKQX010000087.1 GCA_919902235.1 Burkholderiales bacterium
GCCGCTGACCGGCATACATCGCATTGCCAATCTGGGTGACGAGACCGCAATTTCCCTCCACGTCTACGGCATCGGCCAACAAAAAATCACAACCGGCGTCAATCGCATTCTGGGATGAGCAAACGCGCATCAAAAGCCTCATAATCACGCCTCCGGCAGCGTGCAATGCGCCGCCGCGGCAACGACGAATCACTTCAACGGAGTCAGCAATGAAAGCAGTAGTGCTACGGGAACACGGCGGTCTGGACAAACTGCAGTACGTCACGGATTTTCCCGATCCCGTGGCGACCGCGGGCCATGTCGTGATCCGGGTTGGCGCCACCTCCTTCAATTATCACGACGTATTCACGGTACGCGGCATGCCCGGCATCAAGGTGCCCATGCCGATGATCATCGGCCTCGACATCGCGGGCGAGATCCTTGAGGTCGGTGCCGGCGTCAGCGTCTGGAACAAAGGCGACCGCGTGCTGGTCAATCCGCTCAACAGGCAGAAAGGCCTGATGGGCGAAATGATGCACGGCGGACTCGCCGAGAAATGCCTGGTCGCCGAGGACCAGCTGATCCGCATGCCCGATGACGTCAGTTACCAGCAGGCGGCCTCGCTGCCGGTCGCCTACGGCACCGCGCACCGCATGATCGTCACCCATGACACCATCAAGAAAGGCGAGAAAGTGCTGGTGCTCGGTGCCAGCGGCGGCGTGGGCACCGGCTGCGTGCTGCTCGCCAAGATGCTGGGCGCGGAAGTCATCGCCTGCGCCTCCAGCGCCGACAAGATACAGCGCCTCAAGGACCTGGGCGCCGATCACGTGATCAATTACAAAGAAACCGATTTTTCCAAGTGGGCCATCGAAAAATTCGGCAAGCCGCAGCGTCGCAGCTACGACGGCGGCGTCGACGTGGTTATCAATTTCACCGGCGGCGACACCTGGGGCCCGACGCTGAAGTGCGTCAAGCGCGGCGGCAAAATCCTGGTGTGCGGCGCGACCGCCGGCTACGAACCCAAGGAAGACCTGCGCTACGTTTGGAGTTTCGAACTCAAGATCATGGGCTCCAACAGTTTCTACGACGAGAACCTGCGGGCGCTGATGGACCTCATCCATCAGGGCAGGATGAAACCCGTGATCGATGAAGTGCTGCCGCTCGAACGCGCCGCCGAAGGTCTGCGCCTGATCGAGAATCGCGAAGTCTTCGGCAAGGTCATTATCACCCCCTGAACTCTTTGATCAAATTGCACAGGACTTACAGGATCGACAGGATTAACAGGATGAATTCATCAGGGCTGGTCTTGTAAATCCTGAAAATCCTGTCAATCCTGTTAAATTCGCTTTAAAAGATGGCCATTCCCCGTCCCGAGCCGCGCGGTTATCCCGGTAATCTCGGCCTGCTGTTCGCCGAGCACGCGGGGGCATCGCGGCCGGCGATCATCGACCTCTGCGATCCCGCCGCACCACGCGCGGTCAGCTTTCGCGAACTTGATGCGGCGTGTGATGCCGCGGCGCGCGGTCTGGCGCGCGCGGGCCTGGTGCCGGGCGAGCGCATCGGCATACTCTCGCTCAACCGCGCCGAGTTCGTCGTCACGCTGCTGGGCGCGATGCGCGCCGGCGTGGTGCCGGTGCCGATCAACATCAAGCTCGCCGCCGATACCATCGCCTACATCCTGCGCGATGCCGGCGCGAAGCTGGTGTGCGCCGAACCCGCGCTGCGCCACCTGTGCCCCGCCGCCATGCGCGTGGTTGAATTCGGCGGTGTTGGCGATGATGCTTTCGAGCGCTTCGCCGACCCGGGTCCGTTCACCGCCTTCGAGCCCGCGCCAGACTCGGTGGCCGTGCAACCGTACACTTCCGGTTCCACCGGGCGCCCGAAAGGCGTGCTGCTCTCGCATTACGGCCAGAACTGGAGCCGGCGCATACTTGCCCACACCCGCGGCACCACAGAGCGCGACGTGATCCTGGTTGCCGCGCCGCTTTATCACAAGAACGCGCTGAACGCGATCAAGCAGGGACTGACCGCGGGCGCCTGCCTGCCGCTGCTGCCGCAGTTCAGCGTCGAGCGCTACCTCGACGCCATCGGTCGTTACCGCTGCACCGTGATTTCCGGCGTGCCGACTATGATGTCGATGGCGCTGGCGCAGAAATCGCAGCTTGCCGCAACCAATACTACCTCGGTGCGCACGGTGATGATGGGTTCCGCGCCAGCCTCCGGGCAACTGCTGGCGGAACTGAAACAGGCTTTCCCCAATGCCGAGCCGCTGGTGGTCTACGGCATTACCGAAGGCGGCCCGGTACCGCTGGGACCGCACCCCGCTGGCAAGCCGCGGCCGCCGGGCTCGATCGGCGTGCCTTATCCCGGCACCGAAGCGAAACTGCTCAACGGCCCCCACGCGGACGAAGGCGAATTGATCGTCAGGAATCCCGGCATCCTGCTCGCCTATCACAATCTGCCGCAGGAAACGGCGCAACGCATACGCGATGGCTGGTATCGCACCGGCGACATCTGCCGCCGCGACCGCGATGGTTTTTACTATTTCATCGGCCGCACCGACGACATGTTCGTATGCGGCGGCGAAAATATTTTTCCGGTCGAAGTCGAATCGCTGATCGAGCGTCATCCGGCGGTGCATCAGGCCGTGGTGCTGCCCTTCGACCATGAACTCAAAGGTCAGGTGCCTTATGCCTTTGTCGTGCTCAAAAACGGCGCCGCCGCTGCCGAGGAGGACATCAGGCAGTTTGCGCTCGCCAACGGCCCCGCTTATCAGCATCCGCGGCGCGTGTTCTTCCTTGAGCGCATGCCGCTGGCCGGCACCAATAAAATCGACCGGCAGCAACTCAGGAAATGGGTGGGCGAAGGAGCGCTGGAGAATTCTCTTGCGCAAGTGAAACAAACTGCAAAACCAATTTGACAGGATGAACCGGATTTTTACCTTATTGATCTTTCGCTAATTCGCGACAGCGAATTAGTGCCATTAAAAGGGAAACAGTCGATGAGCGAAGAAAAAGCCACGATCGAGAAGCTGCAGCAGATGATTACGCGCGGGCCGTTCAACCAGTGGCTCAATTTGACCATGCTCAAGTCCGACGATACGGGCATAGAAGTAAGAGCAGGATGGCGCGAGGAGTGGGTGGTCAATCCCGAGCGCCGCTATACGCATGGCGGCATACTCGCCGCCATCGTCGATGTCGCCGCCGATTATGCGATCGCCGCCAGGCTGGGGCGTCCCGTGCCGACCATAGACATCCGCGTCGATTATCACAAGGCGGCGATGCCCGGCGATCTCACTGCGAAAGCGAAGATCGTGCGCTCCGGCAGCCAGTATTCGACAGCCGAAGCCTATGTGTACGACAAGGACGGCGCGCTGGTCGCCAGCGGCCGCGGCACCTATTTCACCGCGCCGCCCAAAGCCTGATGCGCACGCCCGCAGTGCCTCGCGCATGATCGCGGTGCACCGTATCGGCAGCAAATTAAGAAAATATTGTAAACTATTGTTTTTAAATATTATATTAAATCAGATTTGCGCGTCGCCATGGCATGAATCTTGTTATGTGTGGTACCGATGGAATGCCAGAATCAAGTGAAAAACTGTCGCGCCGTCCAACTTGAAACACAAAAGAGGGAAAAAGCGAGTAGCGTAGAAACGCGCACGGCGCGCGCCGCAGCATCAGGTTTACGCCCCACGTCGCAGATCTCTCGCCACTCCAATCCTTGAACATGCCCACCGTACTCGAAGACAAAATCCACGTCAGAACGCCACCGCGCCAATGGCGTTTTGATCTTGTGCTGCAACGTTTCGCGCTGGTCGGCATCATCGTTGCGGTGTGGTGGCTGCTGTCGCTGTCCATGCCGCACTTCATTTTGCCGGGACCGCCGCGCGTGTTCGTGGCGCTGAGTGAACTTTCTGCCAGCGGCGATCTGTGGCTCAACCTCGGCATCACGCTCGGCCGCGTCGGCACCGGCTTCGTGCTGGCCACCGCGATCGGTCTGCCGCTCGGCATCGTGCTCGGCTCTCAACGCAAGCTCGGAGAATTCTTCGAGCCCATTATTCCGGTGATGAACACGGTCTCGTCGGCGATCTGGGCGACCTTCGCCATCATCTGGTTCGGCGTGTCCAATGGCACCACCGTGTTTGTGGTGTTCATGACGGCCATGCCGCTCATCATCACCAATGTGTGGCAGGGCACGCGCTCGGTCAACGCCGATTTCATTGAACTGGCGCACACGCTGCGCATGCCCGACTGGAAGGTGATGGTCAAAATCTACCTGCCCACCATTCTGCCCTATTTCTTCTCGGGCGCGCGGCTGGCATTCGGCTTCGGCTGGCGCGTGAGCCTGGTGGCGGAAACCCTGGGCTCTTCGAGCGGTGTAGGATATCGACTGCGGCAGGCGGCCGATCTGATTCAGACCGACCATGTTTTTGCGTGGACCATCACCCTGGTGGTGATGATGGCGGTGCTCGAAATGGGCGTCCTGCGGCCACTTGAAAACTACCTGTTCCGCTGGAAAAAGGAGGCGGAAAACGCATGACCACAAAAAAAACATTACGCGCCGCGGCACGTTCCCGCAAGCAGCGCCTGATCGTCGCCATGACCGGCGCCACGGGCTCGATCTACGGCCTGCGCATCCTCGAAACCCTGCACCGCCTCGGCGGCTGGGAAACCCATCTCATCGTGTCTGACGCCGGCGTGCTCAATGCATGGCAGGAATACGGCCTCAATCGCAGGGATCTGCACAAGCTGGCCGACGTCACGCATAGCGTGCGTGACGTCGGCGCAGCGATCGCCAGCGGCTCCTTCATCACCTCCGGCATGGTGGTCGCGCCATGCTCGATGAAAACGCTGGCCGCGGTGGCCCACGGCTTTTCCGACAACCTGATCAGCCGCGCCGCCGACGTGATCCTGAAAGAGCGGCGGCGGCTGGTGCTGATCACGCGTGAAGCGCCCCTCAACCTTGCACATCTGCGCAACATGGCCGCCGTCACCGAAATGGGCGGCGTCATTTTCCCGCCGGTGCCGGCCTTTTACAGCCACGCCAAATCGATAGACGATCTGGTTAATCACACCGTGGGGCGCGTGCTCGATTTGTTCGGCGTTGAGCACCAGAACATCGCGCGCTGGCAGGGCATCAAAAACGATGCGGTTAAAGACGATACACAATAAGGACCGGGAGCATGCAAGAGAATTTCCGCCAGTTTCTGGAACGGCTGCGCAGCGAAAACGAAATGACCGACATCCGCCAGCCGGTCGACATCCGCCACATTGCAACCCTCGTCGACCAGTCGGACAAGGCACTGTTTTTCCACAAGGTCATCGGCTACGACATCCCGGTGGTGTCGGGCATCATTCGCACCCAAAAACGCGCGGTGCTGGCGATGGGATGCACCACGTACTCGGAAATAGAGCACAAGCTGCAGCGGGGAATCGACCAGCCCATACCGCCCCGGTATGTTGAAACCGCGCCCCACAAGCAGCTGATCCGGACCGGCGCTGAGGTCGACCTGCTCAAGCTGCCGATCCCGATGTCCTCGATCTACGACGGCGGCCCCATGATTACCGCCGGCGTGGTGATCACGCGCGATCCCGAACTCGGCCTCAATTCAGGTATCTATCGTTTTCTGGTCAAGGAAAAAAACCTCACCGGCATCGACATCGTCACCCCCAACAACATGCGGCTGTTCGCGCAGCGTGCCTTCGAGGCGGGGCGTCCCTGTCCGATCTCGATCTCGATCGGCACCCATCCCTTCGAGATCATGGGTTCGGGTTTTCGCGCGCCGCTGGGCGTGGACGAAATGGCGATTGCCGGCGGCATCCGCGGCGCGGCGGTGGAACTCATACAGTGCGAGACCATAGACCTGCCGTGCATCGCCGACGCCGAGATCGTGCTGGAAGCGGAGATCCTGCCCACCGGCTGGACCTGGCCCGAAGGCCGCTTCGGTGAGTTCACGCGCCTGATGGGCGGACTGCACTGGAATCCGCTGGTGCGGGTGAAGGCCGTCACCATGCGCAAGAATCCGATTTACTATGCCCTGCACATGCCGTGGGAAAACACCTGGCTTGCCGCGCCGACGCGCTACACCGCGATCCGCCGCGCCATGAAAAGCGCCGGCATACAGGTCAAGGACATCAACGTCACGCTCGGCGGCTGCGGCTTCTGGCACGCCGTGATTTCCATCAAGAAGCAGGCAGGAGAAGGCAAGAACGCAATGCTCGCCGCGCTTACCGCGCAGGATCTCAAACACGTGGTGATCGTGGATGAGGATATCGACGTGCACAATGCGATGGACGTGGAATGGGCGATCGCCACGCGGGTGCAGGGCGACAAGGACATCGTGATCATTCCCGGCGCGCGCGCCAAGCCGCTCGATCCCAGCCTCGCGGTCACCCCGCCCGGCGTAGTGCCGACCGGCGCCAAGGTCGGCATCGACGCCACCATCGGCGAAGGCATTCCGCAAGAGCGCTTCGAGCGCATCGCCTACGCCTATGCCGACCGTGCCAAAATCGCCGACTATACCCAGGGCAAGGCAGATCCTGAGCCGGCAAAAAGCACCGCCGATGACAAGACAGTGGCAACGCTTGCCAGCGAGATTCTCAAGCTCATCGAAAAAACCCCCATGTACTACTCGGAGATCGCGGAAAAATTCGCCGACCATCAGTTTCAGACCGTGGTGCGCGCGCTGGGCAAACTCCACACCGACGAAAAGCTGTGGCAGGACCCGCGCGGGCGCATGTGCGTGCGCGGCTCGGCGCACGCTGCCAAACCACCGGTGAAATCTTTCTGATCACCTTGCAATGACCGACATTCACACCCCTGACGTTCACACCCCTGACGTTCACACCCTTCACCCCGAACCGGGCTCGCGCCCTGCTGCGGGTGCGGATGCCGCTGCGTCCCCCGTAGCGATCACCGTCACCGGCATCAGCAAATGGTTCGACAGCAACGACGGCCAGCAGCTCGAAGTCCTCAAGGACATCAATCTTGCGGTGCCCGCACGCTCGATCTACGCCATACTCGGCGCGTCGGGCTGCGGCAAGAGCACGCTGCTCAACATCATCTCCGGCATCCTCAAACCCAGCCGCGGCCAGGTTTGCATCAACGGCGTGCTGGCGAAGGATTTTACCGACTGGCGTACCATCAGCTACATGTTCCAGGAAGACCGCCTGCTGCCGTGGCGCACCGCCCTGCGCAATGTCGAATTCAGCCTGGAAGCGGGTTCCATGCCGCGCCACGAACGCAGCGCACGCGCGCGCGACGCGCTTCAGCTGGTCGGCCTTAACGGCTTCGAGGACGCCTTTCCCTATCAGCTTTCGGGCGGCATGCGCAGCCGCGTCGCGCTGGCACGCAGCCTGGTGCAGCAACCGAGCATTCTGCTGATGGACGAGCCGTTTTCGCGTCTCGATGCGCAGACGCGCTCGCTGATGCACCAGGAACTGCTGCGCATCCAGCAGTTGAAACATATGACCATCGTATTCGTCACTCACGACGTCGAGGAGTCCGTGGTGCTGGCCGACCGCGTGGTGGTGCTTGCGCCGCGGCCGGGACGCATACGCGAGATCGTCGACATCAATCTCGAGCGCCCGCGCGATTCGACGCGGCCCGAGGTAACCCGATACATCCAGCGCCTGCGCGCGCTGATTTGAGGATTAAAGTCAAAACCTATTGACAGGATTTACAGGATTAACAGGAAGAAAACAGGAAGTATAATGCTCCTCCCGAAGGTTGTTATTGCATTAATCCTGTGAATCCTGTCAATCCTGTCCAATTGTTCTTTGCCCTTAAACGACGAGAGGTGATGCCATGCTGAAAAAACTGTTGAAGCTTTCGGGAGTGATCCTGCTGGGCCTTGCACTGACGGGGCCGGCCGCAGCCCAGAAAATCAAGGTCGGCTACTGGACCAGCGGCGTCAGCCTCGGTTTCGGTTCCACCATGGAAAGCATGAAGTTCCTTGAAAAACAGGGACTCGATGTGGAGTATGTGAAGTTCGCCGACGTCAACGGACCGACCAAGGCCATCGTCTCGGGTGCCATCGATGTCGCCTTCGGCGCCAGCGCAGCCGGTGCGCTGAGCATTGCCGCCGACGGGGTGCCGATCAAGATCATCCTTGCCACCCAGATCGCGGCGGTCCATTTTGCGGTTCTCGACAGCTCGCCGATCAAATCGCTGGTCGATTTCAAGGGCAAGAAAATCGGCATGTCGCCGCCCGGGAGCGCAACGCATGCGCTCGCCGTGGCCCTGCTCGAGGGTAACTACGGACTCAAGCTCGCTGACTATACGGTAGTGCCAGGCAATGAACCGCGGCTGGCGCAGTTCCTGTCCCAGGGCGAGATCGCAGCGGGAGCCCTGCGCAGCACCACCGTGGCGCAAATGAAAGACGTCAAGCTGCGCATCCTGGGCGGCTATGTCAGTGAATGGAAAAAACTCACCAAGTCCTCGGCGGCGCCGGTAATAGGCGACGGCATCGTACATTCAGAATATCTCGCAAAGAATCCCGATGCGGTGGTGAAGTTCGTAGCGGGCATGAAAGAGGCCACCGACTGGGGCGGCAAGAACACCGAACGCGTGGCTGAAATCCTGCAAAAAGCGGCCAACATGAAGCCTGAAAGCGCGTCCGATTACGCCAAGCAGTGGAATGACATCTATGTCACCAGCTTCGAGCCTGCCGACGTCGCGATGATGAAGAAAATGGCCGAGATCTTCAAAGGCGCCGGCTCGATGAAAAAAGACGTTCCGGACTCGGCGTTCGCCACCGATCCCTACGTCAAGGCCAAGCCGCGCTTTGGCAAGTAATGACCGGCCGCGGGCGGGTGCGTCATCAACGCAATTCCCGCCGCGCACGCCGAGAACGGGAAACATGATGATCTGCGCACTTTCTTGCCGGAGGCAACCATGAGCCAGGCCGTCGCAACCAGACCCCTCAAGGAACTCGTGACGTGGCCCGCCGAGGGCTACACGCGGGTGCCGTTCAACGTGTTCTCCGATCCCGAAGTCTACGCCTGGGAACAGGATCTCATTTTCCGCGGCCCCGCCTGGAGTTTCCTCGGCCTGGATTGTGAAATTTCCGCCGCCGGCGATTACATCACCACTATGGTCGGCGACACACCGGTGATCGTGGTGCGCAGGGCCGACGGTGGCATCAACGCGCTGGTTAACCGCTGCGTGCACAAGGGCTCCATTATCTGCTTCGAGCCCAAGGGCAAGCGCGACCGGCGCCACAATTTCGTCTGCCCCTACCATAACTGGATCTACGACTTCGACGGCAACCTCACCAGCATCGCCTTCGAAAAAGGCATACAGGGCAAGGGCGGCATGCCCGGGGATTTCGACAAGTCCAGACACAAACTCACGCGCCTGCGGGTGGAAACGATACGCGGCCTCGTCTTCGGTACATTCTCCGAAGCGACCGCGCCACTGCAAGAATACCTCGGACCGGAGATGGTCGAACATATCGAGCGCACGCTCTACGGCAAGCTGCGCATACTCGGCCGCTACAGCCAGCTGATGCACAACAACTGGAAACTCTACGTCGAGAACAGCCGCGACAACTATCATCCGAGCCTGCTGCACGCCTTTTTCACCACTTTCAAGCTGAACCGGCTCTCGGCTGAAGGCGGCACGCGCCAGGACGCGCGCAACTGGCATCACATCACCTTCACCAAGCGCTTCACCGACCAGGGCGACCAGGCCTACGACTCGGGCATGATACGCGCGATGAAGGAAGACTACGGCCTGCAGGATCCAACGCTGATCGATCAGTGGATCGAGTATCCCGACAACATCACCAACTCGATCGAGAGCATCATGCCGGGTTTCGTGCTGCACCAGATTCTCAATTCCCTTGGCACGCGCCAGGTGATCACCCGCGGTCCGGAAAAATGCGAACTGGTGTGGACGCTGCTCGGCTTCGAGGAGGACAGCGAGGAGAAAACCCGCATTCGCGTCAAGCACGGCAACCTGGTCGGTCCCGGCGGACTGGTGTCGATGGAGGACGGCGAGATCGGCCATTTCGTGCAAAGGGGCATCAAGGGCGACCTCGACGGCATGGCCATCATCGAAATGGGCGGCCGCGACGTGGGCTCCATGCCCACGCGCGCGACGGAAACTTCAGTGCGCGGCTTCTGGAAGGCTTACCGCGAGATGATGAACGTTTAAAAAAATTCGACAGGATAAACAGGATAAAGTCGTTAACATCGCACTTCTCGTGTTTTAATCTTGTTAATCCCGTCCATTTTTCTTTTCAGATGAAAACCCCGGCGACAACGAACAAAACCCTTGAGGTATCGGCCAGCGTGCGCGAGGCGATCGCGCGGCTGCAGATGCAATACGTGCACGCCATCGACAACGATGAGATCGAGCGCTGGCCGCAGTTCTTCACCGAGAACTGCCTCTACCGCATCATTTCGCGCCGCGACTACGACGAGGGCCGGCCGATCGGCGTCTGGTACTGCGATTCGCGCGCCATGCTCGATGATCGTGTGAGTTCGCTGCGCGGCGTCAATGTCTATGAGCCCCACTGCTACCGCCACGTGATCGGTCCCACTGAAATCACCGGACACAAAGACGGGCGGTGGCAAACGCAGACGAGCTATATCATCGTGCGCACCATGCACGACGGCGAAATGATCCTGTTCAGCGCCGGGCGCTATCTCGACGCGATCCAGATCGAAGGCGGCACGGCGCGCTTTGCCAGCCGCAGCGTCGTTACCGATTCCTGGCGTTACGACACGCTGATTGTGATACCATTATAAATAACTAATAAAATCAATATGTTACATCTACACCTCGAGAGTTTCCGCAAGCGTCCTGCGCTGTTTCACCTGACCGAGGAACACTGGGCGGCGGCGGCCAAACGCCATCGCGTGCTCGCCAAGCGCCTGCACGTCACCATAGGCTGGGACGGCGACATCCTCGACGAAGCATTGAAAACCGCCGATGTCATGATCAACTCCAGCCCGCCCAAAGACCGGCTGCAGGAGCGCGCGCCCCGGCTCAAATGGATACAGACCACCGGCGCCGGCGTCGATGTGCTGGCGCCGCTAAGCTGGCTGCCGCAGAACATCGTGCTCACCAACAACAGCGGCGCGCACGGCGCCAAGGCCGAGGATTCCTGCACCATGGCGCTGCTCATGCTCAATGCGCGCCTGCCGCAGATTCTTGGCAATCAGCGCAACCGCGTCTGGCAGCAGATCTTCAGCACGCCGATCGCAGGAAAAACCGCGCTCATCGTCGGCTTCGGCGATCTCGGACAGGCCGCGGGTCGCGCCGCCAAGAAACTGGGACTCAAAATCATCGCCGTCACGCGCAGCGGCAAGGCCGGACGCCCCGCCGACATCGCACTGCCTTCCTCGCGCATCGAACGTGTGCTGCCGAAGGCCGATTTCGTCGTCGTCACCACGCCGCTCACAGCGGAGACGCGCGGCCTGCTCAACCGCGCCCGCCTCAATCTGCTGAAACCCGAAGCAGGCATCATCAATATCGGCCGCTCGCCTGTCATCGATTACGCGGCGCTGCGCGACAAGCTGGAAAAAAACGAGATCTCCGGCGCCGTGCTCGACGTATTTGACCAGGAACCATTGCCTGCCGATTCCCCGTTGTGGACCGCACCCAACCTGGTCATCACGCCACACATCAGCTGCGACGATCCGCGCTATATCGACATGTTGTTCGACCGCTGGTTTGAAAACTTCGAGCGCTTCCTCGCCGGCAGGCGCCTGAACAATATTGTCGACCGCAAACTTGGCTATTGAAATCGGCGAACGGGTGAACGAGTGAAGAGTGAACGGGTAAACCATCCTGCCCGCACTCGCCGGGCGAGGGACTGGATTGCAGGGGATCACTCGTTCACCTGTTCACTCGTTCACCGCCTTTCATGACTTTCCCCATTTTCCACATGATAGATGGTGCGCCCGATCCGGTGGCGCCGTTCAGCCACGCCGTCGAGCAGGATGGCTGGGTGTTCGTCACCGGCCAGATGCCTTTCGCGGGAATTACCAACACTTCGCCTTATCCCGAGGGCATAGAGGCGCAGACGCATCAGGTCATGGCCAACCTCAAGCGCGTGCTTGAAGGCTGCGGCCTCGGACTTGAAAACGTGGTTGCCGCCCGCGTCTTCCTGACGCATTTCAAGAATGACTACGAAAAAATGAACCACGTCTACGCCGGCTACTTCCCCGCGGGAAAGCGCCCCGCCCGCACCTGCATAGGCGTCACCGGCCTGGCGCGCGACGCGCGCGTTGAAATCGACATGATCGCAAGAAGGCCCTGAGCGCTGCGATGCTACAATCCGCCGCATGAGTTCCGGCATTTCCGGCAACGCAGATGCAGCCAATCAGGTTCCTGCAACAGGCAAGCTCAATGTCGATCACGTTGCGCACTTCGTTCCCCACATCGATACTGCGAGCGCCGCACTCGAACACACCGGTTTCACTCTGACGCCTTTTTCCGCGCAGTCGCACCGCCCCGAGCCCGGCGGCCCGCTGGTAGCGGCCGGCACCGGCAATCGCTGCGTGATGCTGAAACGGGGCTATCTCGAATTCCTGACGCCGACCGGCGACACGCCGGTAGCCAACCAGTTGCGCAAGGCGATTCAGCGCTACGTCGGCGTGCATCTTGTTGCCTTCGGCACCAGCGCCGCTGAGCGGGACCACGCGCGGCTGGTCAAGGCCGGATTCAATCCGCTCGCGCCGCTCGCCCTGCAACGGCAAATCGGCACAGAGAGCGGCGAGGACACCGCCCGCTTCACCGTGGTGCGCGTGCCGCCCGGCACCATGGCCGAAGGCCGCATCCAGTACTGCCAGCACCATACCCCGCATCTGGTCTGGCAGCCGCGCTGGCTGAATCACCGCAATCACGCTACCGCTCTCAATGGCGTGCTGCTGTGCGTGGAAGATCCCCAGCAAGCCGCCCAGCGCTATGCGCGTTTTGCCGGATTACTGCCGCAACTCGCCGGCGGCATCTGGCGCCTGGCCACCGCACGCGGCTATTTGTTGTTCGTAGCGCCCGACACGCTGCAGCGACGACTGGGCGTCACCGCGACCGTGCTGCCGTGGATAGCGGGATATGTGATCGAAAGCGCCGATATCGCGGCTGCCAACGCCGCGCAGCGCAGCGCAAGAAACGATGTCCGCGCATTGGGCAGGCAGCGCCTGCTGGTAAAACTGCCCCCGGCGCTGGGCGGCCTGATGGTATTCGAGCCGCCCAAGAGCGGCGCCTTTAACTTTGATTGACTTCAAAGACAATTAGACAGGATTAACAAGATTGAAAACAGGATTTACAGGATTACCCCGGACATTTCCTGGTTTTCGCTTTAATCCTGTCAATCCTGAAAAATCCTGTTAATCCTGTCCATTTGTTTTAATAATTCCTCTCTGGCACACACAATCATGAAATTTGACGAAACTTTCGATGTCGTGGTGGTCGGTTTCGGCCACGCCGGCGCCATCGCCGCCATCAATGCCGCCGACGCCGGCGCGAAAACCCTGGTCATCGAAAAATCCGCGGTGCCCGGCGGGCTGTCGATCTGCTCTTACGGCGCGGTGCGCAGCGCGCGCGATGCCCAAGGCGCGTTCGCGTACCTGAAGGCCACCAACGGCGGGCGCACGCCGGATGACGTGGTGCGCGTGCTGGCCGACGGCATGTGCGAACTTGAAGCCTATGTGCGCGAACTCGCCAAAATCAACAATGCCGTGGTCACCAGTTCGATCGAGGAAAACGCGCAGCGCGAAATGGATAACGATCCCTACCGCCGCCGCATCAGCGCCAATTATCCGCTGCCCGGCACCGAGGCCTTCTATCACACCTCGGTGGTGGACGTCCCCGGTTTCGACGCACGCGCGGTCTACCCCTGGGCCAATGGCGCGCCCAACGGCCCCAAGCTGTTCAGGGTGGTGCACGACAACGTCGCCAAGCGCGGCATCGAAGTGCGCTTATCCACCCCGGCGCTGCGTCTCGTTGCCGATCCGGCGACGCGCGAGGTGCGCGGCATCTGCGTCGGCGTGAATGGCGCCGAACACACGATCGCCGCGCGGCGCGGCGTGGTGCTCGCCTGCGGCGGCTTTGAAGGCAATATGGCAATGAAGGAACAGTTCCTCGAAGGCAAGCCGGTGTTTAACGCTGCGGCACGCACCAACACCGGTGATGGCATCCGTATGGCGCAGGATCTGGGCGCCGAGCTGTGGCACATGTGGCTCATCCACGGCGCTTACGGCTTCCGCCATACTGATCCGGATTATCCCTATGCCATGCGGGTGAAGCGTTTCCCCGACTGGTTCCCCGGTGAAAGCCACAAGGTGAAACTCAAGATGGCGTGGGTGCTGCTCGACCGCAACGGCAAGCGCTTCATGTCCGAATACCAGCCCTATACCCAGGACACCGGCGTGCGGCCGCTGCAGCACTTCGATCCGGTCACGCAGAGCTTCCCGCGCAATCCGGCATTCCTGGTCTGCGATGAGGCGGGACGCAGCATGTACCCGCTCGGCAAGGCGACGTCCAACGACGAGGGCATACGCTATGAGTGGAGCGATGATAATCTGCAGGAAGTCGAACTCGGCATCCTCAAGCGTGCTGATACCCTGGAAGGGCTGGCAATCGCTCTCGGTCTGGAGCCGGAAGCGGTGGTCGCGAGCATCGCGCGCTGGAACAAGCAGTGCGAGCACGGCACCGACGGCGACTTCGACCGGCCCGCGGGCAGCATGACCCCCATCCACAAGCCGCCGTTCTACGGCGCGCCAATGTGGGCGACGCTGTCCAACACCCAGGGCGGACCGGTGCATGACGCGCAGTCGCGTATCATCAACGTTTACGGCGAACCGATCCCGCGCCTCTACGCCGCCGGCGAACTCGGCAGCGCCTTCGGTCACCTGTATCTCTCGGGCGGCAATATCGCAGAATGCTTCGTCACCGGCCGCATCGCCGGAAAAAACGCGGCCGCCCTGCCGGCGTGGAACGGACAAGCCGGCCCGGGCATCGACTGATCAAAGGTCGGACTTAATCCCAGCCGCCTTCACGATCTTCGCATACTGTGGAATATCGGCCTTGATGGTCGCGGCAAACTGCTCGGCCGTTCCACCTATCGGCTCGTAGCCGAGCACATCCAGCCGTTGCACGACGTCCCGCGACTTGAGCGCAGCACTGAGCACCCCGTTAAGACGGGCAACGATATCCCGCGGCACACCGGCGGGACCCACCACGCCGAACCACGGCTCGATCACGTAGCCTTTCAGCCCTGATTCCGAAATCGCCGGCACTTCGGGCGCCGCTTTCGAGCGTCTTGCGCCGGTCACGCCTATCATGCGCATCTTGCCGGCGACGGTATGCGCGCGCACCAGCGACAGATCGGCGAGCATCATGTCGATCTGGCCGGTGATGACATCGGTCAGCGCCGGCGCGGTGCCCTTGTACGGCACGTGCAGAATTTCGGTGCCGGACATCGACTTCAGCATTTCAGCGGCAAGGCTGGACATGCTGCCGGTGCCCGACGAACCATAGCTCAGGTAATTTGCCTTGCGCTTCGCCAGCACAATCAGTTCCCGCACATTCTTCGCCGGCACCGAGGGATTGATGCCCAGCGCATACGGCACGTGCGCAACATTGATCACCGGCGTGAAATCCTTGAGCGAATCGTAAGGCAGGTTCTTGTAGAGGCTGGGCGCCACTGCCATATTGCTGGAACCGCCCATTGCCAGCGTATAACCGTCCCCCGCTGCCTTCGCCGCGACATCAAGACCCACCGTACCGCCTGCGCCACCGCGGTTTTCGATCAGCGTTGGCTGATGCAGCTGCTCGGTCAGCTTCTGCCCCACCAGGCGGCCCAGAATGTCGTTGGGACCGCCGGGCGCAAACGGCACCACCATGCGTATCGGCTTGACCGGGTAATTCCCCGACTGGGCCAGAGTGGATTGCGCAGGAAATGCGGCGATACAGAATGCGGCGGTGGCATGGCTGAAGCGTATGGCGATCACAGTGCTGGACTCCCCGTAATTGGATATACAAGTATAGTCCAGCAAACAACGTGCCTGCTTGAACACCCCGGCAGTACGTATTCCGACGCTCTATGCTGGTGCAACCCGCCGGACGCTTGCACTCCCGGCGGGCATGGAAAAATCAGCGGGAGTTACTGTTGCTTTATACCCGCCACCTTGACCACCTTGGTGTATTTTTCGGTCTCGGTCTTGATCAGCTTGGTCAGTTCTGCCGATGTGGTGGTGACCGCATCAGCGCCGTTTTTCCCGAACTGCTCCTTCATTTCCGGCGATTGCGCGATTCTGGTGAGTTCGCCCTGCAGGCGATTGGCAATGGCAGATGGCGTGCCTTTGGGCGCGAAGAACCCCAGCCATAACGACACCTCGAATCCGGGATAGCCGGACTCCGCCACGGTCGGCACATTGGGCAGCGAAGGCGAGCGTTTCGTCGTGCCTACCGCCAGCGGCCGCAGCCGGCCGGCCTGAGCGTGCGGCAGCACCGCCGGCATGCTGCCGAACAGCGCCTGCACCTGGCCACCGAGCGTCGCAGTACCGGCCGGACTATTGCCACTATACGGGACGTGCACGATATCGATCCCCGCTGTCACCTTCAGCATCTCCATCGCCAACTGCGTCGTGGAACCGGTGCCGGCCGAGGCGAAATTCATCTTGCCCGGCTGCGACTTCACCAGCGCCACGAATTCCTTGAGCGAATTGGCCTTGACGCCCGGGTGCACCACCAGCAGGTACGGCGTACTCGCCACCAGCGTGAGCGGCACGAAATCGCTGATCGGGTCGTATTTGAGCTTGCTGTAGACGGCGGTGGCGATAACATGGGTGCTGGTGGTGCCCATGGTCAGCGTGTAGCCGTCGGGATTCGCCCGGGCGGCAATCTCGGTACCTATGGTGCCACCGGCGCCACCGCGATTGTCGATGATGACCTGCTGCCCCAGGCGTTCGCCCAGTTTCTGTCCCACCAGCCGCGCGATGATATCGGTGGAGCCCCCCGGCGGGAATGCAACAATCAGCCGGATCGGCTTGTTGGGGTACTTGTCTTGCGCCAGCACAACGCCCGACAACGTCGCAAACGAAAGCATCGCGGATATCGCAATACACGTACGGGTCAATCGAACCATGTCCTTCTCCTTAGTTAAAAAAAGAGGCGCGCGGCGGTTGGCCACGTGCCTCCTCATTATTATGCGCACGGATTCTACAGGACTTTAATTCGCCGGCCTGCCTAGACCTCGGCGGGCTCCTCCAGTACCTGCTCGCGTTTTTTGCGCACCGCCGGCAGGATCATGAACACCAGCAGCAGGATGGCCACGATCAGGAAACTCGCGCTGATCGGGCGCGTGAAGAACACCGTCGGATCCCCGCGCGAAATCAGCAGCGCGCGCCGCAGGTTCTCCTCCATCAGCGGCCCCAGCACAAACGCCAGGATCAGCGGCG
>CAKKQX010000088.1 GCA_919902235.1 Burkholderiales bacterium
CGGCGATGCGCTGGGCGAAGGATTTTTTCATCGGGGATGTCATTATTGATCTTTCTCTAATTCGCGACAGCGAATTAGTGCCATTCTCACCCTCTCCTTGCGGGACAAGGGAACACTTGAAGCGAAGCAGAGGGTCGGGGAGAGAGATTGAGCGTTCCGACTGTCATCCATTATGAAACGCTCAATTAATGGGTTATTCGCCACGGAATACGGGCGGGCGCTTTTCGAGGAAGGCGCGCATCGCCTCTTTGGTGTCGGCGGTGGTGCGCAGCTTGCTGTTCATGGTGTTCTGCAGATCGAGAAATTGCTCCGCATCGTATTCGTAGGCACGGCGCAGCGCGATCTTGGTCATGCGCACCGCAACCGGCGCCTTGCTGTTCACGCGCCGCGCCAGCGCCATGGCCTCATCCATCAGCTTCTCGTGCGGCACCACGGCATTGAGCAAGCCGTAAGCCCTGGCCTGGGCGGCGTCGAAGGGCTCGCCCAGCAGGCAGATCTCGGCGGCAACCGCGTGCCCGACCAGCCGCGGCAGATAATAAGCGGCGGTCTCTCCCATCAGCCCGCGTTCGACGAAATTGACCCCGAAGTTGGCTTTGTCGCTGGCGATGCGGAAATCCGCCGCGAAAACCATGTTGCAGCCGGCGCCGCGGGTCACGCCGTTGACCGCGGCAATGACCGGTTTGGTCAGCTCGCTGAAAGCGATGGAGTAATAGTAGTGCGGCTCGAACAGCGGCGGTTGCATGGCCGCCTCGCCGTTTTTATCGGCTTCCGCCCGCGCCTTGAGATCGGCGCCCGAACAAAAGCCGCGGCCGCTGCCGGTGACGACGATGGTCCAGACTTCGGGATCGGCCTCGGCTTTGCGCATCACGTCTTCGAGTTCCCGGCGCATCACATTGTCGACGGCATTCAGCCGCTCGGGCCGGTTGAGCGTGAGCACGCCGGTGTGCTCGCGCACTTCCCACAAAATCGTCTGATACATGTCTGGACCTTTTGAAGTTGAACAAATACCCATGGCTTGCGCTTGTGGCCTTGCCCGTTTCCTGTTTGGGGTCGGTTGGGCAAGGCCTTGTTGGGCAATCTACCGGTTAGGGTGTGTTCAAGGCAAGCAAAGAGGCCTGCGCGGCGGACATCAGCCGACGAGCAGGACCGGTGCATGGAGGAGTTCGTCGCTCCTCGCACTGACCCCCCGCCTGCTTGTGCAGGGCGAGGGGTATCTCCGGAAACAGGCGGTTTACGCGGTTTTGTGTACCAGATTGAGCGCGGAACCTGCACGGAACCACTCGATCTGCGGCGCGCTGAAGGTGTGGTTGAGCTGCAGTGTTTCGGTCTCGCCGTTGGCGTGCTTGATGCGGCACTCGACCGGCTTGCCGGGCGCCATGTCCGCAAGACCGGCGAGGCTGATGCGGTCGTCTTCCTGGATGCGTGCGTAGTCCGCTGCATTCTGGAAGGTCAGCGCGAGCAGGCCCTGTTTTTTCAGGTTCGACTCGTGGATGCGCGCGAAGCTGCGGGCGATGACTGCGACCCCGCCCAGCAGGCGCGGCGACAGCGCGGCATGCTCGCGGCTGCTGCCCTCGCCGTAGTTGGCGTCACCGATCACCAGCCACTTGACGCCCTGCGACTGGTAATGGCGCGCGTTGTCGGCAACCGATAGGCCGGTCTTTCCGGTCATCACGTTCTTGCTCTTGCCGCGCTCGCCGGTATAGGCGTTGGTCGCTCCCATGAACATGTTGTCACTGAACTTGTCGAGGTGGCCGCGGAAACGCAGCCAGGGGCCGGCTGGCGAGATATGGTCGGTGGTGGTCTTGCCCTTGGTCTTGAGCAGCACCGGCATGTCAACAAAGTCCTTGCCGTCCCACGCCGGCCACGGCTGCATCAGCTGGATGCGTTCGCTGTCGGGCTTCACTTTGAGTTCGACCTTGCTGCCATCGGCGGGCGGCGCGATGTAAGTGGCCTGTCCGCGGTCGAAATTGCCTGGCGGCACCTCGGGCGCGGTCTTGGGCGGATTGAGCTTGAACGGTTTGCCGTCGGCGCCGGTGAGGGTGTCGGTCAGCGGGTTGAACGAGAGTTTTCCCGCAATCGCCAGCGCGGTGACGATCTCGGGGCTGGCGATGAAATTCATGGTGGTCGGCTGGCCGTCGTTGCGCGCCGGGAAATTGCGGTTGTATGAGGTGACGATGGTGTTGGGCGCGGCCGAGGCCTCCTTGGCGCGGCGCCATTGTCCGATACAGGGCCCGCAGGCATTGGCGAGCACGCTGGCATTGATGGTTTTCAGTGCTTTCATCTGGCCATCGCGCTCTATGGTGGCGCGCACCTGCTCGGAGCCCGGCGTGACCATATAGGGCATGTTTGCCTTGAGTCCGCGGGCGCTGGCCTGATTGGCCACATCCGCCGCGCGGCTCATGTCTTCGTACGAGGAGTTAGTACAACTGCCGATCAGCGCGGCCGAGATATTATCGACGAAGCCGTTCTGGGCATCGGCGACTTCGGCGGCGAGTGCGGAGATCGGACGGGCACGATCCGGCGAGTGCGGGCCGACGATGTGCGGCTCCAGCGTCGACAGGTCGAGTCGCACCACGCGGTCGTAATGCTGCTCGGGCTGGGCTTCGACTTCGGCGTCGGGTTGCAACAAAGACTGGTATTTCTCCATCAGCGGCACCAGATCACCGCGACCGGTTGCGCGCAGGTAGGCACCCATCTTCTCGTCGGCGGGGAACATCGAGGTCGTCGCGCCGAGTTCGGCGCCCATGTTGGTGATGGTCGCCTTGCCGGTGGCGCTGATGGTGCGCGCGCCGGGGCCGATGTATTCGACGATCGCATTGGTGCCACCGGACACGGTGAGCGCGCCCGCGACGTACAGGATCACGTCCTTGGGCGCGGTCCAGCCGCTCATCTGGCCGGTGAGGTACACCGCGATGCGTTTCGGATACAGCACTTCCCACGGCAGGCCGGCGATGGTCTCGACCGCATCCGCGCCGCCGACGCCGACCGCGCACGCGCCGAGGCCGCCGGCGTTGGGCGTGTGCGAGTCGGTGCCGATGATCAGTTCACCGGGGAAGGCGTAGTTTTCCAGCACCACCTGGTGAATAATGCCCGCGCCCGGTCGCCAGAAGCCCAAGCCGTATTTGGCCGATGCCGAACGCAGAAAATCATAGACTTCGGTGTTCTCGGCGAGCGACTCGCGCAAATCCTGGGCGCCTTCGTTGCGCGCCTGGATCAGATGATCGCAATGCACCGTGGTCGGCACGGCCACCTGCGGTCGCCGCGTCTGCATGAATTGCAGCAGGCCGGTCTGTCCGAGCACGTCCTGAAACACCACGCGGTCGGGACGCAGCGCCAGGTAGCTCTTGCCCGGCACCATTTCCTGTTGTTCGGGCGCATCGAGGTGGCCGAGCAGGACCTTTTCCGACAGTGTCAGCGGCCGTTTCAGGCGGCGGCGGACGATGTCGATATTGCGCGCCATGGTCGCGTAGACTTTGGCGGCCATTTCCGGGGTGGATTCGATGGTGACCATGGGTGGTTTCCTTGAATATAAACACGCGGTTGGAGTGGACGCAGTTTACCTATAAAATTAATGAATGATTTTCATATAATTAAGTAGGATTTGGAATATGTTGGAAGGCATAGACGCGCTTATCGCGCTGGAAAAGTTCGGCACGGTGAGCGAGGCGGCGATCCGGCTGCGGCTCACCCAGTCCGCGATCAGCAAGCGCATCCAGGCCTTGCAGCGGATCATCGGATTTCAGCTGGTCGAACCTGACGGCCGCAGGATAAGGCTGACGGCGCCCGCCATCGAGTTTCTGGAACGCGCGCGTCCGCTGGTCGCCGATCTGCGCGGACTCACCGGCTCCGTTCAGGAGGGTGCTGCCTCGGATTTTTCCATCGCGCTGGCAGATTCGATCGCCTCTTCCTGGGGACCCGGGGTGATCAAACGCGCGCTGCACGGCTTGCGCGGCGTCAGCGTGCGCCTGCACGCGCATCGCAGCGTGCTGCTTATCGAAAGCGTCAGACTGGGCCGCTATCACATCGGGCTCAGCACCGATCTGCCCGCGGCAAAAGATCTCATACACTATCCCGTCATCGACGAACCCCTGGTGCTCGTCAATTCCGGTCTCGGCACCAAGGCAGTCAGGAACCAGCCCCTGATTTCCATCGAACCGAGCTCGGCCACATGGAGCGCGATCGAACCGCAAATCAGGGCACATCATCCGCAATTGCTGGCGCGTTCCCTGGTGCCCGTGGAGACCTTCAGCGCTACGGTGCAGATGGTGAAAGCCGGCTTCGGCGACGGCCTGGTGCCGCTGGGGCTGGCGCTCGAAATGGATCTGGACCGGCGTTGCTACCGCGAAATTCGCGGTGTGAGCAGGCACATCTCTCTCGTTACCCGGAAAACGGTGAGCCAGCTCGCCAACTTTCGACTGCTGCGCGAGCGCCTGGTACAAGAATCGGCAGCTTATTTTTCCAGCGCGGGCGCTGGGACCTGACTCCCGGGGGTGTTGCGGCTCCACGACGCATTTTAACCGCTCCGGCGTGTCGGCACACCCGTGCTTGCCTGGACGGGGCAATCGGGTGCAGGATTTGACATCGCCTGAAATGCCGTGCTGCGCGGGATGGGCAAGGCGTGCTGATTCTCATATCGTTTTTTCAATAACAGAAAAACATATTCAGGGAGATCCATCATGTACGAGAACCCGCCGTCTGCCGCTGCAAGTGCGCCGCCGGAAGCGGCAAAGCGCAATCATGAGTTCAAATTCACTGGTGATGCCGCCGAATATTTCGGCATCTGGATCGTCAATCTTTTTCTTTCCATCATTACGCTGGGGATTTATTCCGCATGGGCCAAGGTGCGCAAGAAGCGCTACTTCTACGGGCATACATGGGTGGCGGAGAGCAACTTCGAATATCACGGCAACCCCGTCGCCATACTCAAGGGCCGTATCATCGCGTTCGCCGCGCTGGTGATCTACCTGGGATCGGGGTATTACTCGCAGCAGCTGGCCCTGGGGATACTACTGGTTCTTTCGCTGCTGGCGCCATGGTTGATCGCCCGCAGCATGGCATTCAACGCGATCAATTCAAGTTACCGCCAGATTCGCTTTCATTTCAAGGCAAGCTACCAGGATGTTTTTATGGCGATCTGGCCGCTCATCCTGTTCGTCTGTGTTCTCTACTTCATGCCACAGTTCAAGCCGGAGCAGACGCGCATGCCCAGCGCGCAGGAATGGGCGACTCTTTTCCTGCCGACCGTCATTGCAATGCTCGCCTACCCGTATGTTGTCGGATCGATCAAGCGGCTCCACATCAGCCATTCGGCCTACGGTGCTGCGCCGCTGACGTTTTCGGCCGGTATCGGGCAATTCTACAAGCTCTACCTCGCCGCCCTGGGAATCGCCATCGTCGGCATTCTGGCGCTGGCACTGGCTATCTTCGTGCTTGCAATGATTCCCGTCGTCGGCTGGCTGGCGATTCCATTCGCCTATATTTTCTTCGGCGCCCTGCTGATGGGGTATCTGCGTGCACGTGTCACCAATCTGACTTTCAACTCGACCGCACTTGACGGGCACGTCGCTCTTGCCAGCACCATGTCGCCCATGCGCCTGTCAAAAATCTACTTCGTCAATCTGCTGGTCATCGTCTTCACCCTCGGGTTGATGATTCCCTGGGCGGCAGTGCGCGTCGCGCGCTACCGCGCCGAAGTGCTGGCGCTGGAATCGGCGACCGATCTTGAAGCCTTTCTCGCCCAGGCCGGCCGCGAGGTGGGTGCCACGGGCGAGGAAATGGGCGAGTTTTTCGACGTGGACCTGTCGCTGTAATGGCTGGCATCAGCGCCGACTTCTTCGACGGCCGCAGTTCGCGCCGCCGGCAGGTAACGATTGCGGTGAAGGATGGCAAGGTGACGGTTTCCGGCGATGGCATGGCATTTGAGGTGCCGGTTGCCGAGGTGAAAATTTCGGCGCGCATGAGCGGCATGCCGCGCCGCCTCGAGTTTCCGGGCGGCGCAGCTGCGGTGGTGCATGACAATGAAGCGGTGGACAGGGCGTTTGCGGTCGCGGTGCGCAAAACCCTGGCCCATCGCCTCGAGTCCCATGCCGGTATTGTCGTCGCGGCGCTGATTCTTACCATCGCGTTGTGCTGGTCGGGCTACCAATACGGCGTGCCGTGGGCGGCGCGCGAGGCGGCCATGCGCCTGCCCGCTAACCTTGAGTCGAGTATCGCGGAGGAAGGTCTGAAGGCGCTGGATGAACTGCTGTTTCGCCCGTCCACGCTCAATGCCCGGCATCGCGCGGCCTTGGCGCAGACGTTCGCAGCATTGCGCGATGCATCAGGTCTGCCTGTCTCCGTGCGCCTGGAACTTCGCGATGGCAAGTTGATTGGCGCCAATGCGCTGGCCCTGCCCGGCGGCATAGTCGTGGTCACGGATCCGTTGGCGAGGCTGCTGGGAGACGAGGATCAGATCGCTGCGGTGCTGGCGCACGAGCTCGGGCATATTCAGCATCGCCACAGTTTGCGCTACATTTTGCAGGACTCGATCGTCGCACTGGCGGCGATGGCGATCTATGGCGATGCCTCGGCGGTTGCCGGGATCGCCGCGACAGTACCGACTGCGCTGGTGCACGCCCGCTACTCCCAGGGCTTCGAGCGTGAGGCGGATGAATATGCTTACGAGTTGCTGAGAAAAACCGGCCGCTCGCCGCGGGCCCTCGGACTTGCGCTCAGCGCGCTCGAAGCCGGAGCAGAAAATGGCGGCGAGTCGAACGCCCGGGACAAAAGCGACGCAGAAGGCGGCGGTGTGAACGACACCGGCAAGCGCCCGCGTGCGCGCGATTTCGGCTATTTGTCGACCCATCCTTCGACGCGGGAACGCGTGCAGGCGGCCGAAGCAGCGGCGCGCTGACGTCCGGAACTTGCCGTGCTGCGGCAATGCCCCGGACTAGAACGCGTACTCCGGCCCCTCGACGTACTTGAAGCGCTCGAGTGCATCCGCGCGCAGGGTGAAACCCAGGCCCGGCCGCTGCGGCGCGTGCACCGTGCCGTCGGAGCGGATGTCAAAGGGCTCGGTGAAGAGTTCGTACATCATCGGCATATAGCCCTGACTCACTTCGAGAATGTGGCAGTTGGCCGCGGCCATCGCGACATGGATGCTCGCCGCAAACAGAATGCCGCTGCCCCAGGCGTGTGGCGCGAGCCGCACGTCACGGGCCGAGGTGAGCGCGGCGATGCGGCGGATTTCGGTGAAGCCGCCGGCGCGCGCGACGTCCGGCTGTGCGATGTCGATTGCATCGTGTTGCAGGAGACTCTGAAAGCCGTAGCGCGTGAATTCGCGCTCGCCCGAGGCAATGGGGATGGTGGTGGCGCGCCGCACCTCGGCCTGCCCGCGGTGATTGTCAGGCGACACCGGCTCCTCGAACCACGCGATGTTGTTTTCGTAAATGCGCTCGGAGAACAGCGGATCCTCGCCGACCACCTCCGGGGCGAGTTCGTGATCGACAATAGCGGCCACCACCGGCGGCGAGCCCAGCGCCGTGCCCATGCCGGTCAGGCCGCTGTCGGTTTCGACCAGGATCAGGGTGGCATCGCTTTTCACTTTGGTTCCCAGATCGGTGCGGTGCCGGCGTGCGGGCGGCACGGGGTCGGACATGGGAATGGCGCGGACACGGACGATTTTCACTGCGGCTCCTGTAACGATGAGTGCTGCGGCAGGATGAAGCCTGCCTGCTGGGCTGGCAGCGGTTTGAATTACTCGACTTTGATCCCGGCCTGCCTGACTACCTTGATCCACTGCGCGAGGTCTTCGCGGATGAAGGCGCCCAGTTCTTCGCCCGTGCCCGGCTGCACTTCGGCGCCCAGTGCGCTGAAACGCTCCCTGATCGCCGCGCTGCCCAGCACCTTGATGAGGGCGGTGTTCAGGCGCGCCGCGACATCGCGCGGCACGGCGGCGGGGGCGAGAATGCCGGTCACCGTGCTCGCGTCGAAACCGGGCACGCCGGATTCGGCGAGCGTGGGTATCGCGGGCAACGCCGCCGCGCGTTTTGCCGTGGTGACCGCGATGGCGCGTATTCTGCCGGATTGTATGAAGGGCAGTGCCGAGGAAATCTGGTCGACGTGCGCAAAGACGTGGCCGGCGACGAGGTCAACCAGCGCCGGGCCGCTGCCTTTGTACGGGATGAGATGCATGCGCGCGCCGGAGCGGATCATGAAAAGCTCGGCAATCAGATGGTTGGTGGTGCCTACGCCGGCGTTGGCCATCAGCATGTTGCCGCCCTGCGCTTTGGCGACTGCGATCAGTTCCTTGGTGGTTTTGGCCGGCACCGAGGGATGAACCACGATGGCGAGCGGCACCATGCTGACCCGGCCTATTGGCGCGAAGTCGCGCACGATGTCGTACGGCAGTTTTGGATAGAGCGCGGGGCCGTTGGTCATGACGCTGCTCGAGGCCATGAGCAGCGTATAACCGTCAGGCGCCGCCTTGGCGACCAGCGCGGTGGCGATGATGCCGCCGGCGCCGGGTCGGTTTTCCACCAGCACCTGCTGGCCGAGCGCTTCACCCAATCCCGGCGCCACGGTGCGCGCGGTGATGTCGACGTTGCCGCCCGGTGCGAACGGCACGATCATGCGGATCGGTTTCGACGGATAAGTCTGGGCGGCGGCACTCAGTGCTGCCGACAGCAGAACCATAGTGGTTACGATAGCTGCACTTGGACGCATCATGCGACTCCTCCTGTTGATGGAACTTTGTGCAACCGGGCCACCACGTCTTGTCGATCCCACGCAGGCGGAGCTCGATCGTTTTTTAAATATTCTGGCGGGAATGACATCGATGCCCGATGTTTGTGCTTCCCATCCTACCTGGCCCTCACCTGCTGCGCAGGCTCTTTCCGCGACAGGGAGAAGGCAAAGCGCGTTTTGTTGTCATGATGCGCGCATGCGCGAAGTTTGCACGTGCTTGCGCACTGTCTTAGCGCGCTTTCCCGGATGACCTCGCATCGACCGAGACGAACGCATCAACCGACTGCGGTTCGGACGGCGACTCG
>CAKKQX010000089.1 GCA_919902235.1 Burkholderiales bacterium
GCCGCCTACCCAGGGCGTGAGTTGATGCCGGTCACGAAACTTCAGCGCATGCTTGCCGCAACGGCGCGGCGGCGTCCCGAGTCGCTCACCACCTACGCGCTGCCGCCCGGGCACGTGGAACTGCGCCGCCAGGTCGCGCGCCGCGCTCTCGACTGGGGTTGCAATCTCACTGCTGACGATCTGGTCATTACCAACGGCTGCATGGAAGCATTGAATCTCTGCCTGCGCGCGGTGGCGAAGCCGGGCGACATCGTGGCGCTCGAGTCGCCGACCTATTTCGGACTGCTGCAAATCATCGAGAGCCTGGGCATGAAGGCGCTCGAGATTCCGACCCATCCCCGCGACGGCATCTCGCTCGAGGCGCTCGCGCTTGCGTGCGAGCGCGAGAAGGTGAGCGCGTGCCTGGTGATGTCGAATGTGAGCAACCCGCTCGGCAGCGTGATGCCGGACGCCGCCAAGAAACGGCTGGCGAGGTTCCTCGCCGGGCGCGGCATCCCGCTGATCGAGGACCTGGTGTACGGCGATCTCTACTTTGGGCATGGTGCGCCGCGCGCGACCAAGTCTTACGACCGCGACGGCATGGTGATGCTGTGCTCCTCGTTCTCGAAGACGCTTGCGCCAGGCTTCCGCCTGGGTTGGGTCGCGCCGGGACGCTACCGGGCGCAGGTCGAGCGGCTGAAATTCATCAGCTCCGGCGGCACCCCCGAACTGCTCCAGCTCACGATCGCGGCATTTCTTGAAAGCGGCGGCTACGACCATCAGTTGCGGTCGCTGCGCCGCGCGTTTGCCGAGCGCATAGAGCGCACCAAGCGCGTGGTGGGCGAACATTTCCCCGAGCGCACGCGCGCGACCAGTCCGGCCGGCGGTTTTGTGCTGTGGGTGGAGTTGCCGCCGGGCTTTGATTCGCTGGCGTTCTGTGAAAGCGCGATGCGCGAGGGCATCAGCATCGCGCCGGGCCCGATGTTCTCCGCCTCGAACCGTTACCGCAACTGCATGCGCCTCAACTGCGGTTGCGCGTGGACGCCAGTGCTTGAGCGCGCCCTGGTGCGCATCGGTGAACTGGCAAAGGCACAGCTCGCGCATTCCGTCGCGCGTCCGCGCACACGTCAAGGCCAGCCTAAGCCATAATAGACCCCTCAAACGCAAAGCGGGGCGACGTTTGCGCAATCCGGGCGTCGTAGCGGTATGGTGCATTGCCGCGGCGACGCCCCGGCCGGCATCATGACGCGACCCGCCGGGAAAAGTCTTGCGCAGCAGCGGAGCCAAACCGTGCTCAACTCCAGGAGGAAAAATGATGAAGCGGCCATGGTTTTTGGTAGTCCTGATTGCACTGGCATCCGTGGCGAGCGCGCAAAGCTATCCGACGCGCCCGATCCGTCTCATCGTGCCCTATCCGCCGGGCGGAGGTACTGACACGGTTGCGCGTCTTATTGCGCAACCGCTGACCGAACGGCTTGGGCAGCAGGTGGTCGTCGACAATCGCGGCGGCGCGAGCGGCATCATCGGCACGGACATGGGCGCCAGGGCCGCGCCTGACGGCTACACCCTGGTGTTCTGTCTTCCGGCAAGCGTGTCGGTAAATCCGACGTATTATCAGAATTTGCCTTATGACCCGGCCCGGGATTTCGCGCCGGTGATCCAGCTCAACACCATTGCCTTGCTGCTGGTCACGACGCCCTCGCTGCCCGCTAGTAACGTGAACGAGCTGATCGCCCTGGCCAGGGCAAAACCCGGTCAGTTCAATTTTGCATCGTCCGGCAACGGCAGCGCCGCCCATCTGGCAATGGAACTGTTCAATATGATGGCCGGGGTGAAAATGGTGCACGTGCCGTACAAGGGCGGTGGTCCGGCGCTGACCGATATCATCAGCGGTCAAATGCATATGATGTCGGGGCCGCTGATTGCAGCGCTCCCTCATGTGAAGTCCGGCCGCATCAGGGCCATGGCGGTGACCACCGAACGACGGGTTAAGGGGCTGCCCGAAGTTCCGACCATCGCCGAGTCGCTGCCCGGCTACGAGAGCAGCATCTGGCATGGCGTGGTGGTGCCCAGGGGAGTGCCGGTAGCGGTCGTCAATCGCCTCAACCGCGAGATCGGGGAGATCCTGAAAATTCCCGAGGTGCAAAGCCGTCTCGACAGTCAGGGCGCGGAACCCGTCGGCGGCACCCCCGGGAAATTCGCCGCGCTGATCAAGTCCGATACTGCAAAGTATGCCAAGCTGCTCAGGGATGTCGGATTGGCCGGAAGCGCCAGGCGTTGACGCGTTGCTGATTGCACGCGCGATCGCCATCACGCGCTGTGATTGACCGTGGTTGGGACGTTGACTACACTGCAGCGCGCCCGGGTTCAAGTAAAAACATGTTTTGTGCCTTAGCGCATATGCCAGAGGGAGGAGAAACAGTTGAAAGCCGGATTCCAGTATTTCCCCGACAACTTCATGTGGTCGCAGGGCATGATGATCGTGATCGAGATGGCGCGCTGGGGTGGCGCTGCAATGAGCGAAGTCGACCGCGTGGGAAAACGCCTCAAGGACAAGGTGGGCGACAACGCAGCGTGGGGCGCGGAATGGGAAAAAGAAGCGCGGCGCATCGAAAAAATGGGGGATGATGCGCTGGCGGAAAAGCACCCGCTGTCGGCGGCGGGACATTATCTGCGCGCTGCAACTTACTACTTTGTCGGCGAGCGCTTCATCCATCCCGGTCCGCAGAAAACCGGGCTCTATCAGAGCTGCCTGCGCTGCTTCCGTGCCGGCATCAAGGGACGCCATCCCAATATCGAGCGCGTGGAAGTGCCGTACCAAGGCACGACGCTGCCGGCGTGGTTCATGAAAGCGCCGGTCGCGGGCAAGGCGCCCACCGTGTGCTTCTTCGATGGGCTCGACAGCACCAAGGAACTGTCGATCCTGTTCGGCGGCGTGGAGCTGGCTATGCGCGGCATCCACACGCTGGCCATCGACGGGCCGGGGCAGGGCGAGGCATTGCGGCTGCAGAACATTCCGAGCCGCCCCGACTACGAGGTGCCTGCCGCGGCGGCTTACGACTATGTGGCGGGGCGCGCCGATGTCGATCCCAAGCGTGTCGCGGTCATGGCTTACAGCATGGGCGGCTATTACGCGCCGCGCGCCGCCGCGTTCGAGAAGCGTTTCGCGGCGTGCGTGGCATGGGGCGGGCATTTCGATTATCACGCCACCTGGGTCACGCGCCGCAAGATCCTCGAGTCGGGGGGGAACAAGGTGTCGGCGCCGCATTTCCAGCTGCCGTGGGTGATGGGCATGCCGGACATGGACTCGGCGATGAAAAAAACCGAGAGCTACAAGCTTGAAGGCGTGGCGGAAAAGGTGACCTGCCCGTTTCTGGTGACGCATGGCGAGGACGACTCCATTTCGCCGGTGGAAAATGCGCGTCTGCTCTACGATGCAGTGAGCTCAAAACAGAAAACCCTCAAAATATTCACCGCCGAAGAAGGCGGCAGCGAGCATTGTCAGGGAGACAATCGTTTTCTGGGTGCGACTTACGTTGCCGACTGGCTGGCGAAGCATCTGTAGTGCTGGTGCAAGCCGGAATCCGGGCAAGGCAAACCAGGAGGAGGAAACCATGAAATGCGCTCTGTTGTTGCGTGGGATGGCCGTTTGCGTCGCGTTTGTCGCGGGCATGGGCTTTCATGCCGGGCTCGCCGCCCAGCAATTCCCGGTGAAGCCGGTGCGATTCGTGGTGCCTTATCCGCCCGGCGGGCCGCTCGATGAGGTTGCGCGCGCGGCCGCGCAGCGGCTGGCGCCGATCTGGGGCCAGCAGGTGGTGGTCGACAACCGCAGCGGCGCCGGCGGCAGCATAGGCGCCGATGTC
>CAKKQX010000090.1 GCA_919902235.1 Burkholderiales bacterium
GGCGGCGGTGACGAAATCGAGTGTTTCCACCAGCGAACGCGGCGAGGGCTCGGTGCGCCAGGGGACCACGCGCTGCGCCGTCGGCAGCATCACCGCGGCACCGCCGCCGCCCGGCAGCCGCACCCTGGGTTGGTGCCATGAGCCGATCACGGAGACGTTGGTGCGGCCTGCGGCGTCGACCTGCGCGCAACCCAGGAACACCAGATCCAGGCCGCCGCGCGCGCACAAGTCATAGAAATCTTCGTTGGCGAAAATCGCCGGCGAACCTGCGACGATCGCCGGGTCGCTGCTCGAATGCGGGATTTTTTTCGGCACCGGCTCGACGCCGCCGGCAACGTTGAGGTAGGTAAAGCGAAAATCATAGGCGCGCTTGGCGAGCAGGCAGGCCAGCATCGGCAGCGTCGAGTTGACGCCGCTGAAAGTGATCTCGCCGGCGCGGATCTGCCGCGCGAGATTGACGACGATGTAGGAAAACGGGGTCCAGGGCGTTGACATTGTAAATTGCACAGAATTGACAGGATTTTCGGGACGAACAGGACTGCATCAAGACCTGCAAGAGGTAATCCTGTTCATCTTGTTAATCCGGTGAAACGGTTTTCTGTCTCTTGTTTTCAGGCGCTGCGGCGAGGTGCGCTTCCAGAACCCCTGGTTCGTCTTTCATGTAGGCCCGGACCGCAGGATAGTCGACTTCGTAGAGCGGGTGCATCGATCCCGGCCACGCACCTTGCGGCACGATGGCCACTGCTTCGACCATGAAGCCGGGCACCAGCGTGAGTTCGGGCTGCAGCCGCAACACGTCGGTGGGCACCAGCCGCTCGGCGGTGACCAGCACGCGCTTCGCCGCGCGCGTCAGCGGATGGTCCCAGAACGGCGAGCCGTAAACGCGCGCATTGCCCTGCTCATCGACTGCGTTGGCGTGGATGACGGCGACATCGGGGCGGATTGCCGGGATCACATAAACGTCCTGCCCCGAGCCGTAGGGATCCCTGATGGTTTGCCAGCCGTTGATACGCGCCAGATCGCTGCCGTGAACGCCGGCCACCGGCTGGAAGGGCACGCCGTAGGAGGCTGCACGCAGCCCCGCGACCAGCGTCATTCAGGCGTGCTCTTCGAGCGCCGCCTGTTTGCGTTCTATGGCTTTGCGGTACCACTGCGCAAGGCCGAAATTGCCTTCCATGGCGACAATGCCGGCGCGCACTTTGCGCACCGCGCCGGCGCGGCACAACAGATCGAGATCGTAGCCGGGAGACGGCTTGATGATTTCGAGATTGCGCCTGCCCTGGCGCGCCAGTTCACGCACCAGCGCGAACGGGCCGCGGTGCAGGAACACACCGCCGATGCCGATGGAAGTGCCGTCCGTTATGCGGGCAGCAAGTGCCGGCAGACTGCACACTTTGGAAGATTCGCGGGGACAAGAAGCAGGGTTCATGACGGGCGCCTCCGGCAATAACAGCAATAACTGTTTCGTGCGTGTGATCTTAGCATCCCGCTGCAACTGCGCCCAATATCTGGGCTTGTCTGCGGCAGAGAGTGTGTAATGCGATAATCATTTGCAAACTGAGAATGTGTCGCTACAGCAGCCAAGGCAAAAAACAGGACGGAGGAGAACATGAGAAGTATATCGATAACGGCAATGGCGTTTTTGGCGCTGGCCTGGATGAACGGAGCCGCAGCGCAGGCCTATCCGACCAAACCGATACGCATGATCGTCGCGGTACCGCCGGGCGGAGGCACGGGCTCGCGGCGAGGGTGTTGGTGTTGGGGCGGAGACGGGGCCTGGCCGCCCGGATGGTGCAGTGACACCTTGCGCACCGCGGCCACCGTGATGACCGCGCTTGTCCTGTGCTTTGCGGGAGCGGTCATGGCGCAGCAATATCCGTCGAAGCCGGTACGCATGATCGTCGCGGTACCGCCGGGCGGCCCCGCCGACACGCTGGCGCGCCTGGTGGGGCCCAGGCTGTCCGAAGCTTTGGGGCAAACGGTGGTCATAGACAATCGCCCCGGCGCCAACGGCATCATTGCCTACGAGACCACGGCACGCGCCACGCCCGACGGCTACACCTTCGTCGCAGTGGCGGCGGGCGTGGCGATTAATCCCAGTCTCTACCGCAACGTGCCGTACGATCCGCTCAGGGATTTCGCGCCGATCACGCTTGGCATAACCGTTCCCAATATCCTGGTGGTGCATCCCGGCGTGAAGGCGGCCTCGATCCAGGAACTGGTGGCACTGGCGAAATCCAGACCTGGGCAGGTCACTTTCGCCTCGGCCGGCAACGGCACCTCGGGCCATCTGGCCCTAGAGCTCTTCAAGCAGACCACGGGGATAGACGTCATCCACGTGCCGTACAAGGGCGGCGGGCCGGCGCTCGCCGATCTGATGGGCGGCCAGGTGCAGGCCCTGTTCAGCATCGCCCTCGCTGCAACGCCGCAGATCAAGGCCGGCCGGCTGCGGGCGCTGGCGATTACCAGCGCCAAACGCTCGCCTGTCGCCCCCGATCTGCCGACGGTGGCCGAAGTGGGGCTGCCCGGATTCGAGGTCGTGGGCTGGTTCGGCTGGCTGGCGCCGGCGAAAACACCACGTGCCATCGTCGGCAAGCTCCATGCGGAACTCGTGAAAGTACTGACTATGTCGGATATACGGCAGCGGCTGCTGAGCCAGAGCACCGAACCTGTGGGCAACAGTCCTGCAGAGTTCGCGGCTTTCATCAAAAGCGAGCACGCCAAATGGGGCAAGGTGATCAGGGATGCCAATGTCCGCATCGATTGAAACGGGCGTTTGCATGCGGACGGGAATGTCAGCCATCAGGTGGCGCGGCATGTGGTCGGCGCACACAACAGGGAGAGACGGATCGTGAGCAGAGCAAAAGGCATACGCGAGGTCGGCTATGTCGATATCAGGCAGGCCGGGGGTGTACATGCATCGCCGGGCGGCAGGAACACAATACAACCGTTGTCGTGGTTTGACTGTGCCGGCGGCGGACAGGTGGTGGTCGAGCGTGGCATCGCCTACGTCGGCAACATGCGCAATCCGCACGGCACCATGATCATCGACGTCAAGGACCCCAAAAATCCCAGGCCGCTGGCGGAAATTCACAGGCCGCAGGGCACGCATTCGCACAAGGTGCGCATCGCCGGCGACATCATGGTTACCAACCGTGAAAGTCTGTCGATGAATGCGATGCGCGGCGAATCGCCGCCCGAAGGCTATCGCGGCGGGCTCGGCATTTACGACGTGTCCGATCCGGGCAAGCCGCGCCATATCACCGACTGGAACGTGAGCGTCGCGCCGCAGGCCGGCGGCATCGCGAGTGGTGTGCACCGCTTTGATTTCGATGGCCGCTATGCCTACATCTCGCCGACCATGGACGGCTATATTGGCAATATCGTGATGATTCTCGACCTCAAGGACCCGGCGAAGCCGCAGGAGGTCGGCCGCTGGTGGATGCCAGGGCAGTGGAGCGCGGGCGGTGAAAAACCGACCTGGAAAGGCGCTCAGCACAAATGCCATCACCCGCTGCGGTCGGGCAACCGGCTCTACACCAGTTACTGGTATGGCGGTTTCGTGATACTGGACATCGAGGACATGTCCAAACCCAAACTGATTTCGCACCTCGACTGGAGCCCGCCGTTTCCGTGGCCCACGCATACCTGTCTGCGCATCCCGTTCAAGATCGATAATCGCGACTTCATGGTGGTGGCCGACGAAGACGTGGGGCGGCTCGAAGGCTGTCCGCCGTATCCGGCATCCTTCCTGTGGGTGGTCGACATCACCGACGAAAAGCACCCGGTGCCGATATCCACTTTCCAGCTCGAGGACATGCCGGCCGAGCAGCAGCCGGTGATGACGGGCTGCCACCAGCCATGCGAAAAGGTGATGGGCACGGAAATCCCGGTGGCGTGGTTCGCGCATGGGCTGCGGATCATAGACATCGCGCGGCCGCACGCGCCCAGGGAAGTCGCCTACTACATGCCCGACGTGCCGCAAGGTTCGGCGCGGGTGCAGAGCAACGACGTCACGGTCGATGACCGCGGGCTGATTTATCTGCTCGACCGCGTGCGCGGGCTGCACATACTCGAAAGAATCTGAGCAGGCATAGCCACGAAGAATACAAAAGATAAACACGGCAATTTGTCCCTGTTCTGCGCGTTTCCCCGGCGTCCGAATTTGCGGTTTTGACGTAAAATCCGGCCTTCATCAAAAAACGGGAAAGTCATGGCATCCGGCGTATTTGACGACGCACTGATCAAGCATTTGTGGAGCACCGACGAATTGCGGGCGATTTTCAGCGACCGCAATCGCGTCCAGAAGTGGTACGACTTCGAGGCGGCGCTGGCGATCGAGCAGGGCGCGCTTGGCATCATTCCCGAGGCCGCGGCACGGGAGATTGCCGCCAAAGCCAAAGTAGAGAACGTCGATATCGAGGCGATCGCCGCCGAAACCCGCCGCATCAAACACCCGCTGGTGCCCACGCTGAAAGCGATAGAGAAGTTGTGCACTGCAGGCAACGGCGAGTTCATCCACTTCGGCCCGACGACGCAGGATGTGCTCGACACCGGCACGATGTTGCAGATCCAGGACGCCCATGCGGTGTATCTGCGAGACATGAAGGAGATCGGCCGCGCGCTGTATCGTCTCGCCGAAACGCACCGCGCGACGCCGATGGCGGGCCGCTCGCACGGCGTGCAGGCGCTGCCGATCACGTTTGGTCACAAGGCCGCGATCTGGCTGTCGGAAATGAGCCGCAATTACCAGCGGCTGCGCGATCTCGAGAAGCGCACCTTCGTCGGCGGCATGGTGGGCGCGGTCGGCACCCAGGCTTCGTACGGGCCGCAAGCGGCCGAACTGGAAAAACGCCTGATGAAGCGCCTCGGGCTCGGCGTAGCCGACATCAATTGGCAGCCGGCGCGCGACCGCTTCGCCGAGTATGTGTGCGTGCTGGCGATCATCGCCCAGACCCTGGGCAAGATCGCCAACGAAATCGTCAACCTTGAACACACCGAGGTGGGCGAGCTCTACGAGCCGTTCAGCCCTGGCAAGGTCGGCTCGTCCACCATGCCGCACAAGCGCAACCCGTCGAGTTGCGAGGCGGTGGTGGGCGCAAGCCGGGCGCTGCGCTACAACGCGGCATACATGCTCGAATGCATGATCATCGAACACGAGCGCGACGGTTCGGCGTGGCGCGGCGAGTGGAAAGCGATCCCCGAATCGTGTCTGACCATGGGCGGCATACTGGCGACGATGAAATATGTGATCGGCGGATTGACCGTCGACGTCCCGCAGATGCGCAAGAACCTCGACCTGCTCGGCGGCTTCCTGCTGTCCGAGCGCGTCATGTTCGTGCTGTCAGGAAAAGTAGGCAAACAAACGGCGCATGAACTGGTGTACGAAGCGTCCATGCACGGCATAGAAAACGGCGTGAGCTTCGAGCAGTCGCTGATGGACAACAGGCGTGTGCGCGATGCGTTGTCGGCGGACGAACTGCGCAAGGCCCTCGATCCCACCACCTACGTCGGCCGCGCGCCGGAGATCGTGGACGAAGTGCTGGCGCAGCAGAAAGCCGACGGCTGGTTGAACTGACATTGAAATTCAAAGGCTCTGGCCACCGAGGAAAAACGCAAAATTTTTAATAAAAACAACATGTTATATAATATCTGGTCAAAGTGCCACAATCTATCCCCACCCGGGTCTCTCTGTGTCGTCTATGGCTAAAAAAGAATTTTGGTTAACAAGGATTTCCAATGAATATCACCATACTCGACGATTACCAAAACGTGGTGCGCTCGCTTGACGCGTTCGATAAGCTTGCCGGCCATAATGTGACGATCTGGAATGATCACACCAAGGACACCGACATCCTGGCCGGGCGCCTCAAGGATACCGAGGCGCTGGTGCTGATACGCGAGCGCACGCCGATACGCGCGCCCCTCATCGCGCGACTGCCCAGGCTCAAGCTCATCAGCCAGCGCAGCGTCTATCCGCACATCGACGTCGATGCGTGCACCCAATACGGCGTTCTGCTGTGTTCGGACATGCATCCGGGGCGTCCGTCGTACGCGACAGCGGAACTCACCTGGGGACTGGTCATTGCGGCGATGCGTCACATTGCGCAGGAGGTGGCAGCGCTGAAGGCTGGCCGCTGGCAGTCTACCCTCGGCATGGGGCTGCGCGGCAAGACGCTCGGCATTTACGGCTACGGCCGCATCGGCGGCGTGGTCGCCGGCTACGGCAAGGCGTTCGGCATGAAAGTGCTGGTGTGGGGGAGGGAAGGCTCGTTCGAACGCGCGCGCGAGGACGGTCACGCGGTGGCCGAGAGCAAACAGGTATTCTTCGGGACCTGCGATGTCATCAGCCTGCATTTGCGTTACAACGACAAGACGCATGGCAGCGTTACCGCCGCCGACCTGGCGCGCATGAAGCCCAGCGCGCTCATCGTGAATACCAGCCGCGCCGGTCTCATTGAAGAAGGCGCGCTCGCCGCGGCGCTCAAGGCGGGCCGGCCCGGCATGGCTGCAGTGGATGTATTCGAGCAGGAGCCGGTGCTCAACGCCGATCATCCGCTGCTCAAGCTCGACAATGCGCTGTGCACGCCGCACATCGGCTATGTCGAGCGTAGCGGCTACGAGTCGCAGTTCAGCGTTTCGTTCGGTCAGATCCTGGCCTACCTCGAAGGCAAACCGGTCAACGTCATCAATCCCGAAGCGCTGGGAAAGCGTTAAACTCACGTCTGACAGCGCCGTTTCAGAACAAAATCGCGGGAGCAATCACATCATGAACATCATCAGGCACGCGGCGGCAGTTGCAGCGGCGCTTTTCAGCTTGAGCATGGTCACGCCGGGCACGGCGCTCAGCCAGGGCGCAGCTGCGAATTATCCCAACAAGCCGGTGCGCGTGGTGGTGCCCTTCCCGCCGGGCGCGTCCAACGATATTATCGCGCGCCTGCTGGCGCACAAGCTTAGCGAATTCCTGGGGCAGCAGTTCGTGGTCGACAACCGGCCCGGCGCAGGCGGACTGATAGGCGGCGAGATTGCAGCCAGCGCTGCGCCCGATGGCCACACTTTGCTATTTGCCAATCCCGCGCCCAGTATCAACAGCATACTCATGAGCCGCAAGCCGCCGTACCGAATGGGCGATTTCGCGCCGGTGATGTTCATAGGTTATGTACCGCTTATCATTGTCTCAGCGCCTTCGTTTCCGCCGAATGATGGCAAGCAGTTGCTGGCCTATGCGAAAGCCAATCCCGGCAAGGTCAACTGGGCCTCGTCCGGCAACGGCAGCAGTCTGCACATTGGCCTCGCGCTGTTCCAGGCCGCCACCGGCGCCGACGTGGTTCACGTACCGTACAAGGGCACTGCGCCCGCGCTGACCGATGTCATTGCCGGACGCGTCAACCTGATGTACACCACCAGCGTCAGCGCCGATGCCCATATCAAATCCGGCAGGGTGAAGGTGCTGGGTGTGGCCGCGCCCAAACGGCAGGCGGTTTTGCCGAACGTGCCGACGCTGGCTGAAGAGGGGATCAGGAACGCGGAGGCCACCGTGTGGTTCGGGGTTTCGGCGCCGGCCAGGACGCCGCGGGCAATCATTGGCAAGTTAAATAGCGAACTGAACAAGGCCCTCGCGCTTCCCGACGCGAAGAAACGGCTGGATGAGCTTGGCCTGGTGGTTCTCGGCGGCACGCCGGAAGAGTTCGCCGCTTTTCTCAAGAACGAGGCCGAAAAAATGGGCGGCCTGATCAAAACAGGCCGCGTGCAGATGAACAACTGACCGCGACCGGTCTCCATGCGGGTTGGCATGCATGCGCCGTCAGGTCGCGCCAGTTGAGATTTCGCGCAGTTTCTGCACGAATACGGTGCAAGGCAATCTCAGATGCGCTGATATGCGCCTTCACGGTTGCTGCAGCCAGGGAAAAAATACGCGTATGCGCTTGACCTGAAGCGTAAGTTTGTCGGCGTATGCGCTGGTGTTGCGCTGCAATATGCCTGGCTGAAAACAGTCTTTCGCAAGACTGACAATTTGGTCAGTTTTGTGTAAAGTGTCACAGTCCAAAT
>CAKKQX010000091.1 GCA_919902235.1 Burkholderiales bacterium
TGCTTTTCGGCGGTGAATTGCTGCTGGCCTACTTCGAGCCGGTTCGGCTTCACGTCGCGGCGGCCGGGACCGCGGTCCTTGCGGCTGCCGTCGTTCTGGAATGGCGGCGCGGCCGGTTGCTTGCGCGGGAGGGGGTTGCAACCGGCATGGCGGGCATTCCGGTGGGACAGGCGCGCGGCAACTGACCTTGCACATCAACGGGCGTCACCGAGCGGTTTTTTGAGTTGATCCGCGGGAATCGCGCCGGTTATGCGCGCACGCGCATGTTGACCATCATGTCGTTGTCCTCGTGCTCCAGGTTGTGGCAATGGAACACGTACGTCTGGTCGCCGCCAAAGTCGTGCGAGAAATCCACGGCAAGGCGCACCGTTTCGCCGGGCCACACCAGCACGGTATCCTTCCATCCGAGGTCGCTCACGGTGCGGCCGCTGCCATGCACGCCGAGCGTGCGTATCTGCTGCGGGCTGTTCTGGCGCGCCAGAACCTGGAACTGAAAACCATGCATGTGCATGGGGTGCGGCATGCTGTGTTCTGCGTTGTGCAGGTCCCACACCTCCACTGTGTTTCGCCGTGCTTCGATCGGGAAGGCATCCGTGCGGAAGGTTTCGCCGTTGATGAGCCAGCGCATGTGCGCCATCTCAAGGCGCACCGTGCGCGCCGTGGCCTCCTTGATGTCGATCGGTTGCACTTGCGACAGGCGCGCCGGCGTCTCGCGCGGGCCTTGAGCGGCTTTCGCCACCACGAGCTTCAAAAGATTGAACTCAAGCCCGTCGGCAAGCCGCATACTGCTATTCGTATGCGCCATCGGATTCTTGCCCATTATCCTGCCCATCCACCCCATCATCCCCATCGCGCCATCGTTTTCCATCGGATCAAACGCCAGGCTTTTCAAAAACACCGTGTCGCCCTGATGCAACTGGCTCGCGTCGAACAGTATGTCGAGTCGTTCGCCGGGCGCGAGAAACGCCTCTTTTGCCGGATACGGCCGATCGAGCAGGCCCCCGTCGGTGCCGATCACCTGATACTCCAGTTGTTCCTTGCCGCGCACGAACGCGAGCTTGTAGACGCGCGCGTTCGAGCCGTTCAAACAGCGGAAGCGATAGATGCGCGGGCCGATTTCATGCAAGGCATTGGGCGTGAGATTGACCAGCACGATGTCGCCCAGATACCCCATCATTTTCTCCATCGGGTCCGGCTGGTAGACGAGTTCGCCGGCGGCGTTGAAGCGCTTGTCCTGAATCACCAGCGGAAGATCAGTTTCGCCAAGCTTGAGGTCGAGGGCGCGGGCGAGTTGCAGTTCGTCGTCATCCTCGACGATAAAGAAGCTTGCAAGGCCGCCATACGCCTGCTTCGCAGTCAAATGGTGGGCATGTGTGTGATACCAGTAGGTGCCGCCGCGGTTATTGATCGTGAATGCATAGGGGTAATTTTTGCCGGGAGCGATGCTGTCGTTCGGGTGGCCGTCCATGTTCGCCGGTGTATGCAGTCCATGCCAATGAATGATCGTCGGCTCGTTCAATCCGTTTTGCAGCGTGGCCGCGAAACGGCCGCCACGCTTGATTTTAAGAATCGGGTTTTGATAGCTCTTGCCCGCATAGCTGGTCTCGTACAGCAGAAATGGCGAGGCCCGGCCGCCGAGAATCGGGAACGTCGCCGCGTGCGTTTTGAGCGTAAGCGGCATATCGGCGACGTTTAATACGCCAAACGGCCCCTCGGCACCCGGGATAAACAGCGGATTTGTGAAATTTTCGGCCCGCACCGGGTCGTGCGCATAGGGCGCAAACGCCGCGCCGGCTACATTCGTGTCCTGGCAGCCGGCAAGCGGCAAACCGGCGCCGATTGCGAGCGTTGAAGCGGTATATTGCAAAAACTTGCGGCGGTTCATTTGGTTTCTCTCCATTTTTTTGTCCTGCTGTCTCGCGTCCCTTCACGCCGTGCGCCCGCGTCCTGTCCCGGCGTCATGCCTTGAGGCTCGCGCAGACCCGCTGCAGAAGGGCCCGTACTTCCTTGCCAAGGGCATGCACTTCCGGTTTGTCGACCAACTGCAACACGGCCTCGGGGTCCATGAACGCAACCGTTATGGTTTCATCGGCTTCTTCGCGCACCACGACGTTGCACGGCAGTAACAAACCGATGTCGGGGTCAGCCTCGATCGCGCGGTGTG
>CAKKQX010000092.1 GCA_919902235.1 Burkholderiales bacterium
GCGCGTGATGCTGATCGACATCGACCCGCAGGGCAACGCCACCATGGGCAGCGGCGTCAACAAGCAGGCCAATCGTGTTACCACCTACGAGGTCCTGATCGGTCTGGAGCCGATCGAGGCCGCGCGCGTGACGGTCGAGGGCGGTTACGATCTGGTGCCCGCCAACAGCCAGCTGTCCGGCGCCGAGGTGGAGCTCATCGAACTCGAGCAGCGCGAACGACGCCTGCGCGGAGCCCTCGAAAATGTGCGGACGCAATACGATTACATATTGATAGACTGTCCACCGGCGCTGAACCTGCTGACAGTCAATGCACTGGTGGCGGCGCAATCGGTGATGATCCCGATGCAGTGTGAATACTACGCGCTCGAAGGACTCACGGCGTTGCTCAACACCATCCGCAAGATTCGCGAAACGCTGAATCCGCAGCTGGAGATCGAGGGACTGTTGCGCACCATGTACGATCCGCGTAACAATCTCGACAACGAAGTTTCGGCGCAACTGAAACAGCACTTCGGTGACAAACTTTATCGCACCGTCATCCCGCGCAACATCCGTCTGGCGGAGGCACCGTCGCACGGCATGCCGGTGATCGCCTATGACATGCAGTCCAAGGGCGCGCAGGCCTACCTGGCGCTGGCCGGCGAGATGTTGCGTCGTGAAGAAGAAGTTGTGGCAGCATAAGCGGGAGAGGAAACCATGAGCGCGACAACCACCAGAAAACCCCAGCGCCTCGGGCGCGGGCTCGACGCGCTGCTGGGCGCCTACGAGATGCCGAGCGAAAAAGACGAGCTGCGCCAGATTCCCCTCGACCAGTTGCAGCGCGGCAAGTATCAGCCGCGCACGCACATGAATCCTGAAGCGCTCGAGGAGCTGGCCGCTTCAATCAAGGCCCAAGGCGTGGTGCAGCCGATCGTGGTGCGTCTGTTGTCCCCCGGCAATTATGAAATCGTCGCCGGCGAGCGTCGCTGGCGCGCGGCACAAATAGCCGGACTCGAAGCGGTGCCGGCGGTGGTGCGTAAAATCCCGGACGAGGCCGCCATCGCCATCGCGCTGATCGAG
>CAKKQX010000093.1 GCA_919902235.1 Burkholderiales bacterium
GGGGGGGGAAGCGCACAGCCCCTCTCCCCGACCCTCTCCCCGCATTAAGCGGGGCGAGGGGGGTGCGTAGTGGAGATGTCAGATACCTATTACCCGCAAGGAGAGGGGGAGTATGTTACAAAACCTCCTGGCTACGGTTACGGTTGGTTTGTTTTGAAGAAGAATTCCATTTTCACGCCCGCCAGTTCAACCATATCGTGATCGTTGAGCGGGTGCGCCTGCGCATCAAGCGTTTTGCCGTTGACGACAGGGAAACTGGCGCCTTCGACATGCGCGATGAAGTAGCCCTGCGGGCGACGCGTGATGACGGCAACCTGCACGCCGGGTTTGCCCAGCGTGGTCAGGTTCTTGGTGAGCTCAAGTTCCCTGCCCGCGCTCGCGCCGTTCAGAATCTGTATGGTGGGCCGTAGCGGCGCTTCAGCCGGTTTTGCCGCCTCGCTGGCTGCCAGCGGCGCAGCCTGCACCAGCGGTGCCGGTGCCGCAATACTGGCCTGCGGCTCCCGGGCGTCGCCGGAGGGCCGCGGCGGCGGCGCCCGCAGCGCCGCGGAAGGGCGCAATACCATGGTCTTCTCCATATCCTCGGCGGGCGCCTCGGTTGCCGGTGCCGTCGACGCTTCAACCATGTATTTGAGTTTGTACTTTCCAATCTCGATCACGTCGTTGTTCTGCAGAATATGTTTTTTGATCGGGTTGCCGTTGACCAGCGTGCCGTTGGTGCTGCCGAGATCCTCAAGGAATGAGTCATTGAGTATGGTCACAATGCAGGCATGCTCGCCGCTGACCGCCAGGTTCTCGATTGGAATATCGTTCTGCGCTTTGCGTCCGATCGTCACGCGATCTTTATCGAGAGGAATTTCCCGGATCACGGATCCTTCCAGACTGAGAATCACTTTCGCCATGGTAATGTTCCTTATTGATCTTTCACTAATTCGCGACAGCGAATTAGTGCCATTCTCACCCTCTCCTTCCGGGAGAGGGTCGGGGAGAGGGATTGAGCGTTCCGACTGTCATCCATTATGAAACGCTCAATAGCTTATCCGAACCAAGACTTCAATTTGCCCAGCAAACCGGCCTGCTGCGTCGGGAAATCCTTGAGCACGCGCACCAGAATCACCGAAATATTGTCGCGACCGCCATTATCGTTGGCCTGTTGCACCAGGTGCTCCGCCGCCAGGGGCAGATTGGCCTGCAGCGAGGACAGCGTATGCTGAATGTCCTCGTCGGTGACCATGTCGCTCAAACCATCGGAGCACAGCAGATAGATGTCTCCCGCCTGCACCGGGTAAGTATGCACCTCCGCATCCACCTCGGGATCGATGCCCACGGCGCGAGTCACCAGGTTCTTGTTCTGCGAAAATCTGGCCTGCTCCCTGGTTATCATTCCGTTGTCTATTTGCTCCTGCAATAAAGAATGATCGCGCGTGATCTGCTCGAGGATGTCGCCGCGCAGGCGGTAGAGCCGCGAATCGCCGATATGGCCGACCGCCATCCGGTTGTCGTGCCACAGCGCGGCCACCAGGGTCGTGCCCATTCCGGAGTACTGCGTCTGGTTTTGCGCTGCATGGTAGATTGCCGCATTCGCTTTCACCGCGTGCTTCCCCAGCAGCCTCTCGGCGCCGTTGCCGTCGAGCGCGCCGGCCTTGATGTCTGCCAGCGCTTTTTTCATCTCGGCGGTGATCATTGCCACTGCGATACCGCTCGCCACTTCGCCGGCGTTGTAGCCGCCCATGCCGTCGGCCAGCACTGCCAGCCCTATTTCCGCGTCGGCGGCAATACTGTCCTCATTGTGTGAGCGGACCCTGCCGGGATGGGTCGCGCTGGCAACTTCCAGGACAGTATTCAGTTTCACCAAGATTATCTCCCCCTCTGGATCATGCCCGCAGATCCGGTTTTCCCGTCAGACGCCGCGCCGGAAATGCACGAGCGCAGCGCCCGCGCCATTTCCTCACCGGTCTGGTAGCGATTTTGCGGCCGCTTCGCGAGCGCCCTGTCGATGATTTCGGCCAGCGCCGGCGGCAGCGCCGGATTGCGGGCAAGAATATCGGCATGCGGCTCGTTGGCGATTCTGAACATGAGCTGCGCCAACGAGTCCCCCTGGAACGGCACACCGCCGCATGACAGCCGGTACAGCGTGACTCCGAGCGAGAACAGGTCCGAGCGGCCATCCATCTCCCGGCCGCAGAGCTGTTCGGGAGACATGTACGGCGGCGTGCCCATCACCTGGCCGACCCCGTCATCTGCGATGCACGCGATGCCGAAATCGGTCAGCTTCACGCCGTTACTCCCCTGCTCGCACATGATATTCGCCGGTTTGATGTCGCGATGAACGACACCTCTGGCGTGTACGTAGGACAGTGTCTCGGCAACTTGCGCGATGCTCGACAGCACCCGCGACAGGGGCAGCAGGCTGCCGGGCTCGACAAACGGCGTCAGATCGCCGCCAGGCATAAACTCCATTGCAATGTAGCCAAATCCACGCTCTTCGCCGACATCGAAAATATTGACGATGGCGGGATGCTTGAGCCGGCCTGCGGTTTGCGCTTCGTGGAAAAACCGCGTCTTGATTTCCCGCAAACCGCCGGTCCCGGATTGCGGCGGCAGCGCCATGATCTTGATCGCCGCCACGCGGTCGTTAATGGAATCCCTGCCGAGATATACGGTTCCCATCGCACCTTTACCGAGCTTCCTCTCGATGCGGTAGCGTCCGAACACGGGGGGTGCAACACCCTCCGCGGCCAAAATGACCGCCGCGCCCGGATAATCCTGTGCTGTGTCCAGGCTTACCGTTTCCGAAATCACCGGCGCACAACCGGGGCGTCGTTGATCAGGGGCGCAAAACTTCGAATCAAAATCCACCATGCGTTTGAACGCCAATTCCGCCTTGTTGAGTCGTGCCAGGCCGGCAGCAGGCGCGCTTGTCAGCACGACATGGCCATCCCGGATAAACGCCCGGTTTTCCAGAAATCCGCTTTCTTCACATCCGCTCCCTATTGATCTTTCACTAATTCGCGACAGCGAATTAGTGCCATTCTCACCCTCTCCTTCCGGGAGAGGGTCGGGGAGAGGGATTGAGCGTTCCGGCTGTCATCCATTATGAAACGCTCAATAAATCGTTGTATTTTTTATTAATAGCTTAACGCCGTTTAGTCATTGATTCTACGATATTAGCCGGGAAATTATATGGTTTTTTTGCCTGGCCTGCCGAAAAGTTCACGTGAATACAGGTAATTACCGCATGCTCTCGCTCCGCGCATTACAACGCTTGCGGGACTGCGCACCAAAACGGCGAAAGTGCAAACCAAGCGAAGAAGCCACGGCAGTGCCGTGGCTTCCGGAGATTGAAGCAATAAAAAGGGGCTGTAATACGCGGGCTGTAATGCGGCGATTGCGCTGCGCCAAGGGCTAAGTGCCGAGGATTACCCCGTTGGAAAGTCCGTTGGCACGGGCGAAATCACCACCTGAAACCTTCTTGCCATCCTCGCCGCGGACACGCAGGACCTCTATGACCCCGCCCTGCGCGGTAACCTTGAAGCTTGCGTCGGTCACGCCGGAAACCTCGCCGATCTTGCCGACGACATCGGCATAGCGCCGGGACACGTGCTTGCGAGCGTCGAAAATCTGCACTTTCCTGCCATTCAGAGTGGTCCAGGCGCCGGGAGCGGGGTTGCAGCCGCGGATGATGTTGTAGACAAAATCAACGTGATGCGCCCAATGGACGCGCGCCTCGCCTTCGCGGCACCAGCCTTCGTAGCTCGCCCGCGACTCGTCCTGCACCACCTCCTTGTGCTTGCCGGCGAACACCAGATCGGCCGCTTCCAGCATTGCCTTCACACCCATGGGGTAAAGCTTGTTGAAGTAAACCTCGCCTATGGTCTCGTCGGGTCCGATATCGCATTCCTTCTGCAGCAAGACCGGCCCTTCGTCCAACCCCTCGTTGGGACGGAAAATCGTCAGTCCGGTTTTCGTGTCGCCGCGGATGATGGGCCAGTTGATCGACGACGGCCCGCGGTATCCGGGCAGCAGCGAGGGGTGAAACTGGATGGTGCCCAGCCGCGGGATCCGGGTAAAGCTGTCGGGTGCGAATTGCAGCACATAGGCCATGATCCCCATATCGACTTTGAGCCCCTTCAGCGCTTCGTGCGCGTCGTCGCCGCGCAATCCCCTGAACTGGAAGACTTTGAGCTTTTTTCCCTCGGCCGCAGCGCGCAGGGGATCGGCCTTGGCGCCCGGTTTCTCCGGCGCGCAGAACACGCCGGCAACCTCATCACCGCGCGCCACAAACGCCTCGAGCACCGCCTTACCGAAGTCTTGCTGACCGATGATCGCGATTTTCATGATGGGTCTTCCTTGGAAAAAGATATGGCTTGAGCGGTAAGTGGTAAGTAGTGAGCAGTGAGCAGTGAGCAGTGAAACCGAGGAGCGGGATGGGTTTACCGCTTACCGCTTACTGCTTACCCGCCCCCTCACGCCGCCTTCTTGGGGGGCGCCGAAAATGCGCCTGCGCTCTTCAGCTTGCCGATCTGCTCGTCGCTGTAATCCAGCACCGACTTGAGGATCTCTTCCGTGTGCTCGCCCAGCAGGGGTGAACGTTCTATCCTGGCCGGGGAATCCGAAAGCTTGATCGGCATGCCGACATTCCACCACTTCCCGCGCTGCGGGTGATCGAGTTCGACATACATGTCGCGGCCGCGGATATGCTCGTCTTCGGCGAGGTCTTCGGTGGACATGATCGGCCCGCACGGCACGTCGAGGGGATTGAGAATCGCCATGAACTCGCGTTTGGTGTAATTCGACGCGAATTTGGTGATCAGCGCCCACATCTCGTTCTGGTTCTTGCGCCGGTCGGCGATTTTCACGAATTTCGGGTCTTTGGCGAGATCGGGCATGCCGAGATCAGGGCCGATACGGTTAGCCAGCGCGTCCCAAACCGCTTCCTGCACCACGACGTAGATGTAATCGTTGGGTCCCCCCGGTTTGCAGTGGATGGCATTGCCAAGCTGACCACCGCCGGAATCGTTGCCGGCCCTCGGTGTCGCCTTCAAGCCTTCCGTTGGTACTGAGTATTCCGAAAGCGTCTGTCGTGTCAGGCGCTGGTGATCACGCCACTTTACCCGGCACAGGTTCATCACGCCGTCCATCATTGCCACCTCGACATACTGCCCTTTGCCGGTGCGGTTGGCCTGGTGCAGCGCGGCGAGCAGGCCGATCGCCAGATGCAGGCCGGTGCCGGTGTCGCCGATCTGGGCGCCGGTCACAAACGGCGGACCATCGGGCACGCCGGTGGTGCTCATGGCCCCGCCCATGGCCTGTGCCACGTTCTCGTAGGCCTTGAAGTCGGCGTACGGGCCGCTCGAGCCGAAGCCCTTGATCGAGCCCATCACGATCTTCGGATTCAGCTGATGAATTTTCTCCCAAGTAAAGCCGAACCGGTCGAGCACACCGGGCCCGAAGTTTTCCATGACTATGTCGCACTTCTTGAGCAGGTCGACGAACACCGTCTTGCCTTCGGCGCTTTTCATATTCACCGTGATCGAGCGCTTGTTGCAGTTGAGCATGGTGAAATACAGGCTGTCGGCGTTGGGCACATCGCGCAACTGCCCGCGCGTGGCGTCGCCCTGCGGCGGCTCGAACTTGATCACGTCGGCGCCCATCCACGCCAGCAACTGCGAGCAGGTAGGCCCCGCCTGCACGTGTGTCATGTCGAGGATGCGCACGTCTTTTAAAGCTTCCATTCTGATCTCCAAAAATTCTGCGGCAGATGAGTGCTGCCTGCCCTCGCTCAACTGTTTGACTTATTTCTTTTTTGCGCTTTGCGGATTCAGG
>CAKKQX010000094.1 GCA_919902235.1 Burkholderiales bacterium
GTGGACTGGCATATCTGATGACCGAAGATCCGAAGCCGAAACCGGCGCCACCGCACTCGAACTCCTGCTGCCGCTCACTCTGAAATGGGCGGAAGAAAGCGCGCTGGCACTGCCTTCAGCGCTCGCCAAAATCACTGCGGATCCCGCGCGCGTCCTCAATATTGACGCCGGCCATCTGGCAGTGGGAGGCACTGCCGACATTTGTATTTTCGACCCCGGGCGCTATTGGAAAATCGAACCAAGCGCATTGAAAAGCCAGGGCAAAAACACGCCATTCCTCGGTTTCGAACTCAAAGGCAAGGTTCGCTGCACCCTGGTCGCAGGCCAAATCGTATATGAGGCCGGGTAGCGCCTTGTGCCCGCCGGACGTCGGCATAAATATCATTTAAATCAATATATTATATTAATAGCGCAACACTTGCCTGCAGCGCCAAACTTCGCGTTGTCGCCGTTGTCTGAAACTGGCCTCCAAACCACCGATTATTCGTTCAAACATGAACCCCCTGCTGGATTTTTCAGGCCTGCCCCGCTTCGCGGATTTCAAACCGCAATACGTCACGCCGGCGGTCGATCAACTGCTCGCGGAAAATCGTGCGCTGATCGGGCGTCTGGCCACGCACGCGGTGCCGTCAACCTGGCACGACTTCGTCGAGCCGTTCGAGGACGCGCATGAGCGGCTCGCCCGGGCCTGGGGCCAGGTCGGCCATCTCAACGCGGTGATGAACAGCCCGGAGTTGCGCGAAACCTACAACGCCAATCTGCCCAAGGTCACGCAGTACTATTCCGAGCTGTCGCAGAACCCGGGGCTGTTCCGTAAATTCAAGGCGCTGCACGCCTGCGTTGAATTCAAGGCGCTGACGCGCGCACAGCGCAAAATCATCGAAAATGAACTGCGCGATTTCCGCCTCGGCGGCGCCGAGCTGCCCGCCGACAAAAAAACGCGCTTCATGGCCATCCGCGAGCGGCTGTCGCAGTTGTCTTCGCAATTCAGCGACAACCTGCTCGATGCGACCAACGCCTTCGCGCACTACGTGGCCGATGAACAGGAATTGGCCGGCATACCCGGCGACGTTCGGCAGGCGGCGCGCGAAGCCGCGCAGGCCGAGGGCAAGCCCGGCTGGAAATTCACCCTGCACGCGCCGTCATACGTGCCGGTGCTGCAGTACGCCGAAAACCGCAAGCTGCGCGAACTGATGTATCGCGCCTATGTCACGCGCGCCGCCGAATTCGGCAAACCCGAGTGGGACAACACGCCGCTGATCGCGGAAATCGTGCAACTGCGGCAGGAGCTGGCGCGGCTGCTCGGTTTCAAAAATTATGCCGAGTATTCGCTCGAGCCGAAAATGGCGGAGTCGCCGCAGCAGGTGCTCGACTTTCTCAATCAGCTTGCGGCGCGCGCCAGGCCGTATGCCGAGCGCGATCTGCAGGAAGCCACCGATTTTGCGCGCGCATCGCTCAATCTCGACCGGCTCGAGGCCTGGGATCTCGCTTACGCGTCGGAGAAGCTGCGCGTAGCGCGCTACGCGTTCTCCGATCAGGAGGTAAAACAGTATTTTCCGGAATCGGCGGTGCTGCCCGGCATGTTCAAGCTGGTCGAGACTCTCTACGGCCTGACGATCACGCCTGCCGCGGCGGCGTTGTGGCACGACGATGTGCGGTTTTTCGCCATTCACGACCGCAGTGGCGGCCTGATCGGCCGCTTTTACATCGACCTCTACGCCCGGCCGCCGAAGCGCGGCGGCGCGTGGATGGATGAGGCGATCACGCGCCGGCTCAAGCACAATGGCGTGCAAACTCCGGTCGCCTATCTCAACTGCAATTTCTCCGCGCCGGTCGGCGAGACCGGCGGCAAAAAACGGCCGGCGCTGTTCACGCACGATGAAGTAATCACCCTGTTCCACGAATTCGGCCACGGCCTGCACCACCTGCTGACGCGCATCGACTATCTCGGCGTGTCCGGCATCAACGGTGTCGAATGGGATGCGGTGGAACTGCCCAGCCAGTTCATGGAAAACTTCTGCTGGGAGTGGAGCGTGCTTGAACCCATGACGCGCCATGTCGAAACCGGTAAACCGCTGCCGCGCACGCTGTTCGACAAGATGCTCGCCGCCAAGAATTTTCAGAGCGGACTGCAAACCGTACGCCAGATCGAGTTTTCGCTGTTCGACCTGCACCTGCACTATGACTTTGAAAACAACGGCGGCAACAGCGCGCTCGAACTCCTCGCCAAAGTGCGCTCGCGCGTCGCGGTGGTATTGCCGCCGGCCTACAACCGCTTCCCCAACAATTTCTCGCACATTTTCGCCGGCGGCTACGCGGCGGGCTACTACAGCTACAAATGGGCGGAAGTGCTGTCGGCCGATGCCTACAGCCTGTTCGAGGAAAACGGCGTGCTCGACCCGGCCACCGGCGGCCGCTTCCGCGACGAGATACTCGGCGTCGGCGGCAGCCGTCCGGCGCTCGAATCCTTTGTCGCGTTCCGCGGGCGCGAGCCCAGGATGGACGCGCTGCTGAGACACAGCGGGATGAGTCCGGCAACGGGAACCCCGACGCCTTAGCGTGGGGGATGCGGCGAAGCGAATCGCCGCCGGCTGTCGGCACGCGAGGAAAAGATTCGCTGCGTGGGCCGGGAGGTCAGTGGTGTGGCGGAAAATGTGGCCCGATTTTGCGCACGCGCGGCCAAAGTGCTAGAGTGCAATTCACTGCATCGACGGGATAACATCATGAAAAAAATCACGATTCTGACTTTTGCGCTGGCCGTGCTGGCGCTGCCTGTGAGCGCCGCCCAGCTATACCGGTGGGTCGACGAAAGAGGCCGCGTCGAGTGGCGTGATACGCCGCCACCGCCCAATGCCAAAAAAATCGAGCAGCGAAACATCAGCACCAGCACGATACAGACAGGCGAAATGCCGTACAGCCTGCAACAGGCGGTAAAGAATTTTCCAGTCACGTTGTGGACCACCAGTTGTGGGGAAACCTGCGACAAGGCGCGCACGCATCTGGCGCGGCGCGGCGTACCGCATACCGAAAGAAATCCCCAGTCCGAAATCGAGGATTTCAAGAAAATCGCAGGCGGCGGCATGGAGGTGCCGCTGCTCATGGTGGGCAACAATCGGCTGAAAGGCTACCTTGAAAGCAGCTGGGATTCGGCACTTGACGCCGCGGGCTATCCCAAGACCGCCCTGATCGCCGTGAAACCGGTAATCAAACCGGCGGCGCCTGCGTCCAAGCCGGCGCCCGCGGCAACGCCGGATGGCGCGAATGCAAGCCCGCCACCCGCCGCGCCGGCGCAATGAAGCTGGCGACCTGGAACGTCAATTCTCTCAAGGTCCGGTTGCCGCAAGTACTCGACTGGCTTGGCCAGCATCAGCCCGATGTGTTGTGCCTGCAGGAAACCAAACTCGAAGACGCCAACTTTCCTGCAGACGCCATCAGCGCAGCCGGTTACCGGGCCCTGTTCAACGGGCAAAAAACCTATAACGGCGTCGCCGTGCTCAGCCGCGCCGCCGCCAGCGATGCCGTCTGCGCAATTCCGGCTTTTGACGATCCGCAGAAACGCGTGCTTGCCGCCACCGTCAGCGGCGTGCGCATCATCTGCGTCTATGTTCCGAACGGCGAAAGCGTCGAGTCCGACAAGTACCAATACAAGCTCAGATGGCTGGCCGCGCTCCACACGTGGTTGCAGGACGAACTGCGGCGCTACCCGCGGCTTGCGCTGCTGGGTGACTTCAATATCGCGCCGGAAGACCGCGATGTGCATGATCCCGCGGCATGGGCAGGCAAGGTATTGTGCAGTCAGCCCGAACGTGACGCATTGAATGCCCTGTTCAATCTCGGCCTGCAAGACAGTTTCCGCCTGTTCGAGCAGCCGGAAAAATCGTTTACCTGGTGGGATTACCGCATGAACGCCTTTCGCCGCAAGATGGGGCTGCGCATCGATCACATCCTGCTCAGCGCCGGGCTGGCGGAATCCTGCTCGTCCGGCAAAATCGACACCGAACCGCGCAAGTCCGAACGCCCGTCCGATCACGCGCCGGTAATCGCCGAGTTTGCCGTTTAGTCCGCGGCGGTCTGCGGCGCGCGGGTTGCATCCGGATCGCCTGCCATGGCGTAGAATGTTCTTATTGAGCGTTTCATAATGGATGGCAGTCGGAACGCTCAATCCCTCTCCCCGACCCTCTCCCGGAAGGAGAGGGTGAGAAGGGCACTAATTCGCTGTCGCGAATTAGTGAAAGATCAATAGCAGTCTCATTTCCCCTGCCATGGAACCTGCGGACAGCATAGTCAGGCTGGGCTTTCACAGCTGGTACGAACGCCAGCTTATCGAGAGCCATGCTTACCTTGTAAGCTGTCTTCTATGCGCAATAGCGATCCTGGCCTGCGTCGAAGATTTCAGCCTGCGCGCGCCGGGATTGCAGCCGCTGATCATGCTGACCCTCATATCTGCCATCGGCATCCTCGGCTACTATTCCTGCGCGCGCTATATCGCCATGCTTTCCTACGCCGAGCACATCGCGGAAAAGTCGACCTGTGAAAACTGCAGGGTCTATGCCGCATTCGCCGTGACCGGATCAGGCTCGATCGAAGATACTTCTGCGGAAACAAACGCGGTCAAGGCGCAAACATGGATGGCGGTCAGGTGCAGAAAATGCGGACACGAATGGACGATACGCTGAGGGCGTCGTTTCTCAGGCGACTTTTGTCAGGTTATTTTTTCATGCAGAGTGACAAATTCTTCCGCGCTCGTCGGATGAATGCCGACCGTTGAATCGAATTGCGTCTTGGTGGCACCGCACTTTAACGCCACTGCAAAACCCTGGATGATTTCCGCCGCATCCTCTCCCGCCATATGCACACCCAGCACACGGTCGGTTGCGCGGTCGACGACAAGCTTCATGAACACCCGCTCGGCGCTTCCGCTCAAGGTCGACTTGAGCGGCCGGAAACGCGTCACATAAGTGTCCACGGCCGCATGCCGCGCGCGGGCCTCTTGCTCGCCGAGGCCGACAGTAGCGATGCACGGATGGCTGAAAACCGCCGTCGGCACATTGGCGTAATCCATCTGGCGCGGTGCATTGTTGAACAGCGTGCTCGCCAGCGCCATGCCTTCGGCGATCGCCACCGGCGTGAGCTGTTTCCTGTCCGTCACATCGCCAATCGCGCAGACCGACGGCACGCTGCTGCGAAAAGATGAGTCGACCTTGATCGCGCCACTGGCTGCCAGCGCCACTCCTGCGGCCTCAAGCCCGATGCCCCGCGTATTGGGCGCGCGGCCCGTCGCATACATCACCAGATCCGTTTCGTGCGTGTCCCCCGATACCAGGTGCACGATCATTGTTCCATCTGTCCGTCTGATGTGCTCGATGCTCGAATTGAGCATGAGCGTGACGCCTTTGTGGGCCATTTCTTCGACCAGCACGCGCCCCAGATCATGATCGAAGCCGCGCAACAGCTGGCCACCGCGGTGCACCAGCCTCACGTTCGAACCCAGCCCGTTGAAAATGGAGCAAAACTCCACTGCGATGTAACCGCCGCCGACTATCGTCACGCGCCGGGGCAGGCGCTCAAGATGAAACGCTTCATTGGAGGTGATGGCGTGCTCCGCCCCCGGGATGTCCGGTATCACGGGCCAGCCGCCGGTTGCGATCAGAATATGCTGCGCAGTCAGCGTGCGCCCGCCCGCCCGCACCGTATGCGCATCGACCACAACCCCGCGCCCTTTGATAACCTCCACCCCGGCAGTGGCAAGCACCTGGGCGTAAACGCCGTTGAGCCGCGCAATTTCCAGGTCTTTGGCGGCAATCAGCTGCGCCCAGTCAAAAGCGCGCGAACCGAAACTCCAGCCGAATCCTGCGGCCTCCGTAAAATCGCGGCTGTAATGCGCGGCATACGACAGCAGCTTCTTTGGAATGCAGCCGACGTTGACACAAGTGCCGCCAAGCTCGCGCTCTTCGATCAGCGCTACGCGCGCGCCGAAGCCGGCCGACATGCGGCTCGCGCGCACACCGCCCGAACCGCCGCCGATGGTGATAAGGTCGTAAGCATAGCTCGACATCGCATTCCCCGGCGCTGGTGGAAAAGCGATTCTAAACTAGTCGCCTTTATCGCCGTCTACTTTGAGCTCCTGGATTTTGCGCGTAAGGGTGTTGCGGCCCAGGCCCAGCAGATGTGATGCCTCGATGCGCCGGCCGCCGGTGTGGGCAAGTGCCTTGACGATCAGCGCCTTCTCAAAGCGGCGCGTCAGATCGTTCATGACGCCGGTATCACCACGGTTGAACAGCGTCTCCGCTTCTTTTTCAAGCGCAGCTACCCAGTCCTGCGCCGGCGCGGTCGCCGCCTCCGCCCGCAACTCCGGAGGCAAATCCTTGATTTCTATCGCCACACTTGGCGCCATGACAGTAAGCCAATGACAGAGGTTTTCAAGCTGCCGCACGTTACCCGGCAGGTCCTGAGTGGTGAGATACTTCAGGGTCGCCTCGGACAGGCGCTTGGCCTCGACGCCGAGATCACGCGCGCTCTTTTGCAGAAAATATTTGGCCAGCAGCGGAATATCCTCGCGCCGCTCCCTTAGCGGCGGCAGCCGCAAGCGGATAACGTTGAGGCGGTGAAACAGATCCTCGCGAAACAGGTTCTGTTTCACGCGGGCCTCAAGGTCCTGGTGCGTAGCGGCTATCACGCGAACGTTGGCCTTGATTGGCTGATGCCCGCCGACACGGTAAAAATGCCCGTCCGACAATACGCGCAGCAGACGCGTCTGCAGCTCGGATGGCATGTCGCCGATCTCGTCCAGGAACAGGGTGCCGCCGTCGGCCTGTTCAAAACGCCCGCGGCGCATGCTTTGCGCACCCGTAAACGCACCCCGCTCGTGGCCGAACAGTTCCGACTCAAGTAATTCCCTGGGAATCGCCGCGGTGTTGATGGCGATGAACGGCCTGCCGGCACGTGGGCTGTGGCGATGCAGGGCGCTTGCCACCAGCTCCTTGCCGGTTCCCGACTCGCCGGTGATCATGACCGTGGCGTGCGATTGCGACAGGCGCCCGATGGCGCGGAATACTTCCTGCATCGCCGGTGCCTGCCCCAGAATCTCCGGTGTGACTTCGCTGGACTCGGCTGCGCTCTCCTGCCGCACGCTCTCTTCCATGGCGCGACGAATCAGCTCCACCGCGTGATCCACATCGAACGGTTTCGGAAGGTATTCGTAAGCCCCCCCCTGAAAAGCGGTGACTGCACTCTCCAGATCGGAATACGCGGTCATGATGATAACCGGCAGGCTGGCGTGCAGCTGCTTCGCTTTGCGCAGGAGCTCAAGACCCGACTCGCCGGGCATGCGGATGTCGCTCACCACCACCTGCGGTATTTCGGTGTCCAGCGCGGTGAGCGCCTCCTGCGCCGAAGAAAAGGCCTTGAAGGCAATGTTCTCGCGCGTCAGCGCCTTTTCGAACACCCAGCGAATTGAGCGATCGTCGTCGATAATCCAAACAGGTTTCATTTTCGTATGATCGGTAAGCGGCAAGCAGTGAGCGGTAAAAACATGATGCTTCCACCGCTCACCGCTTGCTGCTTATCGCTATCCAGAAAGGCCGCCATTCGCGCTTTCCTCAACCGGCAGCAGTATCGTAAAACAGGTATTGCCCGGCGCGCTCTCGAAAGTGATCGTGCCGTGGTGCTGCGAAATGAAATTCTGCGTTAGCGTGAGCCCCAATCCGCTGCCGCCGTCGCGCCCCGACACCAGCGGGTAGAAAATGCGCCCCTGGATTTCCTGCGGAACGCCAGGTCCGTTGTCGATGATTTCCAGCGCTATGGCATGACGGTAGCGCCTGCGGGCAAGCGTTACCTGCCTCTCAACTCGCGTTCGGAGCCGGATCATGCCTTTTTCTTCCGTGGGCGAAGCGGCATGCCCGCTGCGATTTCCCGAAAGCGCCTGTGCCGCATTGCGCACGATATTGAGAACCGCCTGGATCAATTGCTCCTTATCGCCCTTGAACTGCGGCAGGCTGGTGTCGTAATCACGCCGGATCATGATGCTCTGCGGATACTCGGCGAGGATTACGCTGCGCACCCGTTCCAGGACTTCGTGGATGTTGACAAGAGACGGCTGCGGCAGCCGGTGCGGCGTGAGCAGCCGGTCCATCAGCAGTTGCAGCCGATCGGCCTCTTTCATGATCACCTGCGTGTACTCATGGAGGCTGGGGCGCTCAAGCTCGCGGTCGAGCAATTGCGCGGCGCCGCGGATGCCGCCCAGCGGGTTCTTGATTTCGTGCGCAAGGTTGCGGATCAGCTCGCGGTTGGCCTGGCTTTGATCCAGCATGCGCTCTTCCCGCGCAATCTTCAGCTGCTGCTCAATGTGCCGGAATTCGAGCAGGAAATCGTTTTCGCCCCCGCCGCCGCCAGTTTCGACTGGCGTTACGGTGCAGGACAAGTGCAGCTTGCCGCGGCCGGCAACGCCGAGTTCGAAATCGTGCTCGGTGTAACTGGAGTTGTTGGCATGCGCGTAGCTCATGGCTGCGGCGAGCACGGAGTCGTCGGAAAAGAATTTACCGAGCGGCAATCCCGCCACGTTGGTATTGCTCAGTTCGAACAGGTTTTCCGCTGCCGGATTCATATAGCGCACGCCCAATTTTTCGTCCACCAGCATCACGGCTGTCGCGAGTAAATCGAGACCGGAGAGTGCTGCGGGTGTCATTTCGTTGACGTATCGAGCAAGAACCGCGCCATGTAAGAAAAAACGAATGAACCGGCATCATTGCCAGGCGGCAATGTCCGTAGCATGGATATGAGCCCGGGCTGTGACACCCCCGGACTACCGGATACCAGCCAATTCCTTTCTTAGGTTGGCGGAATTGTCTTCGTGCAATTGGACTTTTTTCTTGAATGGCTCAAGACGGTCGAGCACGCGCTGATAATTGCGTTCGCTGCCGAGGCGGATTGATTCCTGTTCGGCCAGGTCTTTTCTCGCCTGGTCCAGCAGTTTCTGTTCATTGGCGAGTTCCTGCTCCAGGATGCGGCGGCGGTCGTTGTCGCGTTTCTGCTGCGTCTGCGCGTCCACCTTGGGGAAATTCGGCGGTGTGGCGGCGGACCCGCCCTTGGTCTGAGGCTTGGGTGAGGAAATCGTGTTGGGCGGGGCCAGGTTCATCGCCTTGCAGCCCTTGGCCTTGGCCTCGGTACTGTCGCTGGTAAATAGCGTGTTGCCGTTCGTGTCGATGCATTTGTAGATCTCCGCATGCAACGCAGGCGCGGCAAGCATCAGCAACAACATCAGCACAAGAATTCGCATGGGTTATCCCGGTCGAGTCTTAATAATAGCAACGGTCCCGCACTGCTTCGGTTGACCACGCCATGCCAAGGAAATATGCTAAGTCTATGTCAATAAATGGGAATTTGCAATGCACCCGAATGGTGCGGGGCGCTTTATCAATGAAAAGAGCGGGGTTGTACCCGCTCTTTTCATGTTCTTTGCTATCTGCTTACAGGCTGTAATACATCTGGAACTCAAGCGGATGCGTCGTCATGCGGAATGCGGTGACTTCCTCCATCTTGAGCGCGATATAAGCATCGATCATGTCGTTGGAGAACACTCCGCCACGCGTGAGGAACTCGCGATCCTTGTCGAGATGTTCAAGCGCCATGTCCAGCGAGGAACATACGTTAGGCACTTTTTTGGCTTCTTCCGGCGGCAAATCGTAGAGATTCTTGTCGATTGGATCGCCCGGATGAACCTTGTTCTGGATGCCGTCGAGACCCGCCATCATCATCGCCGTGAACGCCAGATACGGGTTGGCAGTCGGGTCGGGGAAACGCACTTCGATGCGGCGTGCTTTCGGACTCGCCACATACGGAATGCGCACCGAGGCCGAGCGATTGCGCGCCGAATAGGCAAGGTTGATCGGCGCCTCGAAACCGGGCACCAGCCGCTTATAAGAGTTGGTGCCGGGATTGGTGATGGCGTTGAGCGCCTTGGCGTGTTTGATGATGCCGCCGATGTAATAAAGCGCAAGCTCGGACAGACCCGAATAGCCGTTGCCGCTGAACAGATTTTCCTTGCCCTTCCACAGCGACTGATGCACGTGCATGCCCGAACCGTTGTCGCCCACCACCGGTTTGGGCATGAAAGTCGCGGTCTTGCCGTAGGAATGCGCGACGTTGTGAATGACATACTTCATGATCATCATCCAGTCAGCGCGCTTCACCAGGCTGTTGTACTTGGTGCCAATCTCGCATTGGCCGGGCGCCGCCACTTCGTGGTGGTGCACTTCGACCTCGACGCCCATTTCTTCAAGCGCCAGGCACATTGCGGAACGGATGTCCTGCAGCGAGTCGACCGGCGGCACCGGAAAATAGCCACCCTTGATCGGTGGACGATGTCCCATGTTGCCGCCCTCCATCTCTTCGCTCGAGGCCCACGGCGCTTCCCCGCTTTGGATCTTGACGAAGGAACCCGACATGCCAACATTCCAGGTCACCGAATCGAAAATAAAAAATTCGGGCTCGGGACCGAAGTAAGCGGTGTCGCCAATGCCGGTGGACTTGAGGTAGGCTTCGCCGCGCTTGGCGATGGACCGCGGATCGCGGTCATAGCCCTTGCCGTCCGAGGGTTCCACCACATCGCAGGTGAGCAACAGCGTCGGTTCGTCGGTGAACGGATCCATGTTAGCCGACGCGGGGTCGGGCATCAGCAACATGTCGGAAGCCTGTATGCCCTTCCAGCCGGCGATCGACGAGCCGTCAAAGGCATGGCCGTCGGTAAATTTGCTATCGTCAAAAGCCTTGGCGGGAACCGATACATGCTGCTCCTTGCCGCGGGTATCGGTGAACCGGAGATCAATGAACTTGGCTTCATTGTCCTTGATCATTTTCATAACATCGGCGGCGGATGCCATTATTTTTCTCCTAGCGGTGATTAAGACAAACTGGAAATACGAGTTTTTCGGTTGAGCACAAAATGTGCCAAGGTTTTTTATGAGAAAGGCATTGTGCCATAAGAGGTTTGGCAAACCCATAAAATCAGAAACGCATCATATTGGTGCCGCTCAGCGCATTACTGCACCATAATTGTGCATTCTGAGCATTTATAGTGCTTAATATTACAATAACGAGACTTTCTCCAGGAATTTACAGTCAGATTTAATCTGCACTGAAACTCGTAAAAACCACCGTTATAACAAACATCCCCACTACTGAAAGGAAGCCAGCGTGGCCATAGATAACATCCTGAAAGCAGCTCGCGAGCGGGCACGGCAAATGGGCCTGCCCTACGAGGGCGCGCTGCTGCCGCAAGAGGCTTATCAGATTTGGAAAGAAGCGCCAAACGCGCAACTGGTTGATGTGCGCACACGCGCTGAATGGGATTGGGTCGGCCGTATCCCCGGCTCGACCGAAATTGAATTACTGATGTATCCCGGAAGCCAACCCAACCCCGCTTTTCTTGCCGCGCTTGCACAGAAGGTCGGTAAAGATGCGCCGGTGATGTTCATCTGCCGTAGCGGCGGCCGCTCGCATAATGCGGCAATGCTGGCAATGCAGGCGGGTTATGCCGAGTGCTACAACGTGCTGGAGGGCTTCGAAGGCGACAGGGACGCTTCCGGTCACCGCAACACGCAAGGCGGCTGGCGCGCTGCAGGACTGCCCTGGTCACAAAGCTGACGGGCGTGATAAGCAAGCCATGAATGATGGCGGCACGCAGCGTTGCCGTGCCGCCCCTTCCGCCATGCACTCTGTGTTATCCCGCGTCCACCGTTTCTTTGGGCAGCGCGAGCCACGCAATTGCTCCGGCACAGCCGGTCGCCCCCGCAGCAGCAAGCAAAATCAACGATGGCGTGACGTATTCAGCAAGCACGCCGCCCGTGGCAATGCCGACGCCGATACCGCCGAGCAGGCAGGTTGATCCCCACGTAAAACCCTCTGCCAGCATTTCGCGCGGCGCAAGCCTGGACACGAGCAAAGATTGCGCGGCAATGACCGGCGCCATCGGCGCACCGGCGATGATGCTGGCCAGGGCAAACAGATAAATATTGCCGATAGTCGCCAGCAGCAGAATGCCGGCCGCCATCAAACCCAGACCGATCAGAAACTGGCGCGGCAGCGGCGGTGACCAGTGTCTGCCGCCGTAAACGAGAGCACCCACCGCGCTGCCGGCGCTGGCGATCGCAAGCGCAATGCCGGCGGCGGCAGGCGCGCCTTTCTGCGCGGCGAAAGCCGTAACAGCCACCTCGAATAATCCAAACGCCACCGAGTACATCACTGTTGCCGCAAACACCGCAACCAGCTTCGGATAGCGCAACAAAGCGAGCCGGCGCCGCCGACTGCCCGTTTCGGGCATGGCCCAGCCTCTGATGACAGGCGCGCGCAGAAAAATCACGCCGCCGACTGCCGCGAAAGCGGCGGCGAGCATGACCGCGCCCGCAGGGTAATCAATCGCCACGAACAGCGCGACCAGCGCCGGCCCGGCAATAAAAACCGTTTCGACCAGGGCCGAATCAATTGAATAAGCAGTCTGCAGCAATCCCGCGTCATTGAGTGCCCTCGGGTACAGCGTTCGCATGCAAATCGTGATCGGCGGCAGTACCGACCCTGCGACGAGCGCGCATGCAGCCACCCACGCGGGATGCGCCCCATGCAACACCAGCACGACGAGACCCAGCAAGACCGCGGGATAGGCAATGCTGCATGTCATGAGTATCTGCCGCGGTCCGTTGCGATCGATCAGGCGGCCGAGCGATGGCGCCACCAGCGCCAGCCCGATTACATAAAACGCGCTGGCGGTGCCGGCCTGTGCAAACGAGCCGGATCTGCCCTGAACGAAGAGCAGAATCGCCAATCCGGCCACGCCTATGGGGATACGCCCCACTATCGATGCCAGCACGGTGGCGCCCATGCCCGGCACGTTGAAAAACTGGCGGTACCGCTGCAAGGAGATCACTGTAAATGGGTGTGGAGAACAGTGTGTCGGCTAACCACGACATGACGGCCGGATACCCGTTACCCGGCCTCAGCCGCGTATTGCCCCGGTTAATTCGACCAGTTCACGACACCGCTGTAGCCGGTGACGAGAATAACGATCCCGAACGCGATGCGATACCAGGCGAAAACACTGAAGTCATGGCGGCTGATGTAGCGCAGCAGGCCGCGCACCGCCAGAAACGCGCTGAGAAACGACGCAATAAATCCCACGGCAAATACGCCGAGATCGTCAGCATGCAGGACGTTGCGGTTTTTATAAAGATCGTAGAACACCGCGAGGAACATCGTGGGAATTGCCAGGAAAAAGGAAAATTCGGTGGCCGCCTTGCGCGACATGCCGATAAACAGCCCGCCGATAATGGTCGCGCCGGAGCGTGAAGTGCCGGGAATCAGCGCCAGCGCCTGCGCGCATCCGACCTTGAGCGCATCCTGCCAGCGCATAGCGTCGACCGTTTGAATAGTGATGTCATGCCGGCGGCGCTCCACCCACAGAATCAACACCCCGCCTCCGATCAACGCCAGCGCGACCGGAACCGGATGAAACAGCATTTTGGTAATGGTCGAGTGAAACAGCAGGCCCAGAATACCTGCGGGCAGAATGGCAATCAGCAAATTGCGCACAAAGTTGCGCGCGGCAACTTCCGTGCGCAATCCGCCCACCACGGCAAGCAAGCGCGAGCGGTATTCCCAACACACGGCAAAGATAGCGGCAAGCTGGATGGTGATATTGAACACCGCGGCCGTCGCGCCGTTGAAACCGATCAGTTCGCTGACGACGATCAAGTGGCCGGTACTGGATACCGGAATAAACTCGGTCAGCCCCTCGACAATTCCGAGCACCAGCGCCTTGAAGAGGAGCACAAAATCCATTGCCGATATTTTATCAGGAACAGTCGGACAATTGCGCGAAAACCCGGCGCCCGCGCTTGCATTTTTGCCGCTTCGTCAAAAACTCGGGCAGGAAAATATAGATCAGGCTGGCGCGCCTCTTTCCAGCGGCAGTTTATTGCCCGCCGCGGACCGCAGCCCCTGCGCCGACCGCGCGGCTCCAGCCGTTACTCATAGCGCAACGCCTCGATCGGCAGCAGGCGGGAGGCCTTGCGCGCCGGGTAAAACCCGAAAAAAACGCCGATCGCCCCTGCAAATCCGACGGCGAGCGCGATCGACTCCAGCCGTAACTCGATGCGCCATCCGGCAAAATGCCCGATGGCGTAAGACCCCGCCACACCGAGCAGGATGCCGCATACGCCACCAATCACCGCCAGCGTAATTGCCTCCACCAGAAATTGCGACAGAATGTCGCGCCCGCGCGCACCCACCGCCATCCTCAGACCGATCTCGCGTGTACGCTCGGTCACCGAAACCAGCATGATGTTCATGATGCCGATGCCGCCCACCAGCAGCGACACCGAGGCCACCGCTGCCAGCAGCAGCGTCATGACGCGGCTCGACTCTTCGCGCGCGCCCAGCACCTCCGACAGATTACGCAGCGTGAAGTCGTCATCCTGCCCTGCCTGCAAGCGGTGTCTCTGGCGCAGCAGTTGCCTGATTTCGCCCTCGGACGCGGTCATGTCCGCATCTTCGCGGATCTTGATTGAAATCGATCCCACGGAACGCAGCTTGGCGACGTTGCCGCCGAGCACACGGTTGCGCGCCGAAGAAATCGGCATCAGCATTACATCGTCCTGATCCTGCCCGCCCAGACTCTGCCCCTTGCGCTCCAGAACGCCGATGACCTGCATCGGGACTTTGCGCACGCGAACCACCTGGCCTACAGGATCGCTGTCGCCGAACAGATTGCGCGCGACCGTTTCGCCCAGCAAAACAGCTTTTGCTGACCCGCTCAGGTCGGCCGGCTCGAATCCCCTGCCGTAAGCGATAACCCAGTTGCGCACTTCGAAATATTCCGGCGTTACCCCGTAAAACACCGTCGACCAGTTGTTGTTTCCCGCCACCACCTGGCCGGTTCCGCGCAATGTGGGTGCTGCCGCCTGCACCCCTGTAACTTCGCGCTGTATCGCAAAAGCGTCGTCTTCGGTAAGCGAGGAGCGCGAACCGGCGCCCATGCGCACGCCTCCCGATGTCACCGAACCCGGCAGCAGAATGATGAGATTGGAACCCAGGCTTTTGATCTGCTCCTCTACGCGCGCCTGCGCGCCGGCGCCGATGGCGATCATGACGATTACCGCTGCCACGCCGATGATGATGCCGAGCATGGTCAGCATGCTGCGCAGCTTGTTTACCCGCAATGCCAGCAGCGCAGTGCGAACACCGGCGAGCCAGTTCATGCCACAGTCTCTTTGAAGGTGATCGCAAACTTAATCATCAAATGTCGACCACCGGGTGGCTCATGCGCGCTCTCTTTTCAAATCATCGCAAATAACCGTCATCACGCGTCGATCACTGGCGGCATTCGCCTTGCCGTCGATCCCCCTGCGGGGGCCCCTCGCCGGGTGGCTCATGCCGCTGCCTCTTCCGCTTCAAACGCCTGCAGCCGCGCCCGCGCGTCGTCGGGCCGGATGCGCGCATCGCCCACGACATGCCCGTCGCGAAAGCTGACGATGCGGGAAGCAAATGCCGCGACATCATGCTCGTGGGTGACGAGTACCACGGTCAGTCCCCCGCGGTTCAATTGCTGCAGCAAATCCATCAGTTCGAAGCTGGTGCGGGTGTCGAGCGCTCCCGTGGGCTCGTCAGCCAGGATCAGCGCCGGATCATTGACCAGCGCGCGCGCGATCGCCACCCTTTGCTGCTGCCCGCCGGACAATTGCGCCGGGTGATGGCCGGCGCGTTCGACAAGGCCGACCTGCTGCAGCTTGCCGAGCGCGCGCACGCGGCGTTGCGCAGGCGCAATGCCGCCGTAGAGCAGCGGCAGTTCGACGTTCTCCAGCGCCGAAGTGCGCGGCAGGAGATTGAAATTCTGGAACACGAACCCGATGCGGCGGTTGCGAATCGCCGCCAGCGCATCGCCGGAAAGCTCGGAGACTTTTTCACCGGCAAGACAGTAATCACCGCTGCTCGGCGAATCGAGACAACCCAGCAGGTTCATGAAAGTCGATTTGCCGGATCCAGAAGGGCCCATCACCGCGACGAACTCGCCGGCGGCGATCTCTACCGATACCTCGCGCAGCGCGGTCACCGTATAACTTTCCATGCGGTAAACCTTGCTGATACCGCGTGTGACGATGAGTGGCTGTGCCATGTCTACGGATAAATCAGCAATCAGGTGGTAAGGCGATTGACCGGACGCAATGCCGGGGCATATGGGATCATTGCATTATCCTTCGCAGCCCTGTCGTTAAAAACCGAACCGCGGACCGCCCGCGGGTTGTGCCTTGCCTTTGCCTTGCTCCACGGTTCCGGTAATAAGCTGCACGCCTTCTGTCACTTCGCCGGAAACCTGCTCACTGTAGGTGCCGTCGGTCAATCCGGTGCGCACGGCGACTGCCTTGGGCCTGCCTTGGGCATCGAGCACCCACACCCGGCCGCTGCTCACGCCGGCACTCCTGCGCGCTGCGCCCATCGCTTCATAGCGCGCACGCTGCTCCGGCGTCAGCAACTCCGCAATGCGGGCACGAGACTCGCTGCGCAGCCGCTCGACCTGCCGGCGGCGCTCGGCAGGATCGTCAGCGCCGAGCGCCCGGATTTTGTCCCGCGTCTCGTTGGATATGACCTCGACTTTTGCCTGTTGTTCGGCATTCAAATCAAGCTCCTTGGTCAGCCTTTCGCGCGCCGCTTCGCCTTGCGAGCCCTGCCCTCCCTGGCTTCCCTTGTCTTTGGTGTCCTTGCTCGGCGCGCCGGCGTCGCGCGCATCGGACGCCCCGGCCGGCCGGAAACGCAAGGCGGCGTTGGGAATCCTCAGCGCGTTATCGCGGGTATCCACGATGATACGCACGTTGGCGGTCATGCCTGGAAACAGACTCAAATCGGCATTGGAAGTCGCGATGACGGCGATATAGGTAACGACGTTCTGCACCACCTGCGCCGCCTTGCGCACCTGGGACACCATGCCGCTGAACGTCCTTCCCGGAAAGGAGTCCACGGTGAAGGTCGCGGCCTGCCCCACGCGCACACGCCCGACCTCGGCCTCGTCGATCGAAGTTTCAACCTGCATTTCGCGCAAATCCTGCGCGATCACGAACAACTCCGGCGCCTGCAGGCTGGCCGCAACCGTCTGTCCCGGCTCAACTGACTTCTTGACCACAATGCCGTCCACCGGCGCGCGTATCATGGTGCGGTCCAGATCGACCTTGGCCTGCGCCAGTTGCGCCTCGCGCTGCTTGACCTGCGCTTCGCCGTTGCGCACCTGCGACTCGCCCACCGCAAGCTGGGCTTGCGCGCTTTTGACCTGTTGTCCGGTTGCGTCAAACACGGCCTGCGCCTTGTCGAGCACGGCCTTCGAGATGAAATTTTTCTCAATCAGCATCTTATTGCGATCGAGATCACGCTGCGCGTCGGCGAGATTTATTCCGGTGCGCGCCAGCTCGGCCTGCAATACGGCAACATTGGCGCGCTGCGTCATTACCGTGGCACGCGCCGCATCAAGATCCGCCATCGCCTGGTTGACACGCAGCATGAACGAATCGGGATTGATGCGCGCAATCAGCTGATCTTTCTTGACCTGCGAGTTGTAATCAACATTGATTTCCTGGACCTGGCCCGACACCTGTGAGCCGACCTGCACCGACACCACCGGGTTGAGGGTGCCGGTTGCCGATACTGCCGCGGTAATGCTGCCGCGATCGACTTTGGCCAGACGGTATGCCTGACGGTTGTCGCCGGATTGCCGCCAGTAATAGGCGGCGGCGCCGATCACGGCAAGCGCCAGCACCAGGGAAATTGCATAACGATTATTTCTAGTCATCGGATTCGGCGCATCCGGGCAGAGGCCGCCATGGTTACATCACTGGGAGAGAATTCTAACGGAGGCGCCTGGTCCGGGATACGACTGAACAGGTAACTTTTGTAACAAAAAGCTACCGGCCGCACGGCACGGCCCAGAGCAAGTTCATGCACTGAACTGCGGAACCGTAACCCAGGCGATGGCGCGCAAATCAGTCCGGCGGCGGCGCGAACGGTGCCGCAGGCGGCAAAGCGGATGGGGGCGGCGGCTCGCGCAACATCTGCCTGGCGCTGTGCTCGATAGCGCCGAGAATGAGCAGACCAGCCAGCGTGCCACGCAACTGGAGTTCCTTGCCCAATGCTTCCGCACGCTGGCTCAGTTCCCCGGGAACCGGCGCATCCCTGCCCTGAGAAGCGGCGAGCATTGCCGAACGCAAATACGCAAACAGCAGGGACACATCAGCCTCGCTGACCACGCCTTTGAACAGCACTTGGGGATCAATCTGCGCCAGCGGGTCCGGATACCCGTCGCCAGCCGCTGCCGGCGCGCTGAATGCCAGCCCGACAGAGGCGGCAACAATCCATCTGGCGATGCGCATATCGAACGCCTCCGTTCTGAAACCACAACCGGTCTTACGCCCGGTCCGTAATCCAGGTTACACCTTGCTGTAGAGTTCCGCGCCTTGCTTGACGAATTGCTCGGCCTTCTCCTGCATGCCTTTACCCAGCGCCTCGTCTGCCGTAACACCCTGTTTTTCGGCATATTCGCGCACGTCCTGGGTGATTTTCATCGAGCAGAAATGCGGTCCGCACATCGAACAGAAATGCGCAACCTTGGCGCTGTCCTTGGGCAGGGTCTCATCGTGGAACTCCCGCGCCTTGTCCGGATCGAGACCGAGATTGAACTGGTCTTCCCAACGGAATTCAAAGCGCGCCTTGGACAGCGCGTTGTCACGAATTTGCGCACCGGGATGGCCTTTGCCGAGATCGGCCGCATGCGCGGCGAGCTTGTAAGTAATGA
>CAKKQX010000095.1 GCA_919902235.1 Burkholderiales bacterium
TTCGGGGTCATTGGGCGCGGACACCGGCGGTTCGATCCGCGGTCCGGCGGCGGCTAACGGCATTGTGGGACTGCGGCCGACGTTCGGGCGCGTCAGCCGTCATGGCGGCGTGATGCATGCATGGACTGCCGACACCATAGGGCCGCTGACGCGAAGTGTCCATGATAACACATTGTTTTTAAATATTATTTCTGGATTTGATGGCAACGACCTGCTGTCCAGCAAGCGTCCGGTGCCCGATTATTCGGCGGCCCTGACGGGCGACATCCGTGGACTCAGGCTCGCCGTGGTGAAAGAAATGGCGTGGCCCGCGGGCGTGCATCCGGAAGTGCGCGGCGCATTCGAGCAGGCGCTCAAGGTACTGGCCGAACTGGGCGCGCAAATCAGCGAGGTGTCGCTGCCGTGGGCGCAGCATGCGATTGCACTGCAGATGCTGACCTCCGACGCAGACGCCGCGTCCATGTACCTGCCGCTGCTCAGGACGCGCTGGCACGATTTCGACGTTGGCACGCGCTCGCGCATGGCGACGGCGGCGCTGGTGCCGGCCGTCATCTACAGCCGCGCCATGCGCGCGCGGGCGGTGGTGCGCGCGCATATACTCGATGCGCTGAAAAGCTGTGATGCGCTGCTGTGCCCGACCAATCTCCATCCGCCGGCGCTGATTGCCGATGCGCGCGAAAAAGTGGAATCGAAGGCCGACGTTGCGCAGCGCCTGCTGCTGCGCCGGATCAGCACCCATCCGTTCGGCGTTGCCAACACGCCGACGCTGGCGCTGCCCATGGGCTTTACGCGCGACGGCCTGCCGCTGTCGCTGCAGATCGCCGGCAAACCGTTCGCCGAAGGCATGGTGTACCGCATCGGCCACGCTTTCGAACGCGCCACGCCGTGGCACGAGCGACATCCAGATCTCGAGCGCACGCTGGCGGGTTATGCCGGATGCGCCGCCGCAGGAGCCTGAACATGGAACTGACAACAGAGCAGGTGCGCGCGATGGCGCAGGCCGTGAATCTCGACATTCCCGAGACGGATTTCAACAACGTCATGCTGCGGCTGTCGGCGCTGTTTGCCGAAATGGATAAAATCGAGCGCGAACTGGGCGCAGAGATGGACAAGACCGAGCCGATACCGCCGGTTTATCCGCACGAGGAGTTCTAATTTTTGAAGTCGCCGATAGACGCCGATGAACGCAGATAAGATCAACAACCGGGTCAGCGTTGATGGTGATCGGCGTTCATCGGCAGTTCCTTGTTGTTGAATTGAGGAGTTTATGAATAGAGCACTGAAAATAGGCATCCTGGAAGGCGACGACATCGGTCTCGAAGTCGTGCCCGAAACCATCAAGGTCATGCGCGCCGCCGCGCACAAGACCGGACTGCAGATCGAGTGGTTCCCGCTGCCGATCGGACGCAAGGCGTTCGATGAACTGGGCTATACCTTGCCGCCGGGCACGCTCGACAAACTCGATACCTACGACGGCTGGGTGCTGGGGCCGATCGGGCACCAGGCTTATCCCAGGGACCAGCCCAACGCCATCAATCCGCATCCCATTCTGCGCAAGCACTACGACCTGTTCGCCAACATCCGCCCGGCGAAGTCCTTTCCCGGACTGCCCGCGCTGTACAAGGACGTCGATCTGATCTTCGTGCGCGAGAACAACGAAGGCTTCCCGCCAGACCGCAATGTATTCATGGGCAGCGGCGAATTCCGTCCCACGCCGGAGATGACGATTTCGGTGCGCATCATCACGCGTCCGGGTTCGTCCAAGGTCGCGCGCGCCGCATTCGAACTGGCGCGCACGCGACCGCGCAAGAAAGTGACCGCCGTGCACAAGGACACGGTGTTCAAGCTCGGCTGCGGCATGTTTGCCGAGGAATGCCGCAAGCTGGCGCAGGAGTTTCCCGACATCGCCTTTGATGAAGTGATGGTGGACACCATGGGCATGAAACTGGTGATGCGGCCGCAGCAGTTCGATGTCATCGTCACCACTAATACCTTTGGCGACATCCTTTCCGACGTGGCGGCGGGGCTGGTCGGCGGGCTGGGGTTGGCGCCGGGGTTGTCGGCGGGACCGGCGCGCGCGATGGCGCAGGCCACCCATGGCTCGGCGCCGGATATCGCGGGCAGGCAGATCGCCAATCCCTACGCAATGATCATGTCGGGCCAGATGCTGATGGCGTGGCTGGGCCACAAGCACGGCGAACCGCGCGCGGTGCAGGCAGCGCAGTTGATGGAAGCCGCGATGGAAAGCGTGATCAAGGCCGGCAAGATGCTGACGCCTGATCTCGGCGGCAAGGCCTCGACCCGGGAAATGGGCGATGCGGTGGCGGCAGCGGTCGCTGTACTGTGAATCGCGGAATCGAACTTCACGCTGCACTTTTAAACAGGAGTTGACGGCATGGCAACGCTACGCATACTGAGCGGCGGCGCCGCCCAGGCGGTGGTGGAAAAAATTGCGGAAGAATTCCGGCGTGAGACCGGACACGAAATCAGCGGCGAATTCAGCGCGGTGGGCGCGATGCGCGACAAAGTGCTCGCCGGGGAAGCGGCGGACGTGGTGATACTCACCGCAGCGCTGATCGACGAACTGGCCGTAACCGGGCATGTGGTGGCGGGCTCGCGCACCGATCTGGGCAAGGTGGGCACCGGGGTCGCGGTGCGCGCCGGCACGCCGCTGCCTGAGGTGTCGAACCCTGAGGCGCTGCGCGGTAATCTGCTGGCGGCCGCGAAAATTCTGTGTCCTGACCCGGCGGTCGCCACTGCCGGCAAGGTGGTGATGCGCATGACCGAATTGCTGGGCATTGCCGACCAGGTACGGGGTAAAATGCAGTTTTTCCCCAACGGCTATGCGGCGATGAAATACTTGGCGGCGAGCAGCGGCAGCCTGGAAATGGGCATCACGCAGGTGACGGAAATCCTGCCCAATGCAGGCGTAAAACTGGCCGGGCAGCTGCCGGATGCGCTGCAGATGAAAGCGGTTTATTCTGCGGGTCTGGGGGCGCGGGCCGCAAATGCCGACGTGGCAAAGGCATTCATCGCGCGGCTGGTTGCGCCGGGCGCGCGCCCGGTGCTGGCGGCCGGCGGTTATGAACTGGCTGCCTGAACAATAATCAACCGGAGAGAATGATGAGTCGTATCGTGCACCTCGCACTCAAGGTCGATGATCTGGAGAAAACCACCGAATTCTACCAGCAGGTTTTCGGTTTCTGGGAAGCTGAAACCCGCAAGACCCGGGACCACCTGTCGCGGCACCTGACCGACGGCACGCTCGACTTTACGCTGATCAAGTACGACGAGGGCACGCAATCCGCTGAGTCCAGAGCCTCGGGCGAAGGCCCCTGTATTCATCACTTTGCGATCGAAGTCGACGATGTCGCGAAGTACACCGAGGAGATCAGGGGCCACGGTTGCGAAATCATCAGCGATCCCGGCGTGATCCCCATCAAGTTTCGCGCGCCGGGCGGCATCACCGCCGAGATCGTGCCGGTAGGCCGCTACAAGAAATCCGCGCCGCCGCAAGGCAAGTGATGCGGCCTTGTGTGTGCCGGGAGTGGGGCGGTGCTAGAATTCCCCTGACTTGCCCGGCGCATGGCCGGCTGCGCACCTGAGCTGTTTTTCACAAATCCAAATCAGGGTGGCGCCAAATGGAGGAGTCGTTGTACAAACGCGGTGATGTCATATCCGGCGCGGTGTTGACCGGGCTGGGCGTGTTCATTGTCAGCGAAGCGCGCGGCTGGGACTACTTCACCGTAGACGGACCCGGTCCCGGCTTTTTCCCCATGTGGTACGGGATCGCCATGATTGCGATGTCGCTGGTACTGGTTGTTAGCGGCCTGCGCCAGGCTGCGGGCCCGGAACGCGTCAACTGGCGCGAGGTCGGCAATGCGCTGATGACATGGGCGGCATTCAGCGTCTGCGTTGCGCTGCTCAAGGTGCTGGGCTTCCTGCTGGCGTTCGGTTTGCTGACGCTGTTCGTGGTTGCCGTGATGTACCGCCGCCCGCTGCCGGTGGCGTTTGCGGTTGCGGCCGCCAACGTGGCCGGTTTCTATATCCTTTTCCCGCTGGCGCTGAACCTGGAGCTGCCGGTGGGTATATTCGGTTTCTGAGATGGAAGTCATTAACGGCCTGCTCCACGGGTTTGCGGTCGCGCTCGAACCGTTCAACCTCTTCTGGTGCTTCATCGGCGTGCTGCTCGGCACCCTGATCGGCATCCTGCCCGGGCTCGGCCCGGCGGCGACGATTGCGATGCTGCTGCCGCTCACCTTCCAGATGAATCCGACAAGCGCGGTCATCATGCTGGCGGGCATCTATTACGGCGCCAAATATGGCGGATCGACCACCGCCATCCTGCTCAATGTGCCCGGTGAATCGGCATCGGTAGTCACCTGCCTCGACGGCTATCAGATGGCAAAACAGGGCCGCGCCGGGCCGGCACTCGGCATAGCCGCGATTTCATCGTTCATCGCCGGCACGGTGGGCGTGGTGCTGCTGATGCTGGTCGCGCCGCCGCTCTCCAAATTTGCACTCTCGTTCAGTTCGCCCGAATACTTCGCCCTGATGAGCCTGGGCCTGGCGATGGTAGTGCTGCTCGCCGGAAAATCGCTGGTCAAGGCGCTGCTCGCCATGCTGGTCGGGTTGTGGATTGCGAGCATGGGTATCGATCTGTTCAGCGATGCGTCGCGTTTCACCTTCGGCCAGACCCACATGCTTGATGGCGTCGATTTTGTAGTGGTGGCGATCGGTGTGTTCGCGCTGGGCGAAGTGCTCGGCAACATGGAGTCGCGCCAGCATGCGCAGGTGCTGCCGGTGCCCAAGGGCCTGCGCAATCTGCTGCCGACCTGGGCCGACCTGAAGGCGTGCCGTTTTGCCTTTCTCAACGGCTCGCTCATCGGCTTCGTGATCGGCGTGCTGCCGGGCGCCGGTTCCACCATCGCCTCGTTTATTTCCTACGGAATAGAGAAGGCGGTATCGAAGCACCCTGAAAAATTCGGCACCGGCGTGCCGGAAGGCGTGGCCGCCCCCGAGGGCGCGAACAATTCCGAGACCGGCGGCGCGCTGGTGCCGCTGCTGACCCTTGGCATTCCGGGGTCATCGACTACGGCTATCCTGCTGGCGGCATTCGTGCTGTGGGGCCTGAAGCCGGGACCGCTGATGATCACCGACAACCCGGATCTGTTCTGGGGGCTGGTTGCCAGCATGTACGTCGGCAATGTGATGCTGCTGATACTCAATCTGCCGCTGGTTCCCGTGTTTGCGCAGTTGCTGCGGGTGCCGGTATACGCGCTTTATCCGATGATTTTCGGCATTTCCATTGTCGGGGTCTACAGCGTGTCCGGCAGCCTGTTCGACACCTGGATGCTGGCGGTTTTCGGGCTGCTCGGCTATGCCATGCGCAGACTCGACTATCCGTCGGCGCCGCTGATACTGGGTCTGGTGCTGGGTGACGGCATGGAGCGCGCCTTGCGCCAGTCGCTGATGATGTCCTCGGGCGACCTGTCTATACTGGTATCCAGACCGATCTCGGCAGTCATGCTGTTTCTGGCAGTGCTGATTCTGGTGCTGCCGATGTTCCGCAAAGCCAATGCCTGGCGCGTCAAGGCGCTCGAGGAGCAGTCGTAAAGCGCAATATAACCACATGAGGAGACCGCAATGAAAACACGCTTGATATTCACCATGATGACGGCCGCGTTCGTCGCCGCAAGCCCGGCGGCGCTGGCGCAGGGTTTTCAGCCCAGCAAGCCGATCGAGGTCGTCGTGCACACCGGCCCCGGCGGCGGCAACGACGTGCTGGCACGCGCCATCGTGGCGATTATCGACAAGGAGAAGCTCGCGCCGGTACGGATGCAGGTCGCAAACAAGACCGGCGGCGGCGGGTTGACTGCAATGGCCTATGTCGCCGAGAAAAAGGGCGACGAACACACCATCGCGTTGTTTTCAGGCAACTGGCTGACCAACCCGCTGACGCGCACGGAAGCGAAGTTCACGATCAAGGACCTGACGCCGGTAGTCCGTCTCGTGCTCGAGCCGGCGGTGATCGCGGTCAAGGCTGATGCCCCTTACAAGACGCTAAAGGATTTTATCGATGCGGCGAAAAAGAATCCCGGCCAGCTCAAGCAGTCGGGCGGGTCGCTGACCAGCCGCGACAACGTGGTGCGCCAGTTGCTGATGAAGCACTCCGGCGCAAACTGGACGTACATCTCCTTTCCGGGTGGTGGCGAGCGGATTGCCGCATTGCTTGGCGGCCACGTCAACATGATGGTGATCGAGCCCCAGGAGGCGGGCGAGCACATCCGGGCAGGCGGCATGCGCGTGCTGGCCCAGGTCACTGACAAGCGCCTGGACAGTTTCCCCAATGTGCCGACGCTCAAGGAAGCGGGCTTCGATGTGCCGATCGTGCCGCAGGTGCGCGGGGTCGTCGCGCCTCCGGGTATTTCCAGGGAAGCGGTCGCCTATTACGAAGATCTGTTCGGCAGGCTGGAGAAAACCGCGTCCTGGAAGAAGTACCTCGTCGACAACCAGTTTGAAAACGGCTACATGAAAAGCGCCGAGATGGGGAAATTCTTCGACGAATTTACCAACAATATGCGCGGCATCCTGAAGGAAGCGGGCGTGAAAGTCGTGCGCTGAGCACAGTCCGGTTTGCTTCAACGCGGGGATGCCGACGGCATCCCCCGTTTTTTTAAGAAAGTGCAAAACTCGCAATGAATACTTCTGCTGAAACCAAGGCTGTTGCGGAAACCCTTGCAGATCAGGCCGCATCGCTTGCGGCCGGCGGCATTCCGGATGCGGTACGCACGCGTACCGAAGAACTGCTGATCGACGTGGTCGGACTGTGCGTTGCTGCCCGCAACATGGATTATATGAAGGCGCTGCTCGCCGGCGTCGACAGCGGCGGGCCGTGCACCGCGATCGGCCATGCCGCGACGTTCGCGCCGGAAACGGCGGCGATGATCAACGGCACCGCCGCCCACGGCGAGGACTTCGGCGATACTTTCGAGGGCGGCCCGGTGCATT
>CAKKQX010000096.1 GCA_919902235.1 Burkholderiales bacterium
ACCAACCTCGACAGCGTGTTCAACATGACCAAGCCGGTGTGCGACGGCATGGTCGACCGCGGCTGGGGACGCATCATCAATGTGTCCTCGGTCAACGGCCAGAAGGGCGCGTTCGGCCAGACCAACTACTCCGCGGCCAAGGCCGGCATGCACGGCTTCACCAAAGCGCTTGCGCTGGAAGTGGCGCGCAAAGGTGTCACGGTCAACACCATTTCCCCGGGCTATATCGGTACCAAAATGGTGATGGCCATTCCCAGGGACATACTCGATTCCAAGATCATCCCGCAAATCCCCGTGGGTCGTCTCGGCAAACCCGAAGAAGTCGCCGGGCTGGTGGCCTATCTGTGCTCCGACGAGGCGGCCTTCGTCACCGGTGCCAATATCGCCATCAACGGCGGCCAGCACATGTCCTGATCACGCTTGAGGCATGTGGGGTAAGGCAAAAAAATAAAAACCGCTCAACCCGCGCCCAACACCGGATAAAAAAAGCCCGCCGGGATTCCCGGCGGGTTAACCTTTATTCATAGGAGGGGGTCCTAAGCAATAAAGGAGGAGGATCTTTACTTGCGCTTTTTCGCGCCGCTCTTGGCTACATTAACGGCAGTAGCGGTCGCCGACTTGATATTCGTGTCGGCCGTCTGGGTAAACTGCTTCGCGGCCCTGGTCATGGTTTCGATCATGGCATTGGTGGTTGCCAGGGCCTGTTTCATCGCAGCGATGGCCGGTGCCGAGCCGGCGGGCGCCGATTTGGCGGCCTCATCCACCAGCTGGGTTACTTCATGGCTGAACGCGGCGATGCGACTTTCCATGATCTTGCCGAATTCGGCCTGCGTCTTAGCGGCAAGATCGTAAATGCTGCGCGAATAGGCGGTCATCTGCTCCACGCCTGATTCCAGCGCCTTGGCGCGCAACGCTGCGAGTTGCTGCGGGTCCTTGACCTCGGTCAGCGCCTGCGCATTCTTGAGATTGTCTGCGAGCATGCCCTTGGCTGCGTCAAGCTGCAGACGCACCAGACGCTCGGCATTTTGCATCGAGATCTGCGCCAATTGCATGGCCGTTTCAACCGCCGCCTGATTGGCCGCGGAAATCTGTTCGGGTGTTTTAACCACAATATTTCTCCTTGAATCGGTAAGCCGCACCACAAAAGTGCCAAATTATTCGCAGACCATATTGCTGCAACGCACAAACAAAATATAAGTTTGGAATGGTCCCCTGTCAAGACTTTTATATTGCATCGCACCAGAAATGACGCAAAACGCTACCTCCTTGATTTAGCGATATTTTTCAGACTTTTAAATTGCAATGCAGCAGTTTATCTGAAATAATACGCGCTCCCCTCATAGCTGGGACTCATCATGACGCAACCGCCCAGGATTATTAAAAAGTATCCGAACCGCAGACTTTACGACACCGAAACAAGCAGTTACATCACGCTCGCCGATGTCAAAAAGCTGGTGATCGATAACGTCGAGTTCCGGGTGGAAGAGGCCAAATCCAAGGATGACCTGACGCGCAGCATACTGCTGCAAATCATCCTTGAGGAAGAAAGTGCCGGCGCACCGATGTTCTCCAGCGACATGCTGTCGCAGGTCATCCGCTTCTATGGCAACGCCATGCAGGGCATGATGGGCAACTACCTCGAAAAGAACATTCATACCTTCATCGAAGTCCAGAAGCGCCTGCAGGATCAGTCACGCCAGGTGTACGGCCAGAATCCCATACTCAACTCCGAAGCCTGGGGCGATTTCGTAAAAATGCAGGGCCCGGCGATCCAGGGCCTGATGGGCAGTTATCTCGAACAAAGCGCCAACGCCTTCATGGAAATGCAGCAGCAGTTGCAGAAGCAGACGCGCAATCTGTTCAGTACTTTCCCGTTCACCGGCTTTCCCGGCGCGGCGCAAAACAATCCTGACGCACCGCCCAAGGAACCGGGCGCCGCTGACGAAGGCAAGAACTGATCCGTCCCTCCCCGTTTTTCGTCCCGCGCAGTGCCTGATCTTCCTCCCAAGGTCGGTTTCGTTTCGCTTGGCTGCCCCAAGGCGCTGGTCGATTCGGAACGCATACTCACGCAGCTGCGCGCCGAAGGCTATCTGATTTCGCCTTCGTATGAAGACGCCGACCTCGTCGTCGTCAACACCTGCGGCTTCATCGACTCCGCGGTCGAAGAATCGCTCGACGCCATCGGCGAAGCGCTCGCCGAAAACGGCAGGGTGATCGTCACCGGCTGCCTCGGCGCCAAGGGCAATATCGTCAGGGAAAACCATCCGCGGGTGCTGGCCGTCACCGGACCGCACGCCGCCGAGGAAGTGATGCAGGCGGTGCACACCCATCTGCCGCAGCCGCACGATCCCTTCGTGAGCCTGATGCCGCCGCAGGGCGTCAAGCTCACGCCCGCGCATTACGCCTATCTCAAGATTGCCGAAGGCTGCAATCACCGCTGCACCTTCTGCATCATTCCCTCGATGCGCGGCAATCTGGTGAGCCGCCCGGTCGGCGAGGTCATGCAGGAAGCGCAAAACCTGGTCAAAGCCGGCGTCAAGGAACTGCTGGTGATTTCGCAGGACACCAGCGCCTACGGTGTCGACATCAAATACCGCACCGGCTTCTGGGGCGGCAAGCCGCTGAAAACGCGCATGACCGAACTCGTGCGCGCGCTGGGCGAACTCGGCGTGTGGGTGCGGCTGCACTACGTTTATCCCTATCCTCACGTCGACGAAGTCATCCCGCTGATGGCGGAAGGCAAGGTCCTGCCTTATCTCGACGTGCCCTTCCAGCACGCGAGCCCGCGCATCCTCAAAGCGATGAAGCGCCCGGCCAGCGCCGAGAACAATCTCGAACGCATCCGCAGCTGGCGCGCCGCGTGCCCGGAAATCACTTTGCGCAGCACCTTCATCGTCGGCTTTCCCGGCGAAACCGAAGCCGAGTTCGGGGAATTGCTCGACTTCCTTGAGCAGGCACAACTCGACCGCGTCGGCTGCTTCGCCTACTCGCCGGTGGAGGGCGCAGCAGCCAACAAACTTGCGGGTGCGGTGCCCGGCGAAGTCAGGGAAGAACGCCGCGCCCGCTTCATGCAGTTGCAGGAAAAAATCAGCGCCGCCCGCCGCGCGCGCAAAGTCGGCCAAACGCTCACCGTGCTGGTCGATGAAGTCACTGCCAAAGGCGCCATCGCGCGCAGCAGCGCCGACGCGCCCGAAATCGACGGCCAGGTGTTCATCTCCAAACCGGGCAAGCTCAAGGTCGGTGAATTCGCGCAGGTGCGCGTAACCGGCTCCGATGCCCACGACCTGCGCGCGAAAATCCTCTAAAAGCGGCGAGTGCCGCGGCACGCTCCACCATGCTGAACCGCTTCCGGCACTGGCTTGCGGCATAATGCAGGCGCGACCATGAAACTGCGCTTCGACAAAGTGAAGATTCGCGAATGGCTGATCGTCATCGGCCCGGCTGCGCTGCTGGTGCTGGTCGCGTTCGCCATCACCACGCGTTTCATCGAGCCTGCGCCGCCGCGCACCATCGTGATGACCGCCGGCGCCGAAGGCGGCGCTTACGACAGCTTCGCCAGGAAGTACAAGGGCATCCTGGCGCGCGACGACATCACGCTCGATATCCGTTCCAGCGCCGGCGCCGGTCAGAATCTCGAACGACTGCGCGATGTCGATTCCGAATTCAGCGTAGGTTTCGTACAAAGCGGCGTGGGTTCTTCCGATGCAGACGGCCATCTGCTTTCGCTCGGTCGCATGTACCACGAACCCCTGTGGGTATTCCATCGCCTGCCGGGCAACGTCGATCGCCTGCCGCAACTACAGGGCAAGCGGCTCGCCATCGGCGCACCCGGCAGCGGCACGCGCAGCCTCGCGCTGCAGTTGCTCGCGGCGAACGGGATCGGCGGCAGCGCGGCCATCCTGCTCGAACTAGGCAGCGCGGATGCCGCCGCGGCGCTGCTGGCCGGCAAGGCGGATGCCGCGTTCATGGTGGCCTCGCCCGAAGCCGCGGCAGTGCAGAAGATGCTGCGTGAGCCGGGAGTAAAACTCATGAGCTTTGCCCATGCCGAGGCCTATGCGCGGCGATTTCCCTTCCTGTCCAAAGTCGTATTGCCGCAAGGCATGATCGATTTCGCCCGCAACATTCCGGCACAGGACATGGTGCTGATCTCGCCCACCGCCAACCTCGTGATCAAAAACGATCTGCATCCGGCGCTCATATTTGCGCTGACCCAGACCGCAAGCGCCGTGCATGGCAAGGCCGGCGTGTTTCAGGCCGAGGGCGAATTTCCGGCAGGCAAGGACGCAGAATTTCCGATGAGTGCGGACGCGGCGCGCTACTATAAATCCGGGCCGCCCTTCCTGCAGCGCTACCTGCCGTTCTGGATCGCCGTGCTGGCCGACCGGCTGCTGGTGCTGCTGCTGCCGCTGCTGACTGTGCTGCTGCCGCTGATGAAGTTTGCACCCATGATCTACGGCTGGCGCATACGCCGCAGAATGGTCCACTGGTATGCGGAACTGAAGGCGCTGGAACAGCGCATGGGCAAAGCGCCTGCCGACAGCGATGCGCACCTCGCCGATCTGGCGCGCATCGAAGAAGCGGTGGTGCGCCTGCCGATTCCGGTCGGTTTCTCGGATCAGCACTACGAATTGCGCTCGAACATCGATTTCGTGCGGCGCAGGCTGGCGGGCTGATTACGGGTTTGCCGGCTCGACTGTCGCGCCGCTGAAAAACGCCGTCACCTCCGCCAGATCACGCGTGCGCTTCATCGGCGGCAAGCTCGCCACGATGCGCTTGCCGTACGACTTGGTCACCAGCCGCGGATCGCAGATCATCAGCACGCCACGGTCGGTTTCGTCGCGGATCAGCCGCCCCGCGCCCTGCTTCAACGTAATCACCGCCTGCGGCAACTGATACTCCATGAAGGCGTTGCGGCCCTCGCGGTTCATTTTATCGATGCGCGCCGCGAGCACCGGATCATCGGGCGCGGCGAACGGCAGGCGGTCGATCACCACCAGCGACAGCGCCTCGCCGCGCACATCCACGCCTTCCCAGAACGACTGGCTGCCGACCAGCACCGCGTTGCCCAACCTGCGGAAGCGCTCGAGCAGTTCGGTGCGCGAGCCCTCGCCCTGCAGCAGCAAAGGAAATTCCCAGCCGCGCGCCCTGAATTCGTCCGCCAGCAATTCATGGCCCTCGCGCATCGCGCGCAAACTGGTGAACAGCACAAAGGCACGGCCGCCGCTGGCTTCGATCACCGGCAGCGCAGCTTCAATCACCCCCCGCGTGTAATCGCGGGTGTTGGGATCGGGCAGCCCGCGCGGCGCGTAAAGCAGCGCCTGGTGCTGAAAATCGAAAGGACTGTCCCAGTTTGCGGTCTGCGCAATGGCGAGCCCCATTTCATCGCTGTAGTGGCTGAAGTCGCCGCCCACCGACAGCGTGGCCGAAGTGAAAATCCAGGCGCGCACGCTATCGGTCACCTGCTTATTGAAAATTTCCGCGATGGAAAGCGGCGTGGCATTGAGCTGCAGCGAATGGCTGAACACCTCGATCCAGCGCACCGCATTCGGATCCGCACCCTCACGCCAGCGCGCGATCTGTTGCTGCAGTACATCGGCGCGCTGCGCGCATTTCTCCAGTCCCTCGGCGCGCTCCGCTTGCGATTTAAGTAACTTATTGATTTCATTTAGTTTTTTAACAAGCTCCAGCAGTGCTTCATCAAAAGCGCCGGTATCTCTCAAGGCGCTCACCGGCAGCCGCGCGCTGTCTTCCTGGCGCGTGAGCCGCAAATCGCGCGCCGCCTTGTCGAGCGCCAGCGCCGCTGCGGGCAAGGGCGCGAAGTCTTTTGCATGCACCGCCGCTTCCATGCGCGCATCGCGCGCGAGCTCGATCAGTTGCGAAGTCGACACCCTTTCACCGAAAAACAGGCTGGCGGTCTCCGGCAACTGATGCGCTTCGTCGAAAATCACCGTGTTGCACGCGGGCAGCAATTCCGCCACGCCCTCGTCGCGCAAAATCACGTCGGCGAAGAACAGATGGTGGTTGACCACCACCACGTCGGCTTCCAGCGCCTGCTTGCGCGCCTGCATCACAAAGCATTTGTCGAAATGCTCGCACGACGAACCGAGGCAATTTTCGCGCGTGGACGTCACGTACGACCACACCGCGGCGTTCTCCGGCACGTCGGCGAGATCGCTCTTGTCGCCAGAGCGCGTGATGCGGGCGTGGCTGGCGATGCGTTGAAGATAAACGGCGTCCTCGCGTGTAGGCAGGCGACCGCCGGCGAGCGCCTGCGCCAGGTGGTAGTGGCAGATGTAATTGGCACGGCCTTTGAGCATGGCCACCGACACCGGTGCCTTCAACGCGGCGCGCACCGTCGGAATGTCGCGGTCGAACAACTGATCCTGCAGCGTCTTGGTACCGGTGGAAATGATGACCTTGCCGCCGGAGAGCAGCGCCGGCACCAGATAGGCGAAGGTCTTGCCGGTGCCGGTGCCCGCCTCCACGATCAGCGCGCGATTGCCGCGTATGGCACCCGACACCGCCTGCGCCATTTCGAGCTGGAAAGGCCGCGCGCGAAAGTCCTTGACCGTCTGCGCCAGCGCGCCGCCGTCGGAAAATATGTTGTCAAGTTCAGGCACGCGGCATTGTAACGCAGTGCATGCGCTCCGGGCCCGGCTGGCCGCAAGAGCTGGGGCGTCAGCGGAAAGACAGGCTATCGAACAGGCTGGCGACCGAACTCGACGCGACTACAGCGCACAAAGGCGCTTTGTTCGGTGGCGCACAGACGCTGAAAAAATTGGCACGTATAAATAATGTTTTTGCAATTGGTCATGCGGATCTCGCCGGAGAGTTTTGTGGCCGGTAACGGAAACATGCATTTATTCAACCCCTCATGGAGTTTGGCAATGAAAAAAACCCTGCGCCTTCGCAAGACCTTGAGCGCCGCCGTATTGACAGGCGGATCGATCCTGGCAGCAAGCGCAACAGCCCAACCGTCACAAGGTGGTTACGGTATGGGCCCCGGCATGATGGACGGCTACGGTTTCGGCTGGATGGGTGGATACGGCGGGATATGGGTGCCGATCCTGCTTGTCATCGTGGTTGCCGGCCTCGTGGCATGGATCGTCCGGCAAAACAGGAAATGAAACGCAGTTGATATTGAATGTACCGGTATTGACGAGCACGCCCGGGGAAGCGCCGCGGCGAAACCTCACTGCATTCATTCCGCTGGCATTCATAATGAAATTGCGGCGTTCAACTCATAATTCCATCACTTAAAGGAAGTCGATTCATGTATGGATTCAGCACCCAACTAAAGCTGCCATTCGATGCCGCCATCGCGAAGGTCACCGAGGCCCTGAAACAGGAAGGCTTCGGCGTGCTCACCGATATCGATGTCAAGGCGACGTTGAAAGCCAAACTCAACATCGAGCATCGGCCGTACCGCATCCTCGGCGCATGCAATCCCCCGCTCGCACACCGTGCTATCGAGGCAGATCCCGACATCGGCTTGCTGCTGCCGTGCAATGTGGTGGTGCGTGAAGAAGCCGATGGAAGCATAACGGTTGCGTTCATGGATCCCGAGGCCGTATTGCAGTTGGTCGACAAACCGGAAGTGCATGCCCTCGGCAAGGAAGTCCTGAAACTGCTGCAGCGGGTCTGCGCGAGCCTCAAGACATGAGCAATCGCCTGCTGCCTGCCTCAACCGCATTGCGGACCGGGTAGCTTGTGCCGGACGCAGAGTCGGCTTTGGAGGTGAACAGCAGCGCCGTTCTGGCGTCAGTGGAGGTGTTGCATCATGGCCGGAAGATCACGATTATGCGCAACCAGGATCAGAGCAACTCCATCAATCCGGATTTCGCCAGAACTTCGCGCAAATGTCCGCCATTCTGCATTCAGCCCAGTGAGCTGGCGCCTGGCGTGAAAACCATAGCAGAACTTGAGGTGTTGCACTTTCTCGGGAAAATAAGCGACGGCGATGCATCCTTGATGGTGATCGACTCGCGTACGCCGGCCTGGGTAGAAAAGGGCGTCATTCCCGGGACGGTAAACATCCCGTGGGACACACTTAACATCGGCAAGTCGGATCCGGCTGCCGTGCAAGAAATCCTGGAAAACCAACTGGGCGCTGAGCGGCAGGGTGGTGAGTCCTGGAATTTCGACAAAGCCAAGACGCTGGTGTTGTACTGCAACGGCTCTTGGTGCGGGCAGTCACCGACCACAATCAGGGGCCTGCTGAAAATCGGCTATCCGGCGCACAAACTTCTCTGGTATCGCGGCGGCATGCAGGATTGGGAAAGCCTCGGGCTGACTACTCTCAAGCCATCAGGAAATTAATCTCGAATCGGATCGGGCCAACACAGCACGTAATTAACGCAGCCCCTGAACATGGCCACCGACACCGCCCGCGCCATTTCAGCGGAAAAGGCCGCACGCGCTCCAGGTGCGCACCCAGCGGGGCGATCAGCGCTTCCGGCAGCATTGTGACTCCGTCTTTCTCGCCCTTTCCGTCACGCACAAGGATCTGGCGGCACGACAGATCCACGTCCTTCACCCGCAGCCGCGGGCACTCGATCACGCGCAACCCCGCCCCATAAGGCAGGCTTGCGAGCAGCCGGCGCGTGGCGCGCTTCACGCCATTGAGCCAACCCAATTCCATCCCGAGCACTTCCTTGTAAAGAAACAGCAGCGCGGACAGCGCCTGGTTCTGGGTAGCAGCGGCGACGCGGCGCACTACCGCCAGATCGCTGAGAAATGCGGTGACTTCAGTTTCGCCCAGGGTCGCGGGATGCCGCTTACCGGTGAAATAAATAAAGCGCTTGATCCAGTGCACGTACGCTTCCTCGGTACGCCGGCTGTAATACTTGCGGCGTATCGTCTTGCGCACCTGGTCGAGCAGTCGCGGTCGCGCGGCACCGCCGGCGGATGCCGGTGTCGTTGATTCTTCAGGCATTTCATCCCCCGTATGCAGCCTATTTCGATATTGCTGCAAGCTGCGCCGCCTATCCTGGCGACCCTCCATCAACACAATGACGTAAACGCCTGATTTTTACGGAAGGATGACAAACAAAGGAAGTTCGGTGTTTAATTAAACGACATTTCGGAAGTTCACTATACGTT
>CAKKQX010000097.1 GCA_919902235.1 Burkholderiales bacterium
AGCATCGAGGGGCTGGAGCACCAAATGAAATCGGCCTCGCTCACGGTGGCCTTCCATCATCCGCCGGAACAAAAGGTATTGGAAAAACTTCCCGGCGTGAAATCGGTGCGGTCGGAAAAGGACGGGCGGCTGCACGTCTTCCATGAAGCCGAACAGAATCCCACGGATGCCATCCTGCGCATGGCTGTCGAGAAGAACTGGGGGCTTTATGAAATCCGCCCTGGGAGGCTTTCACTCGAACAGATATTCATGGAATTGACCACGGACGCGGCGGCAGAGCATGTGCATGCTTCCGACACCGCCATCACATCAGATAGCCTGTCATGATCCTGACCGTCGGCCTGCGCGAATTCAAATCGCTGTTTCTCTCGCCGCTGGCCTGGTCCATCCTCGCGGTAGTGCAGGTAATACTTGGCTTTCTGTTCCTGGCCCGCCTCGAGGCGTTCCAGCTGTACCAGCCGCAGTTGATGGCGATGGACGGCGCGCCCGGCCTCACGGAAATCGTCCTGCCCGATCTGCTCGGCAACGCGGCGATTATCCTGTTGCTGGTGGTGCCCTTGCTGACCATGCGCCTGGTGGCGGAGGAGCGGCGCAATCGCACGCTCGCGCTGCTGTTCAGCGCGCCACTCTCAATGACCGAGATTGTGCTCGGGAAATATCTCGGCATTCTGCTGTTCCTGCTGGTGCTGTTGCTCATGATCGCGCTGATGCCGCTGTCCCTGCTCGCGGGCGCGAGCCTGGATCTGGGCCTGATGGCCGCGGGATTCCTCGGGCTGGCACTGCTGCTGGCGGGTTTCGCGGCCGTGGGGCTGTTCATGTCCACGCTCACGCAATACACCACAGTCGCCGCGATCAGCACATTCGGCGCGCTGCTGTTGTTCTGGATACTCGACTGGTCAGGCCAGGGCGTGGGTGGCGGCAACTGGATGGCCGACCTGTCGCTGTTCAATCACTACAAGCCGTTTTTGGAAGGCATTTTCGACAGCGGCGATGCGGCCTACCACGTCCTGCTCATCGCCACCTTCCTTGTGCTCAGCATCCGCCGCCTGGATGCCGACCGGCTGGGAGGCTAGGACATGTACCATACTCCGCGCACCCACTGGCAACTGCGGATCATGAACATCAGCTTCGTGGTGCTGTTCCTGCTGGCCGTGGGGCTGTTGCAATGGCTGACGCGGGAATACCACCTGCAATTCGACTGGACCCGCATGCACCGGCATTCGCTCTCGCCGGCGAGCGTAGCCGTGGCGGAACGACTCAAGGAACCGCTCAAGATTACCGCCTTCGCCAGCCAGCGCGGCGAAACGCGCCGCCTGATTCAGGAAATGGTGGGGCGTTACCAGAAACATAAACCGGATATCCAGCTCGAATTCGTCGATCCCGACACCGCGCCCGAGCGCGTGCGCGCCGCCGGTGTACAGGTCGACGGCGAGCTGGTGCTCGAATATGGCGATGCGCGCGAGAGCCTGCCGCCGACCCAGTTCAACGAACAGAATTTCACCAACGCACTAACGCGGCTTGGCCATCGCGGGGAACGCTGGGTGGTGTTCCTGAGCGGTCACGGCGAACGCAGCCCTGACAAACAGGCGAACTTCGATCTGTCCACCTGGAACGCGCAACTGCGCAAGCGCGGCTTCAAGACCCGCACACTCTCGCTCGGCGAACACCCGCAGTTTCCACAGAACACGACGGTGCTGGTGATCGCCGGTCCGCGCACGCGCCTGCTCGCGGGTGAGGTCAGGGAGATCCAAAACTATCTCAACCGCGGCGGCAACCTGCTATGGCTGCACGACCCGGGCCCGATGCTCGGGCTGGAACCGCTGGCGGAAAATCTCGGTGTTGAATTCCAGCCGGGCGTGATTGTGGACCCCACGTCCGAGAACATAACCGGCAATGCCGCGGCCATCGTCATCACTAAATATAGCGCGCACCCCGTGGTGCGCGGCTTTACCGACAACACGGTGTTCCCGCAGGCCGGGGGCATCAGCCTGAACGCGCCCGAGGGTTGGCAGGGTTCGGTGCTGATGGACACGCGCCCCTCAAGCTGGTCCGAAACCGGCCCAGTCAATGGGCTGATCCAGTTCGACAAAGGCCGGGACATCCGTGGTCCGCTCAATCTGGCCGTGGCGCTCATGCGCACGCTCGACAACAAGCGCGAGCAACGCGTCATTGTTGTCGGCGACGGCGATTTCCTGGCGAACACTTATCTTCCCAACGGCGGCAATCTCGAACTCGGCATGAGCCTGACCAACTGGCTGTCACAGGATGACGCCTTCGTGAATATTCCGGTCAAGACCGCGCGCGACCGCGCGCTCGAGCTGTCGCGCGGTGGCCAGATCGCCATCGTCGCGGTGTTTCTGGCGCTACTGCCGATCACGCTGATCAGCAGCGGGGTGTGGATCTGGCTGCGGCGGCGCAAACGCTGAACGGAGGCATGGATGCCCGACACTGAAAAACCGCAGGAAACCGCGCAGGATCAAGCCCAC
>CAKKQX010000098.1 GCA_919902235.1 Burkholderiales bacterium
GCGCCAGAAAAAGCGGCGCCGCCGATGTGCTGGTGGCCACTGACCACCCCGCCATTGCGGACGCGGTCACGCGCCATGGATTCGAGGCGGTGATGACGCGGCGCAACCACGCCTCCGGCACTGACCGCATCGCGGAAGTGGCGGCAAAGAAACGCTACGGCGGCAGGCACATCGTGGTCAATGTCCAGGGCGACGAACCGCTGATCTCGCCCGCGCTCATACGCCAGGTCGCGGTGAGCCTCGCCGCGCATCGCGACGCGCAGATCGCGACTGCCTGCCAACCCCTGCGTGATGCGCGTGATCTCGCCAACCCCAGCATCGTGAAGGTCGCACTGGACAACGCCGGTTACGCGCTGTATTTCAGCCGCGCGCCCATTCCCTATGCCAGGGACGCCTTCGCGCACGGCATCCGCCGCGTGCCCAAAATGCTGCCGGTCTATCGCCATCTCGGCATTTACGCCTATCGCTGCGCTTTCCTGCACGCGTTCAACCGGCTGCGCCCCGCACGCATTGAGCAATTCGAAGCGCTGGAGCAACTGCGTGCTCTCGCCCACGGCTATCGTATTTGCGTTGCCATCACCCGCAGCGCGCCCGCTTCCGGCATCGACACGCCGCGCGACCTGCAGCAGGTACGCCGTTTTCTGGCCGCGGGCAAACGCTAGAAGCCGGTTCCGCATGATGGCGAAACCGGCTATAATTGCGCCTCTTCATTGCCCGTCTGACCGCACTTAACAAAACGTTTTGCTGCAGTGATGTTACGGCGTGCTGCAGCGCGAAAACCCGCCGCGAATAACGGCTTCCAGGACCTCAATACTCATGCGCATCCTGCTGTTGGGCATGCCGGGTGCCGGCAAAGGCACCCAAGCGCAGTTCCTGATCGAGCAATACCGCATCCCGCAAATCTCGACCGGCGACATGCTGCGCGCGGCGATCAAGGCCGGCACGCCGCTGGGCGGGGAAGCCAGGCAGTTCATGGACAAGGGCGCGCTGGTGCCCGATCACATCGTAATCGAGCTGGTCAAACAGCGCATCACCCAACCCGATTGCTCCCGGGGTTTCATCATCGACGGCTTCCCGCGCACCATTCCCCAGGCACAAGCGCTGCGCGAAGCCGGCATCGAAATCGATTTCGTGATCGAGATCGAAGTCGGCGACTCGGAAATTCTGCGCCGCATGAGCGGACGTCGCGTGCATCCCGCCTCCGGTCGCAGCTACCACATCGAATTCAACCCGCCGAAAGTCACGGGCAAGGACGACATCACCGGCGAAGATCTGGCACAGCGGGCCGATGACAGGGAGGAAACCGTCAAGAAGCGTATTGCGATCTATCACTCGCAGACCAAGCCGCTGATCGAGTATTACATGCAATGGGCCGCCACCGGCGACCCGTGCGCGCCCAAGTACGTGAACATTTACGGCCGCGGCTCGGTGCAGCATATACGCGACAAGCTGTTCGCGGCCCTTGCCATCAAACAATCATGAACGAAATTTCCGATTTCAACGACGCCGACCGCTGGGTGGTCGAAACCACGCTCAGGGAGCGTTACGGCAAACGCATCACGGTCGAGATTGCCGACAGCGAAAAGAACCGTGCCGGCGTAACCTCAGGCAAAACCGGCGCCGACCTCAACCGCGGCTAGGACCTGTTAACCAACCGCGTCGGCGCGCTGACAGATTGATTCAGTGGCTGTCGCGAGTCGCTCGTGACTGGTAAAATCAGCGTTTTCCAGATTCCCGGTCCGCCGTGTCCAAGCGCAACGCCATCTATGCCCAGTCCGGCGGTCCCACTGCGGTCATCAACGCCACCGCCTGTGGCGTCATCGAGGCCACACGCCGCGCGCGTGCCCACATCGGCAGACTCTATGCCGGGCGCGACGGCATCATCGGCGTGCTCTCCGAGGATCTTATCGACACCTCCAGGGAATCAGCAGCAGCCGTACGCGCGCTGCGCCACACGCCTGGCGCCGCTTTCGGTTCCTGCCGCTACAAGCTCAAGGGTCTTGAAGAAAACCGCGCCCAGTACGAGCGCCTGATCGAGGTGTTCCGCGCGCACAACATCGGCTACTTCTTCTACAACGGCGGCAACGATTCCGCCGATACCGCCTGGAAAGTATCGCAACTGTCGAAAAAGCTCGGCTATCCGCTGGTCTGCATCGGCATCCCCAAGACCGTGGACAACGATCTGGCAGTCACTGACAACTGCCCCGGCTTCGGCTCGGTCGCCAAATACGTGGCCACCAGCATGCGCGAGACCGGCTACGATGTCGCTTCCATGGCACGCACTTCGACCAAGGTGTTCGTGCTCGAGGTCATGGGACGCAACGCCGGCTGGATCACTGCCGCCTGCGGGCTGGCGACGGAACAGGCAGGCGACGCGCCGCACATCCTGCTGTTTCCGGAAATCCCGTTTGAACCGCAACGCTTCCTCGCCCGCGTGGAAAGCACCGTGAAACGCCACGGCTACTGCGCCATAGGCGTCTCCGAAGGGTTGCGCGACAAGGACAACAAACTGATGCTGGAATCCGGTCTGCGCGACGCCTTCGGCCACGCCCAACTGGGCGGCGTGGCCCCGGTTATTGCCGCCATGGTGCGCAAACACTTTGGCTACCGCTGCCACTGGGCGGTGGCGGATTACCTGCAGCGCTCGGCGCGCCATATTGCCTCCGGGACCGATCTCGAACAAGCCTATGCCGTGGGTCGCGCAGCCGTGGAACTGGCGCTCCAGGGCCGCAACGCCGTGATGCCGGTGATCGTGCGCAAGTCGAACCATCCCTACAAATGGACGGTGGTAGCGGCGCAGCTGAAAAACATCGCCAACCGAGAAAAAAAGCTGCCGCGCGGCTTTATTACCCGTGACGGATTTCACATCACCGCGCGCTGCCGCGACTACCTCCTGCCCCTCATTCAGGGCGAGGCGCCGCCGCCGTACAAAAACGGCCTGCCAGCCTATGTCAGACTGAAAAACAAGCCCGTTCCGCGCAAACTCGCCTCGGTATACAAGATCATGAAATCATGACGCCGGAACGCGCTCGTCAGCTTTTAGAGGTGCAGGCCGGGTTCGGAGGGTTTTATAATGCGAATTCCGCCACACTCATCCTGTCCGAAATCATGAAGGAACACGGCCAGGCTCCGGTGGACAATCTGATCCGGGAGCTCGACCGGATTTTCGGATTCATGCCCGGCACGTGCTTCGTAGGCGGCCTGGCGCTGCGTGCGGTCCAGGTCGGAGACGATCACCCCC
>CAKKQX010000099.1 GCA_919902235.1 Burkholderiales bacterium
GGCGCGCTCACCTCCAAGCCCTTCCGCTATACCGCGCGCACCTGGGAGCTCACGCGTAAGTCCACGGTGAGCCCGCACTGCGGCCTGGGCTCGAACCTGACCGTGCAGGTCAAGCAGAACCGCGTGATGCGCGTGCTGCCGCGCGAAAACGAGGCGATCAACGAGTGCTGGCTGTCGGACAAGGACCGCTTTTCGTACGAGGCGCTGAATTCCGAGCAGCGGCTGGCAAAACCCATGCTGAAGCAGGACGGGATCTGGCGCGAAGTCGAATGGCAGGTGGCGCTCGAATTCATCGCCAAGGAATTGAAGCGCATCCGCGATGCCCACGGCGCACAAAGCATAGGCGCGCTCTCCACGCCGCACCAGACACTGGAAGAACTCTATTTGTTGCAAAAGCTGGTGCGCGGCATCGGTTCGGGCAATGTCGATCATCGCCTGCGCCAGGCTGATTTCAGCACCGACGGCGGTCTCACCGGCGCGCCCTGGCTGGGCATGCCGGTCGCCGATATCAGTACGCTCGACCGCGTGCTGGTGATCGGCTCCACGCTGCGCAAGGATCACCCGCTGATTGCCAACCGGCTGCGCCAGGCGACGAAAAAATCAACCCAGCTCAACTTGATCCATTCTGTCGATGACGATCTGCTGATGCGTGTCGCGGGCAAGGCGATAGTCGCGCCTGCGGCCATTCCCGGCATGCTGGCGCAGGTGCTCGTAGCGGTTGCGCAGGCGAAGAACGCCAAGCTGCCGGATGCGGTGCGCGGCGCGGTCGAGCGCGTGACGATATCCGCCGCGGCACAGGCCATCGCGGACAGCCTGGTATCAGGCACCAACGCCGCGGTGTTGCTGGGCAACTTCGCGCAGCATCATCCCGCGGCTTCGCAGTTGCACGCGCTGGCACAGGCCCTGGCCGAAGTCACGGGTGGGCGTTATGGATTTCTGGGCGAGGCGGCGAACAGCGTCGGCGCCCATGTTGCGGGTGCGGTGCCCTTCGGCACGCTTGCGGGCAAGCATGCGCAGGCCATGCTCAGCGATCCTCTCAAGGCTTATCTGCTGCTCGGGGTCGAAGCGGAACTCGACACCCACGATCCGCAGCAGGCGCTGGCGGCGATGAAGCAGGCCGAACTGGTGGTGGCGATGAGCCCTTATCAGCACAACGCAGTGGATTACGCGCATGTGCTGCTGCCGATTGCACCGTTTACCGAAACCGCTGGCACCTATGTTAGCACCGAGGGCAGGGTGCAAAGCTTCAGCGGCGTGGTCAAGCCGTTGGGCGAGACGCGTCCGGCGTGGAAAGTGCTGCGCGTGCTGGGCAACCTGCTGGGCGTGAGCGGTTTCGATTATGACAGCGCGGACGACGTGCAGCGTGAGGCACTCGGCGGCGAAACTGTAAAAGTTAATAAAAACAATAAGTTAACGAATTTTTCAGATCTGAGTGCGGTAACGCCGGTTCAATCTGACATCTTGCAACGCATCGCTGAAGTGCCGATTTATGCGGCCGATGCCATCGTGCGCCGCGCCCCCGCGTTACAGAAAACCCGCGACGCTACCGCGCCCTTTGCCACCATGAATCGTGCGCTCGCCGATAAGCTGGGCCTGCGCGAGGGTGATCAGCTGCGCGTGCGGCAGGGCGCCGGCGAAGCAGTGGTGCCGTTTGCGGTGGACGACAAACTGCCTGCCGATTGCATACGGCTTGCCGCGGCGCGCGAAGAAACCTGCGCTCTGGGCGCAATGACCGGCGCGCTCAGCGTTGAACGCATCGCCGCGCAACACAAGGTAGCGGTGTGATGCTGGATACTTTGCTTGCTTATCCGCAGTCCTGGTTGGGTCCCGCGTGGCCGCTGGTATGGACGCTGATCAAGATCCTGTGCATCGTCGTGCCGCTGATGCTGTCGGTGGCCTACGTCACGCTGTGGGAGCGCAAGCTCATCGGCTGGATGCAGGTGCGGCTCGGCCCCAATCGGGTCACCTTCTTCGGTATCCGCTGGCTGGGCGGCCTGGCGCAACCCATCGCCGACGGGCTCAAGTTGCTGCTCAAGGAAATAATCGTGCCGAGCGGCGCCAGCAAGTTTCTGTTCGTGGTGGCTCCCATTCTTGCCATCATGCCGGCGCTTGCGGCATGGGCGGTGGTGCCGTTCAGCCCCGAGCTGATACTGGCCGACATCGACGCCGGCCTGCTCTACATCATGGCGATCACCTCGATGGGTGTCTACGGCATTATCATCGCCGGCTGGGCGTCAAATTCGAAATATGCGTTTCTGGGTGCATTGCGTTCCGCAGCGCAAATGGTGTCGTACGAACTGGCGATGGGTTTTGCGCTGGTATGCGTGCTGATGGTGTCGCAAAGCCTCAATCTGGGCGAGATCGTGCGCACCCAGGAAGGAAACTGGGGCGTGTTCAACTGGTTCTGGATTCCGCTGTTTCCGATTTTTCTGGTCTATATCATTTCCGGTGTCGCCGAAACCAACCGCGCGCCGTTCGATGTCGCCGAAGGCGAATCGGAGATCGTCGCGGGATTCCACGTTGAATATTCAGGCATGACTTTCGCGGTGTTCTTTCTCGCCGAGTACGCCAACATGATCCTGATTTCGACGCTGGCGGCGATCATGTTCCTCGGCGGCTGGCTGTCGCCCTTCCCGCAATCGTGGGGTGCGCTTGGGAGCCCCGGTTTCGGCTGGCTGCTGCTGAAATTGTTTCTGGTCATTTCGTGTTTCTTGTGGTTCCGGGCGACTTTCCCGCGCTACCGCTATGACCAGCTCATGCGGCTGGGCTGGAAGGTGTTTTTACCGCTGACCATCGCCTACATCCTGATTCTCGGCGCTTGGATGCAGACGCCGCTGTGGATATGGTGGAAATGAAGCCATGATGAACCGCATCAGTCATTTCTTTAAAACGTTCCTGCTGTTCGAACTGGTCAAGGGCATGATGCTCACCGGCCGCCACCTGTTCGCGCGCAAGATAACGGTGCAGTTTCCCGAAGAGAAAACGCCGCAGTCGCCGCGCTTCCGCGGGCTGCACGCGCTGCGCCGTTACCCCAATGGGGAAGAGCGCTGCATCGCGTGCAAGCTGTGCGAGGCGGTTTGCCCGGCACTGGCGATCACCATCGAATCCGAGCAGCGCGACGACGGCACGCGTCGCACCACGCGCTACGACATTGATCTCACGAAATGCATTTTCTGCGGCTTTTGCGAAGAGTCTTGCCCGGTGGATTCCATCGTCGAGACGCGCATCCTCGAGTACCACGGCGAGACGCGCGGCGACCTGATCTACACCAAGCCCATGCTGCTCGCGATCGGCGACGCGTACGAGGAACAGATTGCGAAGGACCGCGCTGATGATGCGGCGTATAGATAAGGGGTGGGCGATGAGCGGTAAGCGGTCAAATCAAAAAGCGCAAAGCGGAGTGCAGAGCCACGGCTCGCTGCTTGCCGCTTACGGGTTTTAAGAGATGACTTTCCAGACTTTCATTTTCTACTTTTTCGCGGCGGTGCTGATTTTCGCCGCGCTGCGCGTGATTACCGCGCGCAACCCGGTGCATGCAGCGCTGTTCCTGGTGCTGGCTTTTTTCACCTCCGCCGGCATCTGGGTGCTGCTGCAGGCCGAGTTTCTCGCCATTGCGCTGGTGCTGGTCTATGTCGGCGCGGTGATGGTGCTGTTCCTGTTCGTGGTGATGATGCTGGATATCAATATCGCCAGACTGCGTGAAGGATTCTGGAGTTATCTGCCGCTGGGTGCGCTGGTGGCGTTTTTGCTGGCGGCCGAGATGGGGCTGGTGCTGGCCAGCCGCTACACGGGGCTGGCTGACATGCCGGCGCCGCCGCCGCTGCCGGCCGGCTACAGCAATACCAAGGAACTGGGCCGGCTGCTCTATACCGAATACGTCTATCCGTTCGAAATCGCCGCCGTCATCCTGCTGGTGGCGATCGTCGCCGCGATTGCGCTGACGCTGCGTCGCCGCAAGCAATCCAAATACATTGATCCGGCAAAACAGATCAACGTGCGGCGCGCCGACCGCGTGCGCATTGTGACCATGCCGTCGGAAAAGAAGGACCAGTGATGAAGGCGAAACGCGACCGGATAAAAATTCAAGGTGCAAGCATGGGCGGCTCCAGTAATTCCGCACGCTTCAGATCGGGGACTAGCCGGTGATCACCCTGTCACATTACCTGGTGCTGGGGGCTATCCTGTTCGCAATCAGCGTCATCGGTATTTTTCTCAACAGGAAGAACATCATCGTGTTGCTGATGGCGATCGAGTTGATGCTGCTCGCTGTCAACATGAACTTTGTCGCCTTTTCGCATTATCTTGACGATCCCGCCGGACAGATTTTCGTGTTCTTCATCCTGACGGTGGCGGCTGCAGAATCGGCAATCGGCCTGGCAATCCTGGTGGTGCTGTTCCGCAACCTCAATACGATCAATGTCGAGGATCTCGACAGCCTTAAAGGGTGAACGAGCGAATGGTGAACGAGTGAACGGGCAAAAGCTCGAAAAAATCGCCCTTTCCGCCGCAACTGGGGGAAAGCCTGCGCAGCAGGCGAGGGGGCTGGGCGGGGTGCGGGGGGTTACCCGTTTCCCCGTTTCCCCGTTCCCCCGCTCACTGCGGACGAAGTCATGACCACTATGCAAAAACTTTATCTTCTGGTGCCCCTGGCGCCGCTCTACGGCGCCGTTATCGCCGGCCTTTTCGGCTGGGCAATCGGCCGCCGTGCCGCGCACTGGGTGACTATCATCGGCATGGTGATCTGCACCCTTGCATCGGGCGTGGTGTTCTACGACGTAATGCAGGGCCATCTTTACAATGGCACGGTTTATACCTGGCTGGTCTCCGGCAATACGCGCCTCGAGATTGGTTTCCTCATTGACCAGCTGACGGCCACCATGATGGTGGTGGTGTCCTTCGTCTCGCTGATGGTGCATATCTATACCATAGGCTATATGGCCGACGATCCCGGCTATCAGCGCTTTTTCTCCTATATCTCGCTTTTCACCTTCTCGATGCTGATGCTGGTGATGAGCAACAACTTTCTGCAGCTTTTTTTCGGCTGGGAAGCGGTGGGCCTGGTGTCGTACCTGCTGATCGGCTTCTGGCACAACCGGCCGACGGCGATTTACGCCAACCTCAAGGCATTTGTGGTGAACCGCGTTGGCGACTTCGGCTTTCTGCTGGGCATCGCGCTGGTGCTGATGTATTTCGGCACGCTCGACTACGCCGCGGTGTTCGCCAACGCGCCCAACCTCGCCGGCAACACCATTGAAATCTTCCCGGGGACGGTGTGGTCGTTGATGACGGTGATCTGCATCCTGCTGTTCGTTGGCGCCATGGGCAAGAGCGCGCAGTTCCCGCTGCATGTGTGGCTGCCCGATTCGATGGAAGGCCCGACCCCGATCTCGGCGCTGATCCACGCCGCAACCATGGTGACGGCGGGCATTTTCATGGTGGCGCGCATGTCGCCGCTGTTCGAACTGTCGGACACCGCGCTGTCGTTCGTGATGGTGATCGGCGCCATCACCGCCTTCTTCATGGCGCTGATCGCGACGGTGCAGTACGACATCAAGCGCGTGGTCGCGTATTCCACGCTGTCGCAGCTGGGTTACATGACGATGGCGCTGGGCGCCTCGGCCTACTCGGCGGCGATTTTCCACCTGTTCACCCACGCGTTCTTCAAGGCGGTACTGTTCCTCGGCGCGGGCTCGGTGATCATCGCCCTGCACCACGAGCAGGACATGCGCAAGATGGGCGGACTGGCGAAATACATGCCGGTCACCTATGTGACGATGCTGATCGGCGCCCTGGCCAACGCCGGACTGCCGCCGTTCGCCGGTTTCTTCTCGAAAGATACCATCATCGAGGCGCTGCACGCCTCGCCCCTGGCCGCTTCCGCATTCGCCTACCCGCTGGCGGTGGCCGGCGTGCTGATCGGCGGCTTCTATTCCTTCCGTCTCATATTTTACGCTTTCCATGGCAAGTCCCGGTTCGATGATCCGCATCATCCGGACGTGAAAGAAGTGGCAGCCGAACGCGCGGCGGCGGGCCAGCACGCCGGGCATGGACATGACGAGCACGCCGCGCCCCACGAATCGCCGTGGGTCGTGACCCTGCCGCTGGTGCTGCTGGCGATCCCCTCGATCTGCGCCGGCTGGGTGATCGGCGAATTCGTGTTCGGCGGCTATTTCGGCAGCTCGATCCATGTCATCGCCGCGCATCCGGCAATCGCGACGCTCGCGCGCGAGTTTCACGGCGTCGTGCCGATGATCACGCATGGCGTTTCGACGCTGCCGTTCTGGCTCGCGCTGGCGGGTGCCGGGACGGCATGGTTCCTCTATGTCGTGCGACCCGAACTGCCGGCCGTGCTGCGCCGGAAGGCGGGGTTGCTGGTGACCGTCCTCATGGAGAAATACGGTTTCGACCGTTTCAACGACTGGTTTTTCGCGGGCGGTGCGCGCCGCATCGGCAACGGCCTGTGGAAAGGCGGGGACGTGGCGGTAATCGACAACGTTTTCGTCAACGGCTCGGCGCGTCTCGTCGGCTGGTTCTCGACCGTGATTCGCCACTTTCAGTCAGGCTATATCTATCACTACGCATTCACCATGATGATCGGCATTCTGCTGCTGCTGACCATGATTTTTATTTAAAAATATAAATTAAAACAATAAGTTATAAAAAATGTTGCTTGGATTCCCGTTACTGAGCCTGGCCATCTGGGTGCCGATCATCGCCGGCGTCGCGGTGCTTTTCACCGGTTCCGACCGCAATGCCCATGTTGCGCGCGTCATCGCGCTGATCGGCTCTGTGCTCGGCTTCGTCGTGACGCTGCCGCTGTATTTCGGCTTCGATCCGCTCGCCAGCGGCTTCCAGTTCGTCGAACTGTCGCCCTGGATAGAGAGCTTCAGCGTCAACTATCACCTCGGCATCGACGGCATTTCGCTGCTGCTGATTCTGCTCAACAGTTTCACCACTTTGCTGGTGGTGATTGCCGGATGGCAGGTGATCCGGGAGCGGGTGGCGCAGTACATGGCGGCCTTCCTGATATTGTCCGGATTCATGAACGGCGTGTTCTCGGCGCTCGACGCGTTGCTGTTCTACGTGTTCTTTGAAGCCACGCTGATTCCGATGTTCATCGTGATCGGCGTATGGGGCGGTCCCAACCGCGTTTATGCCGCGGTCAAGTTCTTCCTCTATACGCTGCTCGGCTCGCTGCTGTCGCTGGTTGCGCTGATTTATCTATACAACGTTTCGGGCGGCAGTTTCTCGCTGCAGGAGTTCTACCGCCTGCCGCTGTCGCTCGGCGCCCAGATCCTGATTTTCCTCGCGTTCATGATGGCGTTTGCAGTCAAGGTGCCGATGTGGCCGGTGCACACCTGGCTGCCCGATGCCCACGTCGAGGCGCCCACCGGCGGTTCGGTGGTGCTGGCGGCAATCATGCTCAAGCTTGGCGGCTACGGTTTCCTGCGGCTGTCGCTGCCCATCACGCCCGACGCCAGCCAGTATCTGGCGGGCTTCGTGATTGCGTTGTCGCTGATCGCGGTGGTCTACATCGGCCTCGTTGCGCTGGTACAGTCCGACATGAAAAAGCTCATCGCCTATTCGTCGATTTCGCACATGGGCTTCGTCACCCTCGGCATATTCATTTTCAACGTCCACGGCATCGAGGGTGCCATCGTGCAGATGATTTCGCACGGCTTCGTATCGGGCGCGCTGTTCCTGTGCGTGGGCGTGCTCTATGACCGGCTGCATTCGCGCCAGATCGCTGATTACGGCGGGGTGGTCAACAAAATGCCGGTATTCTCGGCGCTGTTCATGCTGTTCGCGATGGCGAATTCCGGGCTGCCTGGCACCAGCGGCTTCGTCGGCGAATTCATGGTCATCATGGGTGCGATGAAGGCCAATTTCTGGTACGCGTTTCTTGCCGCGACCACGCTCATCTTCGGCGCCGCCTATACCCTGTGGATGTACAAGCGCGTGATATTCGGCGCCGTTGCCAACAGCCGCGTGGCGGAACTGCAGGACATCAATATGCGCGAATTCCTGGTGCTCGCGCTGCTGGCGATCGCCGTTCTGGCAATGGGCATCTATCCCAATCCTTTTGTCGAGGTGCTGCACACCTCGGTCAACGATCTCATCGCGCACGTGATGCAGAGCAAGCTGCCGGTGCAGTAAAGAGATAACCGCAATGCAATATATCCTTCCGCTGTGGCCCGCTTATCCCGAACTGTTCATGCTGGCAATGGTGTGCGCGATCCTGGTTGCCGACCTGTTCGTGAGCGACGACAACCGCATCATCACCTATGCGCTGACGCAGGCGGCGCTTGCCGGCTGTTTCGCCATCACCTGGCTAACCATCACTGGCGAACCGATTCATACCTTCAGCGGCATGTTCGTGGACGACCTGATGTCGGACGTGCTCAAGCTGTTTACCTATCTGGGCGTAATGGTGATGCTGGTGTATTCGCGCGCCTACATCGCGACGAGAGGCCTGTTCCGCGGTGAATTCTTCGTGCTGGTGCTGTTCGCCACCCTTGGCATGATGATCATGATTTCCGCCAATCATCTGCTGACGCTTTACCTGGGGCTGGAACTGCTGGCGCTGTCGCTCTACGCGCTGGTGGCGCTGCAGCGCGACTCGGCGATAGCGACCGAGGCGGCGATGAAGTATTTTGTGCTGGGCGCGCTCGCTTCGGGGATGCTGCTCTACGGCATGTCCATGATCTATGGCGCCACCGGCACGCTGGAAATCACGCGGCTCTCCGAGATCGTGTTCGACGGTGGTGGCAAGGACGTGGTGCTCGTTTTTGGCCTGGTTTTCATCGTCGCCGGTCTCGGCTTCAAGCTCGGCGCGGTGCCGTTTCATATGTGGGTACCCGACGTTTATCACGGCGCGCCGACTGCGGTGACGCTGTTCATTGGTTCGGCGCCAAAGCTGGCGGCCTTCGCTTTCGTTATCCGGTTGCTGGTGCAGGGCCTGGGCGCGGAACAACTGCTGGCCGAATGGCAGCAGATGCTGATCGTGATGGCGGTGCTGTCGATGGCAATCGGCAACATCACTGCGATTGCGCAGACCAATCTCAAGCGCATGCTGGCGTATTCGACGATTTCACACATGGGCTTTCTGCTGCTGGGCATCCTGTCCGGCGACCTCAATGGCTACGGTTCCGGCATGTTCTACGTGGTGGTTTATGTGCTGATGAATCTCGGCACTTTCGGCATGATCATGTTGCTGTCGCGCAGCGGCTTTGAAGCCGAAAACCTGGAGGACTTCAAAGGCCTCAACCAGAGAAATCCGTGGTACGCGTTCCTGATGCTGCTGCTGATGTTCTCGATGGCCGGCATGCCGCCGACGGTCGGTTTCTACGCCAAGCTGTCGGTACTGCAGGCGGTCGTAAATGCCGGTTACCTATGGCTGGCGGTGGTCGCAGTGCTGTTTTCGCTGATCGGCGCGTTCTACTACTTGCGGATCGTCAGGCTCATGTATTTCGAGACGCCGCAGGACACGGCGCCGATAGTGCCACGCGCCGACGCGCGCGTGCTGCTGGCTGCGAACGGTCTGGCGGTGCTGGTGCTCGGTATTTTTCCAGAACGACTGATGGCGCTATGCATGTATTCGATCCAGGCGTCCCTGTATGTAACACAATGACTGGAGCATCGCAGCGCTGCTGGTGTTCGCGTATTCCGGTTTTGTCTATCGGTATCTCTGGCGCAAGCCGGGGCAGTGATGCGTTCCGGGCAGCAAAGGCTGTATGAGCGATAACTCTCCCGACTTTAGTGAAACCCCTTTGTCTTCCCGCACTGTCTACCGCGGCAAACTGTTGCACGTGACGGAGGACAAAGTGCGGCTGCCCGACGGCAAGACCGCGATCCGTGAATACATCAAGCATCCCGGAGTGGTGATGATCATCGCTTTACCGGACGAGGAGACGCTGATTCTCGAGCGGCAGTTCCGTTACCCGCTCAAGCGGCACTTCATCGAACTGCCCGCGGGCAAGATCGATGCGGGCGAGGAATCTCTGGCGGCCGCCAAGCGAGAGCTGATCGAGGAGTGCGGCTACGAGGCCAAAGACTGGCGGCATCTTGCCACCCTGCACCCGTGCATCGGTTATGCCGATGAGCGTATTGAACTGTTTCTTGCGCGCGATCTGGTCCACGTCGGGCGCAAACCCGACGACGGCGAATCGCTGGAAGTATTACCGGTGAAGATCGCCGAGGCGCTGGAATGGGTGAGGGCGGGAAGAATCACCGAAATCAAGGCGGTGATCGGCCTGTTATGGCTGGAAAAAATCCTGCGGCAAGAGTGGGCTTGAGGCGGTTCCTGGCCCGCCATGGGCCAGGAACCGCATTTCAGCCGGCTATGCTTTGTGTCAGGCCGGCAGCCTGCGCCGCTATTCCCCGCTCCAGCGGCAGCGGTTTCTGGAACAGATAACCCTGGCCGAACTGGGTGCCCATTTCGATCAGCAGTTTCACTACTTCTGGCGTTTCCACCCACTCGGCGATGACCTGCTTGTTGAGACCGCGCGCGACTTCGTTCAGCGCTTTGACGAACAGACGGCTGCCTACGTCGGTGGCAAGATCGCGGATAAAGCTGCCGTCAATCTTGAGATAATCCACCTCGAAGCGCTTCAGATAATAGAAAGAACTGAAACCCGCGCCGAAATCGTCCAGGGCAAAACGGCAGCCCATTTCCTTCAGCTTGCGGATGAAGGTGAGCGTGACGTCGATTTCCGACATCGCCGCAGTCTCGGTGATCTCGAATACGAGCTGGCTCGGATCGATCCCGCTGGTGCGCAGCAGCCGGATGAAACGCTGGATCCAGTGCTGGTCGGAAATGGAAACGCGCGAAAGATTGACGAAATAGCGCAGTTTCTTGCCGGATGGACTGGTTTCGCGCATGAAACTAATCAGTTTCTCGACCACTCTCATGTCGATTTCCTGAATCAGCCCCAGTGATTCCGCCAGCTCAATGAAGTGTCCAGGCAGGATGTATTTGCCGTCCTCGCCGAGGATGCGCACCAGAATTTCATGGTGCACGGGTTTCTGGTCCCGCAGGCGCACCACCGGCTGCGAGAACAGGACCAGGCGGTCTTCGTCCAGCGCGTCACGCAGCCTTTTGGCCCATTGAATGCGCTTGTGCGTGCTGCGCAGGTTGTCGGACGCCTGATCGAACAGCATATAGCGGTTGCGGCCCAGGTCCTTGGCCTGGTACATGGTGATGTCGACGTTGGACAGCAGCGCCGGCAGGTCGCTGCCATGAAAAGGATAGAGGGCAATGCCGATAGAGGCGGACAGATTGGAAATGATCTTCTGGTCGTTTGCCTGAAAACGGTAGTGGCGCACGGCATTGAGCGCTGATTCCGCGGTGTCGATCGCCTCCTTGCGCAATCCTTCCGGCAGGTGAATGGCGAACTCGTCGCCGCCCAGGCGGTACAGTTCGCCATTGTGAGTACGCATCAGATCGCGCAGCGCGCTGCCCACGCCAATGATCAGCTGATCGCCCGAACGGTGGCCAAAATTGTCATTGATATACTTGAAATGATCGATATCGAGGAACAACAGCGCGCCGACCCCGCCGTTTTGCATGGCGGCCTCGATGCATTGCTGCAGGCTGTGGCGGTTGGGCAGCTCGGTCAGCGAGTCGTGCATCGCGAGGTGGGCGATGCGCTGGGTGGCGATGTGCTGTTCAGTGATGTCGCGGGCCGTGCCGCGTATGCCAAGCATGTCGCTGTTCTCGTCATGCGTGATGCGGGCGTTGATGCCGATCCAGCGGTCCTCGCCGCTGCTGGTGGTGAGGTGCGTCACATAGTTTTTTATTTCGCCGGCACGCTTGAGCGTCGCTAGAAAGCGCCGGTTCGAAATGTACGACGGTACGGTTTCAAAATCGAAGAAGCAACGTCCGATCAGGTCCTTGGGGGCCAGGTCGAATATATCGTGTGCGGCGTTATTGAGGTAGGTGAAACGCCCTTGGGCGTCGGTGGCCCAGATCAGATCATGGGAGGTTTCGACCAGGTCGCGGTAGCGGTTTTCGCTTTCCAGCAGAAGCTGAATGATGCGACGCTTTTCTGCGAGTGAACGCTTGACCGTTGCCAGTTCCTGGCTGGTCTTTTCAGTGCCCGTTCCGGGCGGGGTGGTGGCTGCGAGGCGGTCGATCAGTTCCTTGGAATAGCGGCGGTGTCCGCCGGCGGTACGCAGGGCCACCAGTACGCCCTGTACGTCCCAGCGCCGCAGCTTCTGGATCGGAATCCCCAGCATTTCAGACGCTTCCTGAATACTGTATTCAATGTCTTGTGTGGACACCTGGAATCTCCCCTGGGTGGTATTGGTGACCTTTGCTTCCTGCGTTACCGATCGTGCTGCTGAGTGTTTCACAATGTGATCTTTCATCAGTTTACCAAACTGCTTGCGGCACAGCTATTTACGCCCGTACGCAGCTTCGCCTCCAGATCAGGCCACTGCGGACGGTGCGGGAGCGCCCTAATCCGGACCGTTCTGGCTGCGGCCAGCCGCCCGCAGGCGGGCTGTTGCCAGCGCTTGTCATTACGGCGTGGAAGGGTGCTGGATTTAGGCCCGCCGGATCCGGTCCGGCGATTTTCAATGAACCTGTTGCGAGTCTCCCAGGCCGTTTTGCCGCGACACTAGGCGCTGCATCAGTTTCAGGTCGCGCGGATTGAGGCGCAGCGCGCTGTCTACCCAGATTTGCACGATGTCGAGTAATTCTGAAAACTCTATCTGGTGTACGCGCCGCCGCACCGCCGCCAGTGCCGAAAGTCCATTGCGATTGCGTTGCCGGCGCTTGATCAGCGCTGCGATCTCGACTTCTCCCTGACCGTCCTCGGCCACGACATCCACCACGCCGAGCTCACGCATGTCATCGGCGCTGTAAATCTTGCCGCTGGTGATGATCTGTTCCGCCGCTTTCTGTCCGACTTTGCGTTCGAGGAAGGAATACGCGCCCATGCCCGGGAACAGGTTGAACAGGATTTCCGGGAAGCCGAAGCGCGCGCTCTTTTCGGCGACGATGACATCTCCGGACAACGCGGCCTCGAAACCGCCACCCAGGCACTCGCCCTGCACCAGTGATACAGTAGTGAGCGGCAGATCATGGCCGAGGTAATTGCGGTAGAGCACATCAATGCAGGCGCGGCCATAACACAGCAGTCCCTGACGGTCACGCACTTCGATCAATTGCTTGAACAAATCGAGATCACCGCCGAGATTGAACACGCCAGGTATGCCTGAAGCCAGAACCACATACTCGATGGCATGTTCTTCGCCGTGGCAATTCAGACGTGCGTTGCTCTGCGCCAGAAAGTCATAGTAGGTGCGAATATCCGAGAGCAGGCCCGGGTTGAAACAGGGGCGCGGATCTGGCGACCAGCGCGACCACATCGCATTAGTCTGTTTGTCGAAATGAGCACGTAACTGTTGCGAGAAACTAAATTCGATGCCATTGGCGATGGGCTGACTTGCCGGTTGTTGACGAATTTCCAGTACGGCGGCAGGAACGTGCATTTCCATGATGTTTTCCCCTTAGAAATGTTGAAAGAACGGGCAGTTAGTGATTAATGTTAGTACGCTCACTAAATGTGATTTAATTGCAGACTTTATTAAAAAGCAAATCTATCAATTTAATAGATTTTAGATTTATTGTTTAAAAACAATAGGTAATAAGTCACGCTCAGGGTTTTCCTGAGTAAAAATCTCTCAATTGTGCCAGTGGAATGTTGCATTGCAACAACAGCATTCAGGATCTCGATATCCAGGTCTGGTTTGACGTGCGGAGCGAGAGCGGATACAAGCTAGCTTCAATCTGTCAAACACATAGCGCATATAGTTAACGTGACTCATGCATTTTTCCGCGCGCTTATTCGGTGGGTGTTGCGTCTGCTGTTGCGCGTCCGGGTAGAGGGGGACACGCAACAACTTCTTCGTGGCAGACCGCTTATCGTCGCCAATCACGATTCTTTGCTGGATGGCGTGCTGATTGGACTGTTCCTGCCTGGCGCACCAACCGTGATGGTGACCGGGGATGCACTCAAGCCGCGACTTGTGCGCTGGTTGATGGCTGCGGTGCCTTACGTGATCGTGGAGCCCGCGCGACCACTGGCGGTCAAGCAACTCATCCGTCAGATCAGGAGCGGCCGGGCAGCGGCCATTTTCCCGCAGGGAAGGACGACAACAACCGGCGGAGTGATGAAGGTGTACGATTCAGCCGGCGTTATCGCATCGCATTGCAGAGCAGATATCATCCCGCTCAGAATAAAAGGCACGCTTTATTCGCGGTTTGCCGCGACGGGCGGCAATTTTCCGCGGCGCTGGCTGCCGCGTGTAACCCTGACGGTAATGCCGGCAGTCAAATTGCCGGAAATACCCGCGCTTCCGGCACGGGAGCGCAGACGTCGCCTTGCTGACGAAGTACTGAAGATTATGCAGCGCATGATGTTCGATTCGCGCCCGCATCGGACGCTGTTTGGCGCTTTTCTCGACGCGGCCGCGTTATATGGCCGCGGTACAAGAATCATCGAGGATGTTCGGGGACAGCCTGAAACCTATTCTGATCTGCTCAAGATGAGTCTGGCTCTCGGCAGGCTCGCGACGCACGTCAGCAGCGAAGGCGAAACCGTTGGTGTGCTGATGCCGAACATCAGCATGGCGATATGTCTGATTCTTGGACTCACTGCAATGCGCCGCACGCCGGCCATGCTCAATTACACTTCGGGCCCGGAGGCCATGCAGGGGGCATGCATTGCCGCGGGCATCAGGACCGTGATCACATCGCGCCGTTTTATCGAAGTGGCACGGCTCGATGCGGCCATGCGAGGATTGTCGGATTTTCGCATCCTGTACCTTGAGGATCTGCGCTTGCGATTTACCGCTGCCGACAAGCTCTGGCTCGCCGGATATGCGCTATGGCGGCCGCGTTCGGCGGTACTGGCGCAGGACCCGCAACAAACGGCGGTAGTGCTGTTTACCTCGGGCTCGGAGGCGCGACCCAAGGGGGTGGCGATTTCGCATGAGGCCATGCTCGCCAATATGGCGCAGCTGCAGGCAGTGATCGATTTTGGTCCGAACGACAAATATCTCAACGCGCTGCCGCTGTATCACACGTTCGGCCTGATCGCCTGCACATTGATGCCCATCATCACCGGCACGCGGCTATTCCTGTATACGAACCCACTGCATCACCGGGTCATTCCCGAACTCGCATACACCCGCGACTGCACCTATATTTTCGGCACCAGCACCTTTCTCGGCAATTACGCCCGGCAGGCACATCTCTATGATTTCTACAGGGCGCGAGTGGTCATTTCGGGCGGCGAAAAGCTCAACGCCGAGGTGGCGGAATTATGGCTGCGCAAGTTCGGGGTGCGCATCATGGAGGGCTACGGTGCGACGGAATGCGGGCCGGCGATGGCGCTTAATACATTGCTTTGTTACCGCGAGGGTACGGTGGGGCGCTTCCTTCCCGGCATCGAATACCGCATTACCACCGTGCCGGGTATTGTACAGGGCGGCGCGTTGCATGTGCGCAGTCCGAATCTGATGAGCGGGTATTATTTTTACGAGGAACCGGGCGTACTGCATCCGCCGCGTTCGGAGGTCGGCGTCGGCTGGCACAACACGGGCGACGTGATAGAGGTCGACGAAGACGGTTACGTCACAATTCAGGGGCGGGTAAAACGCTTCGCCAAGATCGCCGGGGAAATGGTATCGCTCGAACTGCTGGAGCGCGTCGCCTGCCAGGCTGCGCCCGCGTTCAAGCACGCGGCGACTGTGGAACAGATTGCCGGCAGCGGCGAGAGCACGATTTTGTTTACCACCGATCCGCGGCTGGACCGCGTTACGCTGCAGAAGGCGGCACGCCAGATCGGCGCCATGGATCTGGCGGTAGCCCGTCGTATCATACATGTTGAATCCTTGCCCCTGCTGGGCAGCGGCAAGACCGACTATGTCACGCTCAAGCGAAATGTTGAGCAGGGCCGCATACCGGATACCGTTTCCCACGGTTGCTGATCACAGGTTGGGGAGTGCTGTCAGGGCCGGTTGGAATGGCGGGGGCGCAGTCCGTCCCGGCAAGATTTATCGATGACGTTTCCCGGCGCTGTTCAGAAAAGGCAGCATGCGCGCCAGAATTTCATCACGATCAATGAAATGATGCTTGAGCGCCGATGCGACATGAATGCAGACTATTCCGAAAAGCGCGCTATTAAGTGAGATATGCGCGATTTTCAACAAATCGGCCAGATGCTCGTCCTTCTGAACCAGATCGGGTAGTTGTAGCCATCCGAGGTATACCGTCGGAATGCCTGTAGCCGAACTGTAAAGCCAGCCGCTGACCGGAATGAAAAATAGCAATAGGTAAAGCATAAGATGCGTCAGGTTCGCGGCCGTGCGTTGCCAGTGAGGCACCGTGGCCGGCAAGGGCGGAGGGGGGTGGCTGATACGCCAAGCCACCCGCAGGATCGCGATCAGAAAAATCGTGACACCCCATCTCCTGTTAATACTTTTTAATAGGATGAG
>CAKKQX010000100.1 GCA_919902235.1 Burkholderiales bacterium
GCGGCCGATGATCATCGGCTCGGTTTCCGGATGGTTGATGTTGGCGGGAATGATGGCGCGGCCGCGCGCGACCTCGTCACGCACGAACTCGGGGGTGATCTCCGGCGGAATCGCCGCCCCGAACGATTGCCCCGGATGCTGGCGCATCAGCAGGTCGGCCATTTTCTGGCCGCTCGGGCCGGCCGCCTTGAGGCTTTCGATGTAGTCGCGCCGCCGCAGGTTCTCGCGGATGGCGATGAATTCCATCTCGGGCGTCACCATGCCTTTTCTCGCGTAATGCATCTGCGAGACGTTCATGCCCGCCCGGGCGCGCCGCGGATAGCGCTTCAGGTTGAAGCGCAGTTCGGCGAGTTTGGGATCGTTGAGGCGCTCGTGGCCGTATTTTGATGTCGGACCGTCGAGCGTCTCGACATCGTTGCGCCCGAGTATCCATTTTTCGCGCAGCGGCGCAAGCCCGGCGCGGATATCGATATTCACCGCGGGATCGGTATATGGTCCGGACGTGTCGTAGACGAAAATCGGTGGATTTTTTTCCGCGCCGAGCGAAGCCGGCGTATCCGACTGGGATATCTCGCGCATCGGCACCCGGATATCGGGGCTCGGGCCCTCGACATAAATCTTGCGTGAATTCGGCAGCGGCTTGACCGCGGCCTCGTCGACGTGCGCGGTGGTGTTCAGGAATTGGGGATTGGCGTTCATGCTGGCGCTCCTCGGGATCTGCCGTGCAGGAAAACGGGCGGGAGCAAGAGCGCGCCACGCTTCCCTACGACGGTATTACCCGCATCAGGTTCAGAGGGTGTTTCTCACCCCGCGACACCCGCCGCGAGGACCCCTACGTGTGATGCCGACAGTAATGAAATTATGGGATAATTGCAAGCCCGTAGCCGCGATCAAGCCCCTTGTTTGAGCAGGGTCGCGGCCGCGCCGGTCGCCGCTGCGATGGCCCAGATTGGGGTTGTCTGCCGGAGACCGCGTAAATGCCCAGTTTTCAATTTCCGGAACCGACCCCGATGCTGCAGCAAATGGATGTCGAGCGCGCACGCTTCAATATGGTCGAACAGCAAATCAGGACGTGGGAGGTCCTCGACCAGCGGGTGCTTGATTTGCTGCTGCGCGTCCACCGCGAAGATTTTGTTCCCGAACATTACCGGGCACTGGCGTTTGCCGAGATGGAAATCCCCATCGGCCACGGCGAAGTAATGCTGCAACCCAAAATCGAAGCGCGCATGCTGCAGGAGCTGGCGATTGCCGAGACCGACCGTATTCTCGAGGTTGGCACCGGCAGCGGCCACATGACCGCGCTGCTCGCCTCCCTGGGACAGCATGTCTACAGTGTGGACATCGTGCCCGAATTCACCCGCTCCGCTGCGGCCAAACTGGCGGCGCACGCTATCCGCAATGTCACGCTGGAAACCGGGGACGCCGCGCGCGGCTGGGTCAGCCGGTCGCCTTACGATGTGATCGTACTGACCGGCTCGGTGCCGGTGCTGCCCGCCGCATTCCAGGAAAGCCTCAAACCGGGCGGCAGGCTTATCGCGATTGTCGGCGAGCCGCCGGCGATGGAAGCGCGGCTGATCGCCCGTGTGGCGGGCGCATACCATGCCGTTGGCCTGTTCGAGACCTGCATTGCGCCCCTGAAGAATACGCAGCAACCCGAAAAGTTCGTGTTCTGAATCCGCACTGGTTACATTTTGACGCAATTTTTCCCTGTCGCATTGCACACGGCGCCCGTATCATGAACTCTTATCGCGATTCTTTGTGAACGGTTCATACATCGATTTCATGTGGCGCCCTACTATTTTCATGCTGGCTTTCCTGAGCAGCGCGGCAGTGCCGGCCGCAGACCTGCTGGAAATTTACCGCGAAGCGCAGAAATCGGATGCGGTATACGCCAGTGCGCGCGCCGCCTGGGCGGCGGGTCAGGAGAAGCTGCCGCAAGGCCGGGCCGGACTGTTGCCGCAGGCGAACCTGTCGGCATCCACCCAATACAACGACCGCGACATTCGCTCGCGCAATCCCGCCACGCCGGAAGCGAGCGGCCAGTTCAATTCCAATTCGGTCACGCTGTCGTTGACCCAGCCCATCTACCGTGCCCAGAACTTCGCGCAATACGAGCAGGCCAAAACCCAGGTCGCCCAGGCCGACGCCCAGTTCGCGCTCGCCGCGCAGGATCTGATCCTGCGCGTCGCCCAGGCCTATGTGGACGTATTGCTGGCGCATAACGATGTGGAACTCGCCGCCGCCCAGAAAGCCGCCATCGGCGAGCAACTGGCGCAGGCAAAGCGCAATTTCGAAGTCGGCACCTCCACCATCACCGACACTCACGAAGCCCAGGCGCGCTTCGATTTGACGGTGTCCCAGGAAATCGCAGCGCAAAGCAACCTTGAAATCAGGAAACGCGCCGTGGAGCAGATCATCGGCAAACCTGCCCCGGCGCTGGCGCTGCTCGGCAAGAACTTCATACTGTCGCTGCCCGAGCCCAACGCGATGGAACAATGGGTGGCGGAAGCCAACCAGTCCAGTCTGCAAATTCTCATCAGCCAGGCGGGGCTGAGTTTCGCGTCGCAGGAGGTAACGCGCAACCGCGGCGGGCACTTGCCGACGCTGGACGCGTTTGCCAGCTACAGCGACAGCGGCTCGGGGTCGGGCATCCAGGGCGGTTTCGGCAACGACACCACCAGCCGCGTCGTCGGCCTGCAACTGGCCGTGCCAATTTATCAGGGCGGCCTGACCTCATCGCGCGTTCGGGAGGCGCTCGCCAACCAGGACAAGGCGCGCCAGGACCTGGAAAACGCGCGACGCACTGCGGAACTCAACACCCGGCAGGCATTTCTCGGGGTGACGAATGGCGTAGCCCAGGTCCAAGCGCTGCAAGCAGCGCTGGTGTCCAGCCAGAGTTCGCTCGATTCCACGCGGCTGGGACTGGAAGTCGGCGTCAGAACCCAGGTCGATGTGCTCAATGCCCAGCAGCAACTGTTCAGCACCCGGCGCGATCTGGCGCAGGCGACCTACAATTACACGCTGTCCCTGCTGCGCCTGAAAGCCGCGGTGGGCAGGCTGGCCGAGGAAGATCTGGTCAAGGTCAATGCGTGGCTGGATCGCAAGTGAGCTGAGCAGCGCGGGTAGTGGGCGGCAACGTCCGATTGCCGGGGCTGATTAAAAATGCAGCAACTCCAGCGTCCGTGCCGTTGCACCACGATGCTTGCGGGTAAATGCCAGCGCGGCATCGGACATGCGCGTCAACTCCTGCGGGTCGCTGAGCAGACGCCGCGCTTCCCGCACCAGCGTTTCCGCATCGGCCACCCGTAGCGCCGCGCCGCACGCCACGGCCAGTTCCGTTGCCTCGCTGAAATTGTAAGTGTGCGGCCCGATCAACACCGGCTTGCCCGCGGCGCAGGCTTCGATCAGGTTTTGTCCGCCGAACGACAGCAGGCTGCCGCCGATGAACGCGATGTCGCAGGCGGCGTAATAAGCAAACATCTCCCCCATGCTGTCGCCCAGCACCACCTGCGTCTCCGCCACAATCGCCGTGTTGGCGCTGCGGCGCTGATAGCGGATGCCCCGGCGTTCCAGCAATGTTGCGACCGCTTCAAATCGCTGCGGGTGGCGCGGCACGATGACGGCCAACAGCGACGACGGTTCCACCTGCAGCAGGTGATCGAGCAGCAGTTCTTCCTCGCCGTCGCGCGTGCTGGCGGCAAGCAAAACCGGCCTCTCGCCACTGTATGACGCGCGCCAGGCTTTGCCCTGTTCGATTTCTTCAGCCGGCAGCTCGAAATCGAATTTCAGATTGCCGGTAACCTCGACTTTCTCGGCGCCCAGCGCCGTCAGGCGTTGCGCGTCCTCCGCGCTCTGTGCTGCGACCAAGGCGAGTTCACGCAGGCTGGCGCGCGCGAGTCCGGCGAAGCGCGAATATTTCAAATAGGATTTCTGCGACAGCCGGGCGTTGACGAGATGCAGCGGGATGTTGCGCCGCCGGCAGGCATGAATCAGGTTGGCCCAGATTTCGGTCTCCATCAGCAGGCCGGCCTGCGGCCGGAAGTGGTCGAGAAACCGCGCCACGGCACCGGGATAATCGTACGGCAGATAACAGCGCAGCACATTGTCGCCGAACAGCGCCTCTGCGGTTTCACTGCCGGTCGGCGTCATATGCGTGAGCAGAATCTGCCGCCCGGGATATTTTTGCCGCAAGGCGCGAATCAGCGGCGCCGCCGCCCGCGTTTCACCGACGGATACCGCATGCACCCAGATCAGCGGCCGCCTGTCTTTATCCTTATTTTTATGCTGGTAATAACCGAAGCGCTGCGGAATATTCTTCAGGTATGCCGGCTGTTTGCGCGCGCGCCACAGCAGGTGCCACAGCACGCGCGGCAGCAGCAGATAAAGCAAAAGCGTGTAGGCCACGCGCATCATAACGCCCCTGATTTCTCATTTCGCCTGCCGACATTACCATCCCCCGCCCCGGTTTTTCCATCTCCTCCCCCGCCAGTATTGCCATCCCCTCCCCCGCAAGCGGGGGAGGGATAGGGAGGGGGAAAATCTTGCGGAACCAACAACCTGGCTATCTCTGTCAACACCGCTTCGGTACTCTCCAACACTTCATTGTTCCAAAAGCGCGCCACTCTGAATCCCTGCCGCTGAAGCCACTGCGTTCTTTGCGCGTCATTGAGAACGGACCCGGCATGCTGTCCTCCGTCGATTTCCACAATCAGCTTTGCTTCCAGGCAAATAAAATCGACAATATATCGCCCGAGCGGATGTTGGCGGCGAAATCTGTGGCCGCTGACTTGTTTGCGGCGAAGATGTGCCCATAGTTTCTTTTCCGCATCAGTCGGATTCTTTCGCAGGCTGCGGGAGAAATTTCTGATTTTTGCCGGTGCGGGCATGATATGCGAACCACCCCCATCCTAGCCTTCCCCCATCAAGGGGGAAGGAATGTCACGGCTCCGCGCTGACAACTGATCGTTCAAGGGGGAAGGAATGTCGCGGCTACTTGCCAACAACTGCTCGAGTGCCACCGTAACCTCGCGCACCGCCGGCGGCCTGCCGATGTCGCCCAGATTCACCGCGCGCGGGCAACCGTAAATGCCGGTGGCGCGAGGATCGGTGGCGCAGTAGATACCCACGGTGGGAACGTTCAGCGCGGCAGCAAGATGGGTCAATCCGGTATCGAGCCCGGCCACCGCATGCGCGCCCGCCAGCAGTGTTGCGGCCTCCTCCAGCCGCAGCGCC
>CAKKQX010000101.1 GCA_919902235.1 Burkholderiales bacterium
TCGTGTCGATGCCGTTGAGTTTGAGGGCATCGATGACCAGGTGAAAGCCGTCGGTTACTTCTTGTGATTGTGCATCGGTTGTCATGCTGAGATCCGTCATGGTGAGGTGCCTCGCGTTTTCGCAGTCAATTGAACAAGTGTTTTTCCAATGGATATCTGCCGCGGAAGGTAAAGAGTAGGGTGCAATTTCCTCAATTCACGGCAGATCCAGGCCATCTAAATGTGGCTGTGATTGTGGCTGTGATTTACCCGCACTTATCATAGGGCGCAGCATGCAAATGCACTCTTGACCGCGGTCAAGTTTTACCCCTTTTACGTTATAATTCCGTGGTCGCAATTTGCGCCGCCGTTAGATATGCCCGCTCTGATCCAACATCCCGAAGCCCGCATCATCCGTGTTCAGCTCAGGCAGAACCTGATACTGAAACACCTGAACGCGGCGCAATGGCAGGAACTTGAGCCGATCGTCGAAATCACCGACTACTCCAAGGGTGAGGCGCTCGAACATCAGGGCGACCTCGCGATGGAGCAGTATTTCATCACCGAGGGCATACTCAAGCGCGTGGTATCGAACGCCCAGGGCAAGGAAATGATCCTGCGTTTCGCCGCCGAAAGCGATATCGACACGAGTTATGCGGCATGGCGCCTGAAAACACCCATTCCCTACTCGATTCGCGCCGTCACCAAGGTGCGTGTCGTAAAGCTGTCGATGCAGCAATGGATAAGCTTTCTCGACGCGCACCCCAGGATCAAAAACGTGTTCGAATTCGAGCTCATGAAACTGATGAGCGAGGTCATGGCGCACACCATCACCCTGCACCTGCTCGACGCACCCGGACGCATACAGCGCTTCATGCGCAAACACGCCGAACTTGCCGGCCGCCTGCCCAAGAAAGAGCTGGCGTCCTACCTCAACCTGTCACCCGAAACCCTGAGCCGCCTCAAGCGGCGCGGCAAAATCTAGCACTCCGCGCTCACGCGCCGCGCAGACGGGCCTTCGCCTTGGCGATCAGCGGCCAGAACAGCATCAGCAGTCCCAGCGCCATGATGCCGCCGACCAGCCAGTTGGAAAAGAACACCCGCACGTCTCCTTGGGAGATCAGCATCGACTGGCGGAACGCGCTCTCAGCCTGGTCGCCCAGCACCAGCGCCAGCACCAGCGGCGCCAGCGGATAGGCCAGCTTCTTGAACGCGTAGCCCGCGACGCCGAACAACAGCATGAGCCAGATGTCGAGCATGGCATTATGCACGGTGTACGCGCCGATCGCGCAGATCACGATGATGACCGGCGCGATTATGGAGAACGGCACGCGCAGGATTGCCGCGAACAGCGGCACGCAGGTCAGCACGATGATCAGTCCGGCGATGTTGCCCAGATACATGCTGGCGATCAGGCCCCACACGAAGTCTTTTTGTTCAACGAACAGCAGCGGGCCCGGCTGCAGGCCCCAGATCAACAGGCCGCCCAGCAGCACGGCGGCCGTCGGCGATCCGGGAATGCCAAGCGAAAGCATCGGCAACAATGCAGCGGTGCCGGCGGCATGCGCGGCGGTCTCCGGCGCCACCACGCCTTCCTGCACGCCGGTGCCAAATTTGGCGCCATCCGGGGACATGCGCTTGGCGATGCCATAGCTCATAAAGGAAGCCGGGGTCGCGCCACCGGGGGTAATCCCCATCCAGCAGCCGATTACGCAACTGCGCAGTGAAGTCGCCCAGTATTTTGGCAGTTTTTTCCAGGTTTCTATCACGATTTTCGGATTGATGCTGGCGCTCCTGCCGGAAAAGGACAATCCCTCCTCCATCGACAGCAGAATCTCGCCGATTCCGAACAGGCCGATCACCGCAATCAGGAAATCAAAGCCGCGCATCAGTTCATGCCAGCCGAAAATCAGGCGCAGTTGCCCGGTCACGGTGTCGATTCCGACGGCAGCCAGCGCGAAACCAAGCATCATCGCCGCGACAATCTTGAACGGGGGTTCCTTGCCCATGCCGATGAAACTGCAGAACGTCAGGAAGAACA
>CAKKQX010000102.1 GCA_919902235.1 Burkholderiales bacterium
CGGCGCGCATGCAGAAACTCCTGGACGCGCTGGAGGCTGTCGACGATGTGCAGGATGTTTACACCACTGCCGTTATTGACGGCGGTTAGAGAGGCGACAGGGGAGAGGCGAGAGGAGAGTGAATGTCGCGTGCGCACCATAATCTTGTCGTCTGGCAACAGGCTATTGCCTTAGTCAAAGCAGTGTATGCGCTTTCAGAACGATTCCCGCAAAGTGAAATATATGGGCTCACCAGCCAAATGCGGCGTGCGGCCATATCAATCCCGGCAAATATTGCGGAAGGCGTAGGCCGCAATGGCGTTAAAGACCGGATCCGGTTTTTCGTGATTGCGCGGGGTTCGCTGACTGAACTCGATACCTATATCGTTCTTGCCAGAGAGTTGGCCTATGCACAGGATACCGCTGTAATCGACGAGATCATTGACAGGGTGTTCGGGCTGATCGGCGGCTTAATTAATGCGGAGCGTAGAAAAGGTGCGGCAGGATGAAGCGCGCTTCGCAATCACCGTCCCCCGCCTCTCGCCTTTCGCCTCTCTCCTCTCCGAATTCGCGCACGCGAATTCTCGGCATCGACCCGGGGCTGCGTATTACCGGATTTGGTGTTCTCGACAAAACCGGGCACAAGCTCACTTACGTCACCAGCGGCTGTATCAGGACGCCCGGCGGCGAACTGAGCGATCGTCTCAAGGTGATACTTGACGGCCTGACCGAGGTGATCAGCGGATGCAGCCCGGAGCAGGTCGCCATCGAGAAGGTCTTCGTCAACGTCAACCCGGCGTCGACGTTGTTGCTCGGCCAGGCGCGCGGCACGGCGATCTGCGCCGCCGTGCTGCGCGGGCTGCCGGTCTCCGAGTACACTGCGCTGCAGGTCAAGCAGGCGGTGGTGGGCAGCGGTCATGCCAGGAAAGAGCAGGTGCAGGCAATGGTGAAGCGTCTGCTCGGGCTCGCGGGCGATCCCAGTCCCGACGCGGCCGATGCCCTGGCATGCGCCATTTGCCACGCCCATGGCGGTCAGGGCCTGGGTAAACTTGCAACCACAGGCTACCGCATGAAGAAGGGGAGACTGGTTTGATCGGACGATTAAGCGGGATACTCGTTGCGAAACAACCGCCGCAGATCGTGCTCGACGTGCATGGCGTCGGCTACGAGATCGGCGTGCCCATGAGCACGTTTTACCAGCTTCCGGCCACCGGTGCGGAAGTGGTGTTGCTGACCCATATGATCGTGCGCGAAGACGCGCACCATCTCTATGGATTCGCCACCGAGCAGGAGCGCGCGGTGTTCCGCCAGCTGCTCAGGATTTCCGGCGTCGGCGCGCGCACTGCGCTGGCGGTGCTTTCGGGCATGAGCGTTGCCGACCTGCATCAGGCAGTAAGCGGGCAGGACAGCGGGCGCCTCACCAAAATCCCGGGCATCGGCAAAAAGACCGCCGAGCGCCTGTTGCTGGAATTGCGCGACAAGCTCGACCTGAAGATTGTCATGACCGCCACTGCGGGCGCCGGCAGTTCCGGCAACGACATCGTCAATGCGCTGCTGGCGCTGGGGTACAATGACAAGGAGGCGGCGTGGGCCATTAAACAGCTGCCGCCGGAAGCCAACGTGAACGAGGGTATTCGCCAGGCGCTGAAGTTATTGTCGAAGCAATGAGCATATACAGGACAGGCGAGAGGCGAGAAGTGAGAGGCGGGAAAGCGCCCGGATGTGCCAGCTTGCCAGTTTTTCGTCTATCGCCTATCGCCTATCGCCTCTCCCCCGCATGATAGAAACCGATCGCCTGATTTCCGCCGTGCCGGCTTCGCCCCAGGAAGAAGCCTTCGAGCGCGCGCTGCGGCCGAAAGCGCTGGACGAGTATATCGGCCAGGAGAAGATTCGCGGGCAGCTGTCGATTTTCATCGAGGCCGCGCGCAGGCGGCGCGAAGCCCTCGACCACGTACTGCTGTTCGGCCCGCCGGGGCTGGGCAAAACCACGCTTGCCCACATCATTGCGCGAGAAATGGGCGTAAACCTGCGGCACACCTCCGGCCCGGTGCTGGAGCGCGCGGGAGATCTTGCGGCCATTCTCACCAACCTCGAACCCAACGACGTGCTGTTCATCGACGAAATCCATCGGCTGTCGCCGGTGGTCGAGGAAATCCTGTATCCCGCGCTTGAGGATTTCCAGATCGACATCATGATAGGCGAGGGTCCCGGAGCGCGCTCGGTCAGGCTCGATCTGCCGCCGTTCACCCTGGTCGGCGCCACCACCCGCGCCGGCATGCTCACCAATCCGCTGCGCGACCGCTTCGGCATCGTGTCGCGCCTGGAGTTTTACTCGCCGGACGAGCTTATGCTTATCGTGCAGCGCTCGGCGCGGCTGCTGGAAGTCGAAACCAGTGCCGAGGGCGCGCGCGAAATCGCGGGCCGCTCACGTGGCACTCCACGCATCTCGAACCGTCTGCTGCGGCGGGTGCGCGATTTTGCCGAAGTGAAAGCCCAGGGCAAGGTCACGCGCGAGGTCGCCGATGCCGCGCTTCTCATGCTCGATGTCGATGTCCTCGGACTCGATGTCATGGACCGCAAGCTGCTGCAGGCGGTGATCGGGAAGTTCGGCGGCGGGCCGGTCGGCGTCGACAACCTGGCGGCCGCCATCGGCGAGGAGCGTGACACCATAGAGGACGTTATCGAACCCTTCCTCATTCAGCAAGGCCATCTGCAGCGCACGCCGCGCGGCCGGGTGGCCACGGCTTCCGCCTACCGCCACTTCGGATTGGCCCAGCCGCATGCCGCCGGCATGCCGGAGTTGTGGGACGGCAAACCTGAGGGCGGTGAGCAGTGAGCAGTAAGCGGTGAGCAGCAAACTGACCTTTGACTTGGCCACCCGTTTGCTGCTCCCTGCTTACCGCTTACGATTTCCGTCGTGGAAGTCCGCCGCGTGAGAACCGCTACTACAGGCCGGCACAGTTTCGCCTGGCCCATTCGCGTTTATTACGAAGACACCGACAGCGGCGGCGTGGTCTATTACGCCAATTACCTGCGGTTTCTGGAGCGGGCGCGCACCGAATGGCTGCGCGCGCTCGGCTTCGAGCAGACCGAGCTGGCCACGCGCCACCAGGCCGTGTTTGTGGTGCGCGCGGTGGCCATCGAGTACATCAAACCGTCGCTGTTTAACGACAGCTTGCAGGTCACGGTGGAACTCGTTAAGGTGGGCGCCAGTCAGATTCTGGTAGCGCAGCGCGTGATGCGCGATGACGAGGAGCTGGTTGCCGCGGAAGTCAAGGTGGTATGCGTCAATACCGCCACATTCAAGCCCGTTAGAATACCGCAGGCGATCATGACAAAAATAAGGACCCTAGCGTGAACCCAACCGTTACCCATGACATGTCGGTGCTCAGCCTCATCACCGGCGCCAGCGTGCTGGTGCAGCTCGTCATGCTGGCGCTGCTGCTGGCCTCGCTGTTTTCGTGGTACTACATCTTCCTCAAGATTTTCACGTTCAAGCGCGCCACCCGGCTCGCCGACGAGTTTGAAAAGGAATTCTGGAGCGGCGCCGACTTGAACGAGCTGTATCAGCGCGCGGTCAACTCGCGCAGCTCGGCGGGCAGTCTCGAGCGTATTTTCGAGGCGGGATTCCGCGAATTCGCCAAACACAAGAAACAGCCCGGCACGGACATCAGCGTGCTGATGGACGGCACACGGCGCGCCATGCGCGCGACCTATCAGCGCGAAATGGAAAGGCTGGAATCGTATTTGTCTTTTCTCGCCTCGGTGGGGTCGGTCAGCCCGTACGTCGGCCTGTTCGGAACGGTGTGGGGCATCATGAATTCCTTCCGCGGGCTGGCCAACGTCGCCCAGGCGACGCTGGGCGCGGTCGCGCCGGGCATCGCCGAGGCGCTGATCGCGACCGCAATGGGTTTGTTCGCCGCCATCCCGGCGGTGGTCGCGTACAACAGTTTCGCCGGCGACGTCAACCGGCTGGCCACGCGTTTCGAGACCTTCATGGAGGAGTTCTCGAACATTCTGCAGCGACAGGTGCACTGATGACCACGCGAGAGGCGAGAGGCGAGAGGCGAGAGGCGGGAAGCGATGGAACCCCATTCGGCGGTGCGCGCACGGCTTTTCCCCCTCTCTCCCCTCTCCTTTCTCCTCTCCGGGCCCGGGGGGCACGCGCATGATGATCGAAAAACGCGGCGGTCGGCGGCTCATGAACCAGATCAACGTCGTGCCCTATATCGACGTGATGCTGGTGCTGCTGGTGATTTTTATGATTACCGCGCCGCTCGTCAATCCCGGCCAGATCGAGTTGCCGCAGGTGGGCAAGACCTCGGACCCGCCGGTGGCGCCGCTTGAAGTATCCATACACACCGACCGCTCGCTGTGGCTGCGCGACCGCGACAAGGGCGCGGCGGAGCGCAAGCTCACGCGCGCCGAACTGCTGCAGGCAATCCGTCAGAAACAGCAGCAGAATCCGCAGCAGGCGGTGGTGATCGCCGCCGACAAGGATGTGCGCTATGAGGCGGTGCTGGAAGTGATGGACATGCTGCAGCAGAATCAGGTGAAGAAAGTGGGCCTGTTGGCGAAACCCCGGAGTTAGGATTCTATTTCGTCAATTCGCACACGCCAGAATAGGGTCCGATGACCTACGACGAAGTCACATCGAAGGAACGCAAGCTCTCTGGCGCGCTGGCGCTGGTGATGCATGTCATGTTTCTGGCGCTGTTGATTTTCGGATTTTCGTGGCAGAAGAAACACATTGACTCCGCGATGATCGTCGAACTGTGGAGCGATTTGCCGCCGCTGCCGCAGCCGATCGCCGGGCCGCCGCCGCAGATCAAGCCGCCGCCGGAGCCGCCGAAACCGGTTCCCAAAGTGGAGCCCAAGCCGCCGCCCAAAGCCGAACCCAAGCCGGAACCCAAGCCCGACATCGCACTGCAAAAGGAAAAGCTCGAGAAGGAGCGCAAGCAGAAAGAGGTGGAGAAAAAGAAGGAACTGGAAAAGCTTGAAACCAAGACGCGCGCCGAGAAAAAAACGCGTGAAGCGGCGGCGCTGAAGGAAAAGCAGGCCAAAGAGGCCGAGGCCAGGGCCGCCAAAGAAAAGGAAGACGCGCTGCAGCGCGTCGCACAGGAGAAGCGGACGGCACAGACCAAGGCTATGGATGCCTATGTCAACGGCATCCGCGAAAAAATCAGGCGCAACGTCGTGCTACCGCCAAATATGCAGGGCAACCCTGAGGCCCAGTTCGATGTGGTGCAGATTCCGGGCGGGGAAGTGCTGAATGTGACCTTGAAGCGCAGCAGCGGTATTGCCGCTTACGACGAGGCGGTGGAGCGCGCCATCCGCAAGGCATCGCCGCTGCCGTCGCCGCCGGCGGGGGTGGCGTTTAGCGAAGTGCGGGAACTGAATCTCAAATTCCGACCCAAAGAGTAAACAAGACTAAGATGGATGACATAATCACGCTATGAATTTTTCACATTTAATCAATAAACTAAGCGCTGTTTTTTGGTTTGTGCTACTCGCGGTTCCCACTGCCTCGCATGCCGTACTCACCATCGAAATCATCGGTGGTGGCGCCAGCCAGACTCCGATTGCGATAGCGCCGTTCCGCGCCGAAGACGGCCTAGCACAGAAAATCACCCCGGTCGTGGCCGCCGATCTGGCGCGCAGCGGGCTGTTCAAAATCATCGATGCCGGCGGCATGGTGCCGATGCCATACGAGCCCGATCAGGTCAATTATCCGCAGTGGCGCGCGCGCGGTGCCGAGGCCGTGGTCATCGGCACCGTCACGCTGTTGCCCGACGGCCGCTACGACATCCGCTTCCGCCTGATGGACGCGGTCAAGCAGACCCAGCTTGCCGGTTTCGTGTATTTCGCGACCGCCGCCCAGTTGCGGCTGACCGCGCACAAGATCGCAGACGTGATCTACCAAAAACTGACCGGCGATGCCGGCGTGTTCGCGACGCGCATCACCTACATCGTGAAGAAGGGCAAGCGCTTCGAACTGCATGTGGCGGACGCCGACGGCTACGGCGCGCAGACCGTGCTCGCTTCCAACGAGCCCATCATTTCTCCGGCGTGGTCGCCCGATGGCACGCGTCTCGCCTATGTGTCGTTCGAGCAGAAAAAGCCGGTGGTCTACGTGCAGTCGCTCACTACCGGCGGCCGCCAGGCGGTGGCCAATTTCTGGGGCAGCAACAGCGCTCCCGCATGGGCGCCCGACGGCAGGCGCCTGGCGGTGACGCTGACCAAGGACGGCGGCTCGCAGCTTTATCTGATCAATGCCGACGGCAGCGGCACGCCGACACGGCTCACCACCAATTCGGCGATCGATACCGAACCCAACTTTTCACCGGACGGACAATCGATCATTTTCACTTCCGATCGCGGCGGCAGTCCGCAGATTTATCGCGTTGCCGCCTCCGGCGGCCAGCCGCAGCGCCTGACATTCGAGGGCAGTTACAACGTGTCGCCAAGGCACAGCCCCGACGGCAAGAGCTTTACCTTCATACAGCGCAACGGCAATCGTTACAGCGTCGCGGTGCAGGATTTTGCCTCGCGCCAGGTGCAGGCGCTGACCGACGGCGGCATAGACGAATCACCGAGTTTTGCGCCGAACAGCAAGATGATCCTCTACGCGAGCGAGGTGAGGGGGCGTGGTATATTGGCCGCAGTATCGAGCGACGGCCGAGTCAAGCAGCGGTTCACTGAAGATGCCGGAGATGTGCGTGAACCGGCGTGGGGTCCGCTAATCAGCAAGTGATAAAAGATACACAGGGGTTTTTTTACTAGGAGTCAATCGATGAAGAAGCTTATTGCGGGTTTATTATTGCTGGCGGGCGTGCTGGCGGGCTGCAGCAGCACACCGACCAAGGAACAGGACGGCGCCGCGGTCGAGGATCGCAGCCCTTCGGCTGAGGCTCCGGCCAAGCCGGCAACCAAGCCGTCAGACAGCGGCGTAACTTCCAAACCGCTGGGCACCTCGAGCGTCAGCGCCAATCCGCTCAAGGATCCCAACAACATCCTGTCCAAGCGCAGCATCTATTTCGACTACGACAGCAATATCATCAAGGATGAATACAAGCCCGTGGTGACGGCGCACGCCAAGTATCTGTCCCAGAACCGCGCGGCCAAGGTCGCCGTCCAGGGCAACACCGACGAGCGCGGCAGCCGCGAATACAACCTTGCGCTCGGCCAGCGTCGCGCCGACGCGGTGAAGCAGATGATGCAATTGCTGGGCGCCGGCGCTGCGCAGATCGAACCCGTGAGCTTTGGCGAGGAGAAGCCAAGAGCGCAGGGCAGTTCCGAGACCGCATTCTCCGAGAATCGTCGTGCCGATATCGTCTATCAGGGCGAGTAAAGCGTGAGGCGAGAGGCGAGAGGCGAGAGGCGAAAGTCCGCGGCGGCGCTCTTGTCCATGGCCGCGCTCGCGGCCGTTCTGACTGTGCCCTTTGCCGGCTATGCGCAACTGTTCGGCGGCGATGACACCGCGCGCAAACAGATTGCCGAGCAGCAAAAGCGTATCGATGGGCTCAGGCAGCAGCACGAGGAACTCGTTGCGCGCATGGCCAGGATCGAGGAGTCGCTTAAGAACCAGCCGGTGCTGGATCTCGCCACCCAGTTCGAGCTGTTCAGGCAGGAAGTGAAAAGCCTGCGCGGCCAGATCGAGGTGCTCGGCAACAATATCGACGGCACGGCCAAGCGTCAGCGCGACATGTACGTCGATCTTGATACGCGACTGCGGCGCCTGGAGCAGCCGGCGGCGTCTGCGCCACCCTCTTCGCCTGTTCCCGCCGCTCCTGCGCCGGCAGCTTCTTCCGCCGCCCCGGCGCAAGGCGCGCCTGCTGCGCCGGGCGACGAAGGCCGCGCTTACGAGGCGGCGCAGAACCAGCGCCGCATCGGCAATTATCAGGGCACGATCGCCGCATTTCAGGCTTTTCTCGCGCAGTATCCCAAGAGCACACTGGCGCCGCGCGCCCAGTACTGGATAGGCGATTCGTATTTCAATTTGCGCGACTTCAAGAACGCGATCGCCAGCCAGCAAACGCTGATCAAAACCTACCCCGAGAGTTCGTCGGTGCCCGACGCCCTGCTCAACATCGCCAGCTCGCAGATGGAAATGGGCGATACCGCGTCGGCGAAAAAGACCCTGGACGGACTGGTTGCGCGCTTCCCCGCGAGCGAGGCGGCGGAAAAAGCCAGGCGCCGGCTGGCGACTCTCAAGTGAGCAGTAAGCAGTAAGCGGTAAAATTCCGGCAAGCTTTCCCGCTCACCGCTTACCTGTCATCCATCATGGGCAACTTTCCCGATAAAGCAGTCTCCGGCACACCGGTTCCCGCGCTGAGCCTGCGCATTACCGAAGTTTTCTTCTCGCTGCAGGGCGAAACCAGCCGTGTCGGCCTGCCCACCGTGTTCGTGCGCCTCACCGGCTGCCCCTTGCGCTGCGTGTACTGCGATACCGCCTACGCTTTTCACGGCGGCGAATCGCGCACGCTGGACAACGTGCTGGCCGAGGTTGCGGCATATCGGACGCGCTATGTGACCGTCACCGGCGGCGAGCCGCTGGCGCAGAAGGGCTGTCCGGCGCTGCTCAAGGCGCTCGCTGATCGCAGCTACGCGGTGTCGCTGGAAACCGGCGGCGCGCTCGACGTATCCGGGGTTGACCTGCGCGTTTCGAAAATTCTCGATATCAAGACGCCGGCATCGGGCGAGGTTGAAAAAAATCTGTGGAACAACCTGGCGCATCTCACGCCGCATGACGAAATCAAGTTCGTGTTGTGCGACGAGGACGACTATGCCTGGGCAAAACAGGTGCTCGCCGGGCGCAGGCTGGAGGCAATCTGCCCGGTGCTTTTTTCGCCGTCCTACCATGACCTGCCGGCGCAAACACTGGCCGGGTGGATACTGCGCGACCGCCTGCCGGTGCGCATGCAGGTGCAATTGCACAAACAACTGTGGGGCGAGGCGCGCGGCCGCTGATTCCTGCTGGCGCCGATGAAAAAACCAATAGACAGGATTAACAGGATTCTTCAGGATTCGCAGGATTGATCCCCGGGCAATGAAAAATCCTGTTAATCCTGTCCACAGGTTTTGATCTGCATTCATGAATAAAGCCGTCGTGCTGCTCTCC
>CAKKQX010000103.1 GCA_919902235.1 Burkholderiales bacterium
GACTGGAAAGCGATGTGGTACTGCTCGGGCTTGAGTTGCAGCGCCTCGGCCACCAGCCGCCCGGTTTTATGGCATTCGCAGTGATAGGGGTCGCCGCGGTCGAGCGTGAAGCGCGGCACGCCGTGAAAACTCATGATCAGGCGGTCGGGGCGGCCGCTTTTCATCCAGTAGTCGCGAATGTTCTGCGCCAGCGCGCCGATGTAGCCGGGATGATCGTGAAAATGCCTGACGGTGCGCACCGCCGGCTGATTGCGCATTTGCGCCATCCAGGCAAACGCCTGGTCGAACGCCGTCGCCGTGGTGCTCGCCGAGTACTGCGGATATAGCGGCAGCAGCAGGATGCGATCGCAGTTCTGGGCTTTGAGTTGCGCGAGCTTGCCGGCGATCGACGGCTGGCCGTAGCGCATGGCGTAATCCACCACCAGCGGAAATTTGAGGCGCTCGCCGAGATAGCCTCGCAGCAATATCGCCTGGCGCTCGGTATGCACCCTGAGCGGCGAGCCGTCGCCCAGCCAGATCTGCGCATAACGTTCGGCGGAAGCCTTGGGGCGTTTGGTCAGCACGAAACCGTTGAGGATCACCCACCACAGCGCCCGCGGGATCTCGACCACGCGCGGATCGGACAGAAACTCCTTGAGGTAGGCGCGCACCGCGGGCGCGGTCGGCGCTTCCGGCGTGCCCAGGTTGATGAGCAGGACGCCGATGCGCGGCGGCGTACCGTGGGTGTGGGAGGGTTCGGGCTGAGAGCGGGACATCGACCGTTTTCACCGAGAGGAGAGAGGAGAGAGGAGAGAGGAGGAACCCGGATGCATGCTCCGGAGTCCGTCGTCTTCCCGCTTCTCGCCTATCACCTCTCTCCTCTCCGCGTCAGCGCTGGGCAAGCGCGCTGCTCAGCAGCTTCGCCGTGATGTCGACGATGGGGATGACCCGCTCGTAGGCCATGCGCGTGGGGCCGATGACGCCGACGGTGCCGACGATCTGCCCGTCGACCTCGTAGGGCGCGGTCACCACGCTGCATTCGTCGAGCGGCACCAGCCCCGACTCGCCGCCGATGAAAATCTGCACGCCGTGCGCGCGATTCGAGATGTCGAGGATCTGCAGCAGTCCTGTCTTGTGCTCGAACAGGTCGAACAGTTTGCGCAGGTTGGCCATGTTGGACGAAAGATCCTGCACGTCGAGCAGGTTGTGTTCCCCCGATATCACCACTTCATCGGCGGATTCGCTCGCAGCCTGGCTGCCGGCATCGAGCGCCGCGGTCATGAGTTGAGACATGTCTTCGCGCAACTTCCTGAGTTCCTCGTGCACGCGCTTCCTGATTTCGTCGAAAGTCATCCCGGCGTAATTCTGGTTGAGGATGTTGGCGGCTTCGACCAGTTCCGCCGGCGTGTATGATTTTTCGGTGAAGATGATGCGGTTCTGCACGTCGCCCTCGGGCGTCACTAGGATGAGCAGGATGCGCGTTTCGGAGAGCTGGAGAAATTCGATGTGGCGAAAGCCCGCGCTGCGCCGCGGCGTCATTACCACCCCGGCGAAGCGCGTGAGGTCGGACAGGATGTGCGAGGCCGAAGTGACGAGCTTCTGGGTATTGTCCACGTGCAACTGGCCTTCGAGCTGGCTGATTTCAATCGTGGCCAGCGGTTTGATCTTGAGCAGCGTATCGACGAAGAAACGGTAGCCGCGCGCGGTCGGCACGCGACCCGCCGAGGTATGCGGGCTGGCGATAAAGCCCATTTCCTCGAGGTCGGCCATCACGTTGCGGATGCTGGCAGGCGAGAGATCGAGGCCGGAATACTTGGATAACGCGCGCGAACCGACCGGCTGGCCATCCGCGATATAGCGCTCGACCAGCGTCTTGAGCAGAATCTGTGCGCGTTCGTTAATGTTGGTGAGATCGCCTGGCATATGATGATGCGGAAGAAATCTTCAAAACCCATTCTACACAAAACGGGCGGGCAGTGAGCGCCCCATCGCAAGCCGTTGAATTGCGGTAACTGCTTGAGCCGCCGGCCGTTTGCCGATCACCACAGATGGACGAATTATGGTTTAATTCCGGCATGAAAATGTCATTTAAAACCGTCGCTTTGATCGGCAAATACAAAAGCCCGGAAATCGTCGGGCCTTTGCTCGAACTTGCGCAGTTCCTCGAAAAGCGCAAGGTCAGGGTGCTGATCGACCGGCTCACCGGCGGCCACATCGCCGACTGCAAATATCCGGTGTTGCGTCTCGAAGAACTGGGGCAGCAGGCCGATCTCGCGATCGTGATCGGCGGCGACGGCACCATGCTCAATATCGCCCGTACTTTCGCGCCCTACGACGTCGCCCTGGTCGGCATCAACCAGGGGCGTCTGGGTTTTCTCACCGACATTTCGGTCGACACCATGATTGAGACCATGGGCACCATCCTCGACGGCGAGTTCGTCACCGAGGACCGCATGCTGCTGCATTCGGAAGTGTACAGTGGAAATGGCAAAAGCGAGGAGCGCGTATTCGACGTGCTCGCGTTCAACGATGTCGTCATCAGCAAGGGCGTCAATGGCAGCATGATCGAGTTCGAGGTGCGAATTGATGGCCAGTACATCTACAACCAGCGCGCCGACGGTCTGATCGTCGCCACGCCCACCGGTTCCACCGCCTACGCGCTGTCTTCGGGCGGGCCCATCGTCCATCCCTCGCTCAACGTGATATCGCTGGTGCCGGTATGCCCGCACACGCTGTCCAATCGGCCCATCGTCATCAGCAGCGATTGCACGGTCGAGCTGGTGGTGCGCAGCGCGGGCGATCCCCACGCTCACTTTGACAGCCATTCGCATTTCGACCTGCAGCAGGGCGACCGCGTGGTGGTGCGGCGCTACCCGCACAACATCAGCCTGCTGCACCCGGTCGGGCACAGCTATTACGGCATGCTGCGGGAGAAACTGAAATGGAACAGGGACTGAGGGAGCGGCAAGCTGTGAGCGGTAAGCGGTCAGCGATGCCTGGATTTTACCGCTAACCGCTAACCGCTAACCGCCTACTCGCAAGCATGCTGCGCAGCCTGAACATCCGCGACTTTGTCATCGTCGACCGCATGGATCTCGAGTTCGCCGCGGGGTTCACGGTGCTCACGGGCGAAACCGGCGCCGGCAAGTCCATCCTCATCGATGCGCTGGCGCTGGTGCTGGGCGAGCGCGGTGAGGCGCTGGTGGTGCGCCAGGGCGCGGAACGCGCCGAGATCAGCGCCGAGTTCGACATCGGCAGGCTGAAGCAACTGCGGAGCTGGCTCGAGGCCAACGAACTTACCGCAGAGGACGACGCGTTTCTGGTGCGGCGCGTGATCGATGCCGCGGGGCGCTCGCGCGGTTTCATCAACGGCCGTGCCGCGACGCTGGCGCAGTTGCGCGAGGCCGGCGAATTTCTGGTCGATATCCACGGCCAGCATCAGCACCAGTCGCTCACGCGCGCGGCGGCGCAGCGCGAACTGGTCGACGCCTACGGCGGGCTCGACGACCAGGCCGCGAAGACGGCGCAGCAATTCCGCGAATGGCGGCGGTTGAGCGAACAGCGCAGCGCCTTCGAGGCCAATGCTGCGGCGTTCGCTGCCGAGCGCGACCAACTCGAATGGCAGGTGCGTGATCTGGAGGCGCTCAATTTCACCACCGATGAATGGCAGTCGCTGCTCAGCGAGCATGCGCGCCTGGCGCACGCGGCAAGCCTGATCGAGGCGGCGCAGTACGGCCTTGAAACGCTGTCGGAAGGCGAGGGCGCGAGTCTCGCGCAACTCAACGGCGTCATTACCCGGCTCAACAACCTCATCGAACACGATGCGGGTCTGAGGCAGATTCTCGATGTGCTGGAACCGGCGCAAATCCAGTTGCAGGAGGCGGTGTATGCGCTGCGCCATTACGGCGAACGGCTGGACATTGACCCGCAGCGGCTGCGCGAGACCGAGCAGCGGCTGGACGCCATTCATTCAGCGGCGCGCAAATTCCGCGTCACGCCCGAGCAACTGCCGGAAGTTTTGGACAAGGCCCGTGCGCGGCTGGATGAACTGGGCGCAGTCGGCGACGCCGCCGTGCTGCGCACGCGCGAACTGCAAGCCCACGCGGCATGCATGGCGGAAGCGAAGAAACTTAGCGCCGGGCGCAGCAAAGCGGCGAAAAAGTTATCGCAGCAGGTGACCGAGGCCATGCAGCAACTGGCGATGGCGGGCGGCATATTTGAAATCGCGCTCGACCCGCTGGACGCAGTGAGCGCGCACGGCCTGGAGCAGATCGAGTTCCGCGTCTCGGCGCACAAGGGCATGGCGCCGCAGCCGCTGGCGAAAGTGGCTTCCGGTGGCGAGCTGTCGCGCGTCAGCCTGGCGCTGCAGAGCGTGCTGAGTCAGGTGGCGCAGGTGCCGGCGCTGATTTTCGACGAAGTTGATGCCGGCATCGGCGGGCGGGTTGCGGAGATAGTCGGTAAGTTATTGAATAAATTGGGAAAAAAACATCAGGTCATGTGCATCACCCATCTGCCGCAGGTGGCGGCCGCGGCCGATCATCAGTGGCAGGTGAGCAAGAGCGCGGCCAACGGCAAGGTGTTGTCCCGGCTCACGGTGCTGGATCCGGCGCAGCGCGTGGAAGAAATCGCGCGCATGCTGGGCGGCGTGAAAATCACCGAGACCACGCGCAAGCACGCCGCCGAAATGCTCGGCGCCAAAGCCTGAACTTGCGCTGCGCATCGCGCACGCTGCACAATTCGCACCGGTTTTCGGATTGATTCGTCCAGGTCCACAAGGAGCCTCCGCATGACCGCCCGCAGTCGTTTCGCCACGCGATGCATCGTCGCCGTTTTTATCGCCGCCGCCGGCATGGCGGCGAACGCCCAGACCTATCCCGCCAAGCCGCTCACGTTCTATGTGCCGTTTGCGGCCGGCAGCGCGACCGATTATCTGGCGCGCGCGCTGGGTCAGGGCGTGACGGCCGAGACCAAACACAACATCGTGGTCGACAACCGTCCGGGAGCGAGCGGTTTCATCGCCACCCAGGCGGTCGCCAGGGCGCCCGCCGACGGCTATGCGGTGCTGATCGCGACCAACACCACGCACGCGGCGAACGAGCACCTGTTCAAAAAACTGCCGTACGATCCGGTGCACGATTTTGCGCCGGTGACCACGCTCGCGCGCGGCGGGCAGGTGATGCTGGTGCATCCCCAGGTGCCGGCGAAGAACGTCAAGGAATTCATCGCGCTCGCCAAACGCCAGCCGGGCAAGCTCACCTTCGGCGGCGGCAGTTCTTCCAGCCGTGTCGCGAGCGAACTGTTTCAGCAGATGGCAGGACTCAAGCTCATCCACGTGCCCTACAAGAGCAACCCGATGGCGGTGTCGGATCTGGTCGGCGGCCACATCGACATGATGATCACCGACGTGGTCACCGGACTGCCGCAGGCCAAAAGCGGCAAGCTGCGCGCGCTCGGCGTGAGCAGCAAGCAGCGGCTCGCCGTGGCGCCCGAACTGCCGACCATAGACGAGGCGGGCGTGAAAGGCTATGAGCTTACGTTCTGGTTCGCGGCCTATCTGCCGGCGAAGACGCCGCCGGCGACGGTGGAGCGCTTGCGCGAATTGCTGACCAATGCCACCAAAAGCGCGCCGGCGCAGACTTTCTTCAAAAACACCGGCATAGAGCCCTTTACCATGACCTCCGCCGAACTGGCGCGATTCCAGGCAGCGGAATCGGTGAAGTGGGCCAAGGTGATCAAGGCTGCCGGCATACAGCCGGAATGAGCGCGCAGACCGGCAGCGGCCGGACGTCTGCCGAAAGTCCAGATGCACGCGGGCCGCTCGCCGGCGTGCGCGTGATCGACATGACGACCGTGGTGATGGGGCCGTTCGCCACCCAGATCCTCGCCGACCTCGGCGCCGATGTGATCAAGGTCGAGCCGCCCGAGGGCGACGTGCTGCGCCACATCGCGCCCATGCGCCATCCGGGCATGGGGCATATTTTCCTGCACCACAACCGCAACAAGCGTTCCATCGTGCTCGACTTGAAGCAGGCGGCGGGGCGCGCTGCGCTGCTGCGCCTGGCAAACACAGCGGACGTGCTGATTTACAACGTGCGGCCGCAGGCGATGCAGCGGCTCAAGCTCGCCTACGAGGACGTGTGCGCGGTCAACCCGCGCATCATTTACGTCGGCGCCTACGGCTACGGCCAGGGCGGGCGCTACGCCGCGCAGCCCGCGTATGACGATCTGATCCAGGGCATGGTGGCGCTGCCGTCCATCCTCGCCGATGCCGGCGCCGACCGGCCGCGCTTCGTGCCCACGGCGATTGCCGACCGCATCACCGGGCTCGCCGCGGTCAATGCGGTGTCCTCCGCGCTGTACTTCCGCGAGCGCAGCGGCAGGGGGCAGGCGGTCGAAGTGCCGATGTTCGAGACGCTGGCGCAATTGGTGCTGGGTGATCACATGGGCGGGCGCACCTTCGATCCACCCGAGGGGCCGGCGGGCTACGGCCGCATGCTGGCGCCGCACCGCGCGCCGTATGCGACCAAGGACGGCTATGTGTGCGTGCTGATCTACAACGACAAGCACTGGCGCAAATTTTTCAGCCTCATCGGCCGCGAGGAAATGTTCGACGCCGATGCGCGCTTCTCGAACCACGAGGCGCGCTCGCGCAATATCGCCGCGGCCTACGCTTTCGTCGCGGAGCAGATCCGCACCCGCACTTCCGCCGAATGGCTGCAACTATTGCGCGAGGCCGACATCCCGGTGACGCCGCTCAACTCGCTCGATGACCTGATCGACGATCCGCATCTGGCCGACGCGGGATTTTTCACCATCACCGAGCATCCGACCGAGGGCAGGCTGCGCGCGATGGCGCCGACCGGCAAATGGTCGGCTTCTGCCCCCGGCGAACTGCGCCCGGCGCCGCGCCTGGGCGAGCACAGCGCCGAAATCCTGCGCGAAGCGGGCTATGCTGAGGATGATATCCGCGCCATGAGCACGAGCGGCGTGACATATATGCCGGAATGACTTAGTTAAATATCATTTAAAAACAAATAGTTATATAATTTTACTGGGGTGATGGTGCAAGCCGGGTTGTGATTGCGCAGGATTAACAGGACTGAAATCGGACCGCAGTTGATCCCGCCCATCTGTCTGTTCTGAGACCATTTCTGACCATCCGGGGCATCCGGGAAAACGGTGGGATTGGCCGCTATCTCAAAATGAGATACAGTCCTGTCGTGCATGTCATCACCAAGAAGCGGCTGGCCGGGTTTGCCGTGCGTTATCCGGCAGCGCGCGATCCACTGCTCAGGTGGTACAGAATTGTCAGTCAGACAGATTTTGCGTCGTTCGCGGCGATACGCTCTGTTTTCCGTGCCGCGGACCAGGTGGGCAGGCTTACGGTATTCGATCTGGGCAGTAATAAATTTCGCATTATCGCCGCGGTTCACTATAACCGTCGCCGGATTTACATCAGGCATGTGCTGACGCATTCGGAATACGACAAGGGCAAGTGGAAGGAAAGGTGATGCTGGCCAAGGAATTGATAAAAGCAGGGAACGAATATCGGGTGCTGCGCCGCCAGATTTCCCTCGGCGTCATCCGTTCCAAGGCGGAATACGACCGCGCGGTCGCGGCGCTGGATGCGATCGTCGACGCAATCGGGGAAGACGAGAAACACCCGCTGGCCGATCTTGCTGAGGCGCTGAGCGTATTCATCGAAGCCTATGACAAGGCGCATTATCCGACGCCGGTGCCGGCGCCGCGTGAGATGCTGCATTTCCTGATGGAACAAAACGGACTGACGCAATCCGATCTGCCCGAAATCGGCAGCCAGGGGGTGGTATCCGAGATTCTTTCCGGAAAGCGCAGTCTCAACGTCAGGCAGATTTCAAGTCTGGCGCGGCGCTTCAGGGTTGCGCCGGGCGTATTTCTGGAAAGCTGAGGCGCCAGCCAGCATAAAATATATTGTAAAAAACAAATACTTATGTAATTTATTGCCACGACGCCAATCAGATTTGATTGCACAGGATGCGGGACTGAAACCGTAATCCCGCGAATGGCGAATTGGTTTTAGTCTCATCTTGTAAATCCTGTTAATCCTGTCCATTTGCTGTTCAGGTTTCGGCTTCAGTCCGCGTCTTTATACTGCCGCACCAGTTCGGCCATGGCCTGCGATGCCGCGTCGCCATTTTGTGCGAGGCCGGCGATCACGCCGTCGCGATCAACAGCAGGGCGGTTCTGGCTCACTTTCCATTTGCCGATGAGCCGCGTGATCGGAATCTCGATACCGACGATGGCTTGCATCTGGCGCTCGACGAACTCGGGCGGTGCGTCGGTGAGTTTCCACGGTTCGCTGCGCCGCGACTCGTGGTGGCTGGTTAATTTCGTCAACAGTGTGCGCAGCCACGCGGCATCCTCGACTGCACGCATTGGCCCGTAGGCGTGCACCATGGCGTAATTCCAGGTCGGCACGACCTTACCGGTTTCCTGCTTGGTCGCATACCACGACGGCGTAATGTAACTGTGCGGCCCCTGAAATATCACCAGCGCTTCGCTGCCGGCAGCGGCCTCCTTCCATAGCGGATTGGCGCGCGCGACGTGCCCGCGCAGCGTGCCGAAAGGCGCGGGCTGGGGATCGATCTCGAACGGAATGTGGTTGGCGTTGAGCCCATCGGGCCCCAGCGTGACCAGCGCGGCGAACGCGTGCTCGCGGATCAACTGGTGCAGGAC
>CAKKQX010000104.1 GCA_919902235.1 Burkholderiales bacterium
CGTCGTCGCCGTTGAATCCGTTTGCCACCAACATGCGTTCCACGCGTTGGGGCGTGGCGGGGATGATGGGCAAGCCGTCGCCGCCGGTCATGTCATCCACCTGCGCGTCCGCAGTGTCGTTGCCACGGCCGCCGGAGGAAGCGCGCTGCAGTTTCATGACCTAGCGTGCAGCCACGACAGGCACTGCGTGCTTCATAAAGTCCAGAAAAATGGAAGCCATAACGTCCTCTTTCCGGTTCCACTCTTCGGGCGGCACCATGTCCGCATCGACGTGTTCGGGGTACAGGATATGCAATTCGCTGTTGGGCATCAGGCGCTGCAGATTTTCGCCGACCGGACGTTTATGGGTATTGTCATTGCCGGGGATGATGCAGGCCGGCACTGTTATCGATTTCAGTTCGTTTTCGCCGGCGCCGATGACGGGCAGATCGGCGCCCTGCATGAAATAAGCGCTCCAGTTCGACATCACTTCGATGAAGCGGCGGGGATCCAGCGCCAGCAGCCGCGCGCGGTTTGCAGGCCGGTCTTTGATGCGTTCCGCGAAGTGTTCTGTTTCACATACCGCGGCCATGCCGCCCTGTTGCGCGGCGGCGATGAACTGGCCGTAGTACTGGCGGGCGAGGCGCTGCGCGGCAAAGCGCCCGCCGGTGATGCGCCACAGCAGCAGGCCGCGAACCGCATCGGGATGGCGCAGGGCAAACAGCAGCGACAGCCTGCAGCCCGAGGACCCACCGCCGATCCAGGCCGGCAGTGCCTTGAGCCGGGCAAGCAGCGCGTGCAGATCGTCCGCCCAGATCTGATACTCGGATTCTTTGCCGTCGATGACGACATCGGAGGCACCACAGTTGCGCCGGTCATGAATCAGTACGCGACAACCGGCGGCGGCAATGCGCTGTGCCAGCGATTTCACCGCGCCCAGCGGGCGCCGGCCGCCGGGCGCGAGCGCCACCCAGGGGCCCTGGTCTCCGAGCACTTCGTAGTTGATGTTGGCGCCGCGCACGCAGGCCAGGGGCATGGCGTATTTCCGTTGGGTGCGTGTGCTGGCGCGGCGGTCAGTCGATCTTGGCGCCGGAACGCCGGATGACATCGCCCCATTTGGCGTGCTCGCTGCGGATCAGATCGCTGAATTGCTGAGGCGTGCGCGGGGTCGGCTCGGCGCCGATGGCCGCGAACCTTTGCTTGAGGGTATCGGACGCGAGCGCTTTGTTGATTTCCGCGTTGAGCCTGGTAATGATGGGTTTCGGCACGCCGACCGGCACCACGATGCCATTCCAGGTGCTGGCCTCGTAACCCGGCACGCCGGCCTCGGCGATCGTGGGCAACTCGGGCAGCGCCGCGGAGCGTTTTGCGCCGCTCACCGCCAGTCCCCGCACCCGTCCCGCCTTGGCGTGGGGCGTGATGGAGTTCTGGCTTTCGAGCATGAGATGCACCTGTCCCGAGATGAGGTCGGGCAGCGCCGCTGCGCCGCCCTTGTACGGCACATGTGCGATCTGCACGCCGGCCATGAATTTGAAGAGTTCAAAACCGACGTGGCCGGGCGAGCCGTTGCCGGAGGACGCGTTCAGCAACTTCCCCGGGTTGTGCTTGGCGTAGGTTATGACTTCCTGCACCGTCGTGAACGGCGATTTTGGCGATGCGGCGAGCAGCATCTGGTTGGCGGCGATCTGCGCGACCGCCTGCAGATCCTTGTTCACATCGTAAGGCGGCTTGCGCACCATATTGGGACCGATCGCAAGCGAGCCGACAGGCGCATAACCGAGGGTATAGCCATCCGGCGTCGCGCGCGCGGTCATTTCGATGCCTATGGTCAGCGCGCCGCCGGGACGGTTGTCGACCACGATTTGCTGGCCCAACTGTCGTGCGAGTTCGGTGGCGACTATGCGTGCGACGGTGTCGGAGGCGCTGCCGGGCGCCTGGGGCACGATCAGGCGCAGCGGACGCGCCGGATAGCCCTGCGCGCCCGCGTCGTGGGCGGTCATGCCCGTCATCCACGCCACGGACAGCAGGAACAGGGCGCGACGAAAATCAAAGAAAGGAATCAGCGCGCGGATCGGCCGCGCCGGATACCGCTGGGCCATGGTGCCGCAGGAGACGGGGATGAACAGGGGCAGGGTTAGCCGGCGCCGCGACCGCATCGAATTCTCCTCCGGTGGTTGTGATGCCGAAAGCATAACACGGCGCTTGCGCGCGCTTTGTGCCGGACGCGTGGCCTGCCGCTCAGCCCAGGGTGAATGCCTCGTGTACGGCGCTTTGCACCCCGCCGCCCATCACCGGGCCGCCGCCGCCGACGTGGATGTAGTCGCCGATCGCTGCCGCCCCCAGCCCGTGCCGCGGCGTCGGCATCGGTGCGTACGCTTCCCATTTATCGCTTGCCGGATCATACGCTTCGTTCTGGCCGTAGACGCGATCGGTGCCCTCGCCGCCCATCACGAAGATTTTGCCGCGATAGAGTACCGCACCGTGGCCGGAGCGCGCGGTCGGCAGCGGCCGGCGCGGTTCCCAGCGGTCTTTCTGCGCGTCGTAGACATGATGCAGGTTGGAGTTGGTGTGAAACGAGTCGACGCGCCCGCCGATCACGTGGATGCGGTTGCCGACGACCAGCGTTCCGGTGTGATCGCGCGCGGTCGGCAGCGGTGCGCGCGGTTCCCAGCGGTCGGCGCGCGGGTCGTACGCCAGGTGCCAGTCGATGGATTTTTTGGCGGGAGAGGTATCGCCAACTGCGCCGCCTACGGCGTGCAGTCCGCCATCGAACGCAACGCAGGCGATCGCGCCGCACGGTTTCGGCAGCGAGGCAATCTTGTTCCAGCGGGCGGCGGCAATATCGTAGGCGAAGCACTCATCGTGCGGCTTGCGGTTCTGGTCGGTGTGTCCGCCGATGGCATACAGTTTGGCGTCGAGCACCGCGACGCCGACATGGTTGGCGCCGCGCGGCAGCGGCGGGGCATCGATCCAGCGGTCATTCGCCTGATCGTAGACGTGGTGGTAAGGCCGGTCGACGCGCTGTTCGGCGTAACCGCCGATTACATGCATCCTGCCCGCATGCGCAACGGCCCACGCCATTTCGCTGCGCGGCAGGGGCAGCGCAGCGCGCGTGATCCAGCGTCCCGGATTGGCGGCTTTCGGCGCCGGACTGTCGAAGACGTGCTGGGTCGCGGCGATTTCAGGCAGGCCGATGCGGCCGGGCTTGCGCAGGCTCTCGTACTGTCCGCCATGCATGCCGTGGTCGGTTTGCGCGAACACCGGGGCGACCAGCAGGGCGCCGGCGCCGCCGAGCATGAATCTACGACGATCAATCTGCGTCATGGCGGACTTTCAGGGTTGTGTTCCCGGCGCTTTGTACCGGTGTGGTTTTGGAACAAGTATCTCGGCGGCATGTTAGCACCGAGCTTGCGGCTTTTTCATATCCTGCGGCGGCACCGGGCTATTCATAACCGTAGTTTCGGCGGCTTACGGCAGGCTTACGGCAAATTCGCAAAAATCCGCCCGGCCGGTTTTCGAAGGCGGCCGTGGCCATCGCTCAAGCCCTGCGCAAATTCGGCTATCATCAGACAGGAACCAGGAACCCAGGATGCGTGATCTCATACCCCATGCCGAAAAAATCGCCGCGCTGCTCAAGGCGCGCGGCGAAACGATCGCGGTCGCCGAATCGTCAGCCGGCGGCCTGATCAATGCGGCGCTGCTCGCCGTGCCCGGTGCCTCGGCCTATTGCGTCGGCGGCGCGGTGATCTACACGCGCAAGGCGCTGTTCGGACTGCGGGACATGCACGCAGACATGCTGCAGGGCATGACGCCGTCGACCGAGGCATATGCGCTGTTCAAGGCGCGCGCCATACGCGAGCGCTTCCTGGCCGACTGGGGTCTGGGCGAAACCGGTACGGCCGGACCGACCGGCAGCCGCTACGGTTATCCCGCGGGCCACGCCTGCTTTGCCGTCGCCGGACGCACCGAGCGCACCGCCACGCTGGAGACGGGCAGCGACGACAGGGTGGCCAATATGCATGCGTTCGCAGTCGCGGCATTGCAATTGGTGGCCGAAAGTATCGACCGGGATCGCATTTCCACGACTGAAACTTCCGGCACCAAGTCTCGTCCAAGCTAGTCCTGCGTATTTATTGGCAATCGCATGCCTGGCAGCCAGTCCATATTTTGAGATGCAGGCCAACGCTGGCGCACCGGCGATCCGGTATCATGGCCAATAACGCATGACTGGAAATTTTTGGCTGCTGCTTTGTATTAATTTACTTCCCGGAGAATAAACATGATCGTTTCAAATTTTCTGCGTCGTTCTTTTTTGACGCTGTTGCTGTCTTTGTTCGTCACCGGTGTTTTTGCGCAGGAGCAGCCGGCGAAGGCGCAATACGAGCCCCATGTCGGCCAGGAAGGCAAGGACGTGGTGTGGGTGCCGACACCACAGGCGCTGGTGGACAGGATGCTGGGCCTGGCGAAACTCACCCCCAAAGATTACCTGATGGATCTCGGGTCGGGCGACGGGCGCACGGTCATCACCGCCGTCAAGCGCGGCGCCAGGGCGACCGGCATCGAATACAACCCGGACATGGTAGAGCTTTCCAAACGCAATGCCGCCAAGGAGGGCGTCGGCGACAAGGCTGAGTTCATCAGGGGCGACATCTTCGAGACCGATTTCTCAAAGGCAACGGTGATCACGCTGTTCCTGCTGCCTGATCTCAATATCAAGTTGCGTCCCAGGATTCTCGACATGAAACCCGGCACCCGCGTCGTGTCGAACTCCTTCACCATGGGCGAATGGAAATCCGACCAGACTGTCACCGCCACCGCCACCGAGGGCTGCACTTCCTACTGCACGGCCTATCTGTGGGTGGTGCCGGCAAAAGTCGTGGGTACCTGGAAGCTGGCGGACGGCGAGCTCACGCTCAGGCAGGATTTCCAGATGCTTGCCGGCACGCTCAAGAGCGGCGGTAACAGCGCATCGATCAGCAACGGCAGGCTGAATGGAGAACAGATCAGCTTCACTGCCGCCGGCGCCCAATACACCGGACGAGTGAACGGCAATTCCATCGAAGGCAGCGTCAAGTCCGCAGGCAATTCCGGCAAGTGGAGTGCCACCCGCGCCGGCAAGTAACCCCGGCAGCGCGCGAGACCACAGGTCGCGCCGCGGGAAACCCGGCGCGATTGACTATTGCGGCGGCCTGACGCCGTCCTTGCTGACTTGTATGCGCTGCGTGATCATGCCGCCGTCGGCGCCGGTTTCCGCGGTGAGAAGCACGTACTCGCCCGGGGTCAACATGCTGCGGTCGCCTGGAGCGGCGGTGACGATAGGCACACCTTCGGGCACGATCAGTATCTGCGAGCCGCCCTTGTAACTGAGCGTCATCTCGCGGCCTTCGGCGGACTGAACCACCGTGGATACCGCGGCGTTGGTCATGGTCGAACCGGGCTCCAGATCCCAGGGACGGTGACCTTCGTTGGGCACGCCGCGATCCGCTGCAAACACTTGCACGCCACGCGCGACCAGCGCGCCGTCGGCGCGCTTGACGGCAGTCGTGCCGATGCCCGTGCCGGGCTTGATGTCGGAGAGTTCGAGCGCCCTGACGGTGGTGACGGTGACTCGCTCGGCCAGCGCGATCTTCAGTTCTTTGCCCTCGCGCGATTTCACCGAAAGCACATTGCCGTCGAAAGCGGTGATGGTGCCACGCACCCGCACGCTGGTCTGCGCGTCGGCGACGCTGCTGGTCAGTGCAAAAGCGCCGATGAGGAATGCGATGTGCAGCGTGCCCATTGGTGTCTCCGTAAATGAATGAAATTGCCAGACTCCCCACACGGGGCTCTCCGGGATAACAGGCCGCGCCACGCTTCTATTCCCGTATACCGCCTGCGTTGTCCAGTGTGACTCCAGTTTTTGGATTTGTGCCGGAAATGATAAATGTGTAATAAAAACAATATGTTATTCTTTGTCTCGTGGTTGGGGCTGCATCATGCTAGAGTTTTGCGGCACGCCACGGGGAGGGCATCGTCATGCGCAGCATTGCGAAAGCGGCTTTCGTTTCAGTATTAATCGCGTCGTTTCATCCACACTCTCAGCCGGTGATCGCAGCACAGCCTGCGGCCGCATATCCCACCAAGCCGATTCGTCTGGTCGTCGCCAATACCACCGGCACTTCCGTTGATACGCTGAGCCGTGTGGTCGCCATCAAGATGGGTGAGCTGCTGGGCCAGCAGATCGTGGCGGACAATCGTGGCGGTGCCGGCGGCATCATAGGCGCTGAAATTGCGGCTAAATCGGCGCCCGATGGCTACACCCTGCTGGTCACGTCCACCGGCATGCAGGTGATCACGCCGCAGATTTACAAGAAGCTCAATTACCATCCGGTCCGGGATTTCGCGCCGATCTCGCTGTACGCGATCACCCAGAACATTCTGGTCATGCATCCCAGCCTGCCGTTCAAGAACGTCAGGGAACTGATCGCGTACGCCAAGGCGAATCCGGGCAAGCTCAATATGTCGAATGCGGGCGCCGGCTTCCAGAGCCATCTCGCGGGCGTGCTGTTTACCCACGCCACCGGCATCGACGTGCGGCATATTCCTTACAAAGGCGGCGCCTCGCTGATTGCGGTGATCGCCAACGAATCGCAGTTCACCATCGCGCCGGGGCCGGCGGTGATGGCTCACGTGCGCGGCGGACGACTGCGCGCGCTGGCGACGGGCGGCGAGAAACGTTCGCCGATCACGCCGGAACTGCCGACCATCGCTGAATCCGGCGTGCCCGGTTTCGTATCGACCGGCTGGGCCGGCTTGATGGCGCCCAAAGGCACGCCCAGGCCCATACTCGACAAGCTGCACGCCACGCTGGTCAAAACCATCGCCGATCCGGCGACGCGGGAGATGATGGAGCGCCAGGGCGG
>CAKKQX010000105.1 GCA_919902235.1 Burkholderiales bacterium
TGGCGCTAGCCCCGGCGTGCCGCCGCTTTGCCGGCGCGACGCGGCTGGCTCGCCGCCATGACCAGCTGCGGCGCATTGGTGGGCGGCAGGTTGAACAATCCCTGGTCGAACAGCGCATTCATCTCCGCCGTCACCACCTGGGAAATTTCTTCCACCGCTGCCGACAGGCGGCGCTCCGACTGCTGGGCCAGCATCAGAATGCGGTGCACGTTGGCATCCGCGATCTGGAAGGCGGAAATCCGCCCGGCCTTGATGTCGTCGTGGAAGGTCGAGACCGGCATGACCGCCGGCCCGATGCCGCGCAACAGCAACCGGCGCACCGCCTCGACCGCGTCGATTTCAGCCTCGACCTGGAGCTGCACGCCGTAGCGGCTGATTTGTTCGTCGACGATGGACCGGATCGCGTGGGTGACGATGACCGGTGTTTTTGAAAGCTCGGGCAGCGTGAAAAAGCGCCGCGTGCCTCGCGGCAGCGGCGGCGACAGCACCACCAGCGGTTCGGAGAACAAGGGCGTGAGCCGCAATGCACGCGAGGGTGCCGGGTTGGTGAGAACCGCCACGTCGACGCGTCCCGTGAGCAGCGCGTCGTAAAGCTGGGTACTGAAGCCTTCGACGATTTTCAGGGAAATTTGCGGGCATTGGCGACGGGCTCTCTCGATGACCCCCGGCAACAGCATCGGGCCTATGGTCGGCGACAGCCCGAGTATCATGCGGCCGCGCGGCACTTCGTTGCTGGTACGCAGTTCGTCCTTCACGCGCGCCAGCTCGCGCACGATTCTGCGGCAATGATCCAGGAACTGCCGCCCCGCCCCGGTCAGGCGCACGCCGCGCGGCAGGCGCACCAGCAGCTGGGTGCCGAGTTCGTCCTCGATGCTGCGCACATGGCGGCTGAGCGCGGGCTGGGCGATGCCAAGATGATCGGCGGCGCGTGTGATGCTGCCCAATTCCGCGATCTGTACGAAATATTTTATACTGCGCAAATCCATTGATGACCGGTGTCAGCGCACCGCTTGCACATTGCCGCAACCGGCAGGCCTGTCATGAGTAATAACAAACTGGCATGAATTGAACTTGGCGCCTATGATGCCGTTTTAATCCGGCGATGTAAAATAGCTGCTGGAACATGATGCCGCGCAACAAACCGGTTATCGGTGAAGTTTTGCATCCATGCGTTTTTGTTATGTCACAGATTCAAAAATGATATTTGTCATGCGCGACATACCGTCGCTAACATGGCACCGTAAAAATAGTATTCTTATTACAATAACCCGCCTTGCACGCGCCTGTGGCGCGCACCCGGTCAGGCCCCAAAGGATCATCAGTGAAACAGATCAACGTCGGCATTATCGGCACCGGCTGGTGCGGCGGCATACGCGCTGAAACCTGCGCCGCCAACCCTTTCGTCAAAAACCTGTACCTGGCCGAAAACCGCCCGGAGCGGCTGGCCGAAGTCGCCAAGGCGACCGGCGCGAAAATCGCAACCACGGATTATCGCGAACTGCTGAAAATCGACGAAATCGACGCGTATTACATCTCCGCCACGCCGGAAACGCTGCACTATCCCATGGCGCGCGAATGCCTGCTCGCGGGCAAGCACGTTTTCCTGGAAAAGCCGATCGCCATGGAACTGCACGAGGCGGACGAGCTGATCGCCATCGCGCGCAAAAACAATCTCAAGTTCACCATCGGCTATTCCCAGCGCTTCAATCCCAAGTTCGCCTATGTCAAAAAATGCGTGACCGACGGCACGCTCGGCAAACCGGTCAGCGCCCTGGTCAGCCGCCACATCGGACGCAGCCTGGGCAAGAAAATCACCGGCAGGACCAGGCTCTCGCCCGCCGCCATGGAAGCCACTCATGACCTCGATTTCATACTGTGGTGTCTCGAACCCGCGAGGCCGGTTCGGGTTTATTCGACCGTCAATTACGGTGCGATGAAGGCAGCCAGCGGCGCCGATGTCCCGGACACGCAATACATCACCGTTACCATGGACAGCGGCGTATCGTTCGTGGTGTGCGCGGGCTGGAGCCTGCCGCCCGCCTACCCCAATTTTTCGATGACCTGGATCGAGTTTGTCGGCACCGAAGGCGCGCTGATCGTTGATGACACCCACCGCGATACCATGCTCACCACCGTGCAGAAAGGCATCGTGCACCCGATGTCCAGCATGCCGGGCGAATTTGTCGAACACGCCTATGCCGGTCCCATGAAGGCCGAAACCATACATTTCCTGGAGGCTGCAGCGCTGGACCGGCCGGTCCTGGTCACGGCCGAACAGGCGCGCCAGGTCATGGAAGTCTATATAGCGGCCGATATTTCAGCCGAGCGCGGCGAGCCGGTCACCCTGCCGCTGCCCGAGTCGCGTCCTGCCGCCACTGCCGCAGGAGCCGGCCGATGAAGAAAGAGCCGAAACGCATCGGGCTTGCCATCATCGGCGCCGGCCGCGTCGGACTGATACGCGGCGAACTCGCGGCGCGCCATCCCGAGGTCGGCTGGATCGGCCTGGCGGAAAAAAACCCGGAGCGCGGTGAGATTGTCCGCGAAAAATGCGGCGCCGATTTTGTCACCACTGATTTCCGCGAGCTGCTGAGCCGCCCCGAAGTCAACGCGGTGGTGGTGTCTACCGACGAGCATCTGCACGTCGATCCGGTGTTGTTCGCCGCCGGGCGCAATCTGCCCATGCTGATCGAAAAACCGCTCGCCACCGACCTTGCGGAATCCGCAGCGACACTGGCCGCCATCGAAAAATCCGGCGTGGATGCGGTCATCGGCTATACCCAGCGTTTCCGCCGCCGCTGGCTGGTGGCCAAGGAAAAAGTCCGTTCCGGCGCGCTCGGCGATGTGACCATGGTGACCTCGCGCGCCTTCATGAACCGGCTGGTCGCCATCGACAACTACAAGCGCAGCGACAACCGTTCGGAAGTCACGCCGATGGTCATCTCCGGCACCCACGCGCTCGACGTGGTGATGTGGCTGATGGAGGCCAAGACGCCGGTGGAAGTCTATGCGCGCTCGGTGAACAAGGCCCTGGGCCCGACCTGGCAGGGCGTGGACGGCACCGGTTACACCATCATCTTCGACGATGGCGCCATCTATCACGGGGTGATTTCGTGGGCGCTGCCCGAAATCTGGCCGGGAGCGGTCTATAGTCTCGAAGTCGGCGCGGTCGGCACCGAAGGCGTGCTCACCATCGACGACACCCACCGCGACATGGTGCTGGCAACCAACCTGATCCAGGCGGAAGGCTATGCGCCGGACAAACGCCGTCACGTCGATTTTCTCACCAGCTACCCCGTCGGCGACATGGCGCTGGGAGAATTGCGCGGCCCGATGCGGGAAGAAACCAACTCATGGCTGAATCGCGTCTCGCTCGGTGTGCCTACCCAGCACGCCACGGCGCGCGAGGG
>CAKKQX010000106.1 GCA_919902235.1 Burkholderiales bacterium
CGGACTTGAATCCGACAAGCTCCTGGATTGTTGCTTTCCGACAAATTCCTTACTATACTTACCATCGTAAGGAAAAAAGGAGACGCAATGACCACCGACGCAACACTGACCAGCAAGGCCAGACCACTATTCCTAAGGAAATACGGGATAGCCTGGGGATGAAACCCGGGGATCGGATGACCTTCACGCTGATGGCGGACGGCACCGTGATCATGCGGGTGAAAACCAAGAACATCATGGAACTGGCCGGCATGCTGCATAAGAAAGGCCGCAAAGCCGTACCTCTCGATAAAATGTCGCCCTGATGCTGGGGATCGATACGAACGTTCTCGTGCGTTTCCTGGTCCGGGATGACGAGGCTCAGTTCGAAAAAGCCCGCAGGCTGATCAAACGCGAGATCGGGGCCGGAAAAAAAGTGTTCGTGAACCTGTTGGTCCTCCTGGAAACCGAATGGGTGCTGCGAAGCCGGTATTCCCTGCAGAAAACCGAGATCATCGAAGCGATTTCCGGGCTGCTCGATGCCACGGAAGTCCAGTTCGAGGATGAGCCGGCCATCGAGGATGCCCTGTTCATCTGGAAGGATGGCGCCGCCGAATTTGCAGATTGCCTCATCGGCGCCCACAACCGCAGACTAAGATGCCGGGCCACGGCGACGTTCGATGCGAAGGCGGTCAGGCTGCCCGGTTTCGTGGCATTGTGGCACAGACTCTGATACAAAAGAACTCTTGGCGGCCTTGGCGGTTCAATATTTTTCTCATGCGAACTATCCGACACTACGTTGACCTGCGCGCACGCGAACAACCCGATGCGCCGTACCTGATCGCGCCCGAAACCGGCGCCACGCTCAGCTACGCGCAACTGCAGCACGATTCGCGCGAACTCGGTCGCTATCTGCTCGGTCTGGGATTGAACAAGGGCGACAAGGTCGCCCTGATGCTGCACAACGGCTACCAGACCGGGCGCCTGCTGATCGGCGTCATGTACGCGGGCTTCATGGCCGCGCCGCTCAATCTGCTCGCCCAGCCATCGCAACTCGCTTACGTGCTGGATCATTCCGATACCCAGGTCGTATTCACCGGCGCGGAATTCGCCGCGCGGCTGAACGAAGCACTCACCGGAATCCGGCGCAAAATCATCGTCGTTGTCATCGATCCGGATGCAACGACGATTTTCGACTCCGCCGCCCTGCGCGACATTCCGCTGCCGGATGTGGCGGAAGACGACGACGCGCTGCTCATGTACACCTCCGGCACCACCGGCAAGCCCAAGGGCTGCGTGCTCTCCAACAAAAGCGTATGCGCCGGCGGCGAATACACCAGCCACGCACACCAACTGGGCGTGCAGGACCGTGTGCTGTGCGCGCTGCCGCTGTATCACATCAACGGCCAGATCGTGACCGCCGTGGCGCCGCTGGTGCACGGCGGCAGCGTGCTCATGCCGCACCGCTTCAGCGTGTCCAACTACTGGGAACTGGCAGCCAGATATCAATGCACCTGGATCAACGTAGTGCCGACGCTGATCGCCTATCTGCTCAACGCGCCCCACCCGCGCGCAAGCGGACTCGACATCTCGCGCGTGAAGTTCTGCCGCTCGGCCTCGGCGCCGCTGCCGCCGGAACTGCACAAGGCCTTCGAGGAGAAGTTCGGCATCAGCGTGATCGAGACCTTCGGCATGACCGAAACCAACGCGCCATGCTTCACCAATCCGTATGACCGGAAAAAACGCAAGATCGGCAGCCCCGGCACCGCATTCGGCAACGAGGCCAAGGTGATCGATCCCGCGACCGGCAGCATGCAGCCGCCCGGCGTTGCCGGTGAAATCATGGTGCGCGGCGACAACGTGATGACGGCTTATTACAAGGATCCCGACAACACGCGCAAGACGCTGGAGCCCGACGGCTGGATGCAC
>CAKKQX010000107.1:0-12542 GCA_919902235.1 Burkholderiales bacterium
ACCTCGAGGCGGAGCACCAGTTGCTCGAGAAAATCCTCGCCGACCTCGGGCTGGTCAAGCGCTGATCCGCCTCATTCACTGCAGCCGGAGTACTGTATGACGGACAAAGCCGCCAGCGTTTCCCAACCCCGCGACTGGAAGCTGATCGTCGAAAAAGACGTGCCGATCCGGCTTCGCGACGGCGCGCTGATTTACTGCGACGTGCTGCGCCCGGACTGCGCCGAGAAGGTGCCGGCGCTGATGAACATCGGCCCCTACCAGAAGGACAAGCTGTGGCGCCCGCCCGCCGATCTCGAGGAGACGGCCAACCCCTACATGAACTGGGAGACGGCGAATCCGATGTGGTGGTGCCCGCGCGGCTATGCGCTGGTGCGCGTCGATTCGCGCGGCTCGGGCAAGTCGCCGGGGCTGTCCGATCCCAATTCGCACCAGGAGGCGGTCGATTTCTACGATGCCATCGAATGGGCGGCGCAGCAGCCCTGGTGTTCGGGCAACATCGGCACCTCGGGCGTGTCCTATCACGCCAACTGCCAGTGGCGGGTTGCCAACCTGCAACCGCCCTCGCTGAAGGCGATCCTGCCGTGGGAAGGCCGCGCCGACCTGTATCGCGACCAGGCCTACCACGGCGGCATTTTTGCGATGGGCTTCATTTCGAGCTGGCACAACACGCAGACCGCGCACCACCTGCTCGGCCGGCCGCGCGAATACAACCCCAATGCGTTCCGCAACGACATGCTGTGGAACTGGATGAGCAACAACCTCGATTCCGAATACTGGCGCATGCGCAGCGCGCAATGGGAGAAAATCACCGTGCCGGTGTTCAGCGCCGGCAACTGGGGCGGCTTTTCGCTGCATCTGCGCGGCAACATCGAGGGTTTCGTCAACGCTGCTTCAAAGCACAAGAAGCTGCGCGTGCATACCGGCTCGCACTTCCATCCCTTCCACTCGGAAGAAGGGCGCATGGATCAACTGCGCTGGTTCGACTACTGGCTGAAGGGCATAGCTACCGGCATCATGGACGAGCCCCCGGTCAAGCTCGAGATCCGCACCGGCGGCAGCACCCGGCCGTACGCATTGCGCTTCGAGAACGAATGGCCGCTGGCACGCACCCAATGGACGAAAATGTATCTCAACATCGAGCGCGCGCAGGGCGCCGGCATCGACAGCGTCGAGGGCGCGCTGGCGGCGACGCCTCCTGCGAAACAGGCGAAACTCAGTTATTCCGCGAGCGGCGTGACCAAGGCCGGCGTCGCCTCTTCGTCCACCGCGCTGATGCTCGCCGCGCACAACAAGATGGGCGTGTCGTTCGAGTCCATGCCGATGGCCGAAGATACCGAGATCACCGGGCCGCTGATGCTCAACCTGTGGGTGTCGAGTTCCTCGGAAGACATGGACATCATGGTCACGATCCGCAACATCGGTCCCGACGGCAAGGACGTGTGCGAAGTCGGCCAGCAGGGGCAGGCGGTGCCGGCGGTGACCAAGGGCTGGCTGCGCGCCTCGCACCGCAAGCTCGATCCCGCGCGCACACTGCCGTACCGCCCGTTCCACGTACACAACCAGCGGCAGTGGCTGAAAGCGGGCGAAATCGTCGAGTGCCAGGTCGAGATCTGGCCGACTTGCATGGTGTTCGGGAAAGGGCACAGGCTGCGGCTCGACATCCAGTCGCGCGACGGCGCCGGCAGCCAGATGTACGGGCATTACCACGCCGATTACAATCTCGGCGCCGAGAACAGCATTTACTCGGGCGGCGACAGGCTGTCGTACCTGCTGCTGCCGATTGTTCCGGCGAAGTAGGGGTGTTTCAACAGCAGCAGCCAGAAAAGTGAAGTCCCCTCTCCCCCGACGGAGAGGCAGGGAGAGGGGCGCGGCAGAACAATGTTGTTCCGCACTCCCAATAATCTTCAACACACCACAACGGAGCTTCCAAGGCATGGCCTTTACCACGATCAACGGCATCAAGATTCAATATGAAATCCAGGGCAGCGGCACGCCGCTGCTGATGTTCGCGCCCGGCGGCTTCGGCTCGGCGATGTCGCGCTGGACCGCCGCCGGCGGCAAGCGTGAGTGGCAGGAGATGGACGCGCTCACGGCGCTGTCCAGGCACTTCAAAATCATCGCCTACGACCGCCGCGAGGCCGGTCTCTCCGGCGGGCGTATCGAGCCGCTGAGCTGGAACCATTACGTGCTCGAAGCGCAGGCGCTGCTCGAATTCGCCGGCGAGAAACAGGCGCTGATTCTCGGCAGCTGCATGGGTGCGGGGCTGGCCACGGCATTTGCCGCGCGCCTGCCGAAGGCCTGCCTCGGCCTGTATTTGCACTGGCCGGTCGGCGGTTACCGCTGGATGATGAAGGGGCACACGTTCTTCCAGCGCCATGTGGACTTCGTGCGCGCTAACGGCTTTGCCGCGGTGGTCAAGCGCGCGCCTGAAAAACGCAGCTTCTGGGAGGATGCCGAGATCGGGCCGTGGGGGCCGCCCACGGTGCATGACCCGGAATTCGCAGCGCACTACGTGAAGCAGGACAGGGGGGCTTATTATGCAATCTGCGAGCACACGCGCGACGCGCTGTTCAACGACACCATGCCCTCGGGCGCCAATGGCGCCGAACTGATGGAGATGCGGATTCCGGCGTTCATACAGTCCGGCAACGACGCCTCGCACGCGCATTCGGCGTCGTGGGCGCTGAAGGAACTGATGCCTGACGCCGAACTGTGGGATGTGCTGCCGCCGCACCAGAACGGCCAGAACACATTGGAGCAGATCCTGCGCTTCAAGGCCCGGCTGGGTCTGTAGCGACCTGGGCAAGTTAATAACGCATAACAGGAGGACGCCATGTACAAAACTGCAACCACATTGGCGCTGCTGCTTGCCAGCGCCGGTGCCATCGCCGCGCAGGGCAAGGCGGCGCCCGATTTTCCGACCCGCCCGATCCGCATCGTCGTCGGCTTCACGCCGGGCGGGCAGCCCGATATCTTTTCGCGAATGATCGGCGCCAAACTCAGCGAAGCGCTGGGCCAGCCGGTGGTCGTCGACAACCGGCCCGGCGCGGGCGGCGCAATCGGCACCAAGATCGTCGCTGACGCGACGCCGGACGGCCATACGCTGCTTAGCGTGTCGGCATCGCATGTCATTGCGCCGGCGGTGCGCAAGCTGAACTACGATCCCCAGAAGGATTTCGCCGGCATCACGCTGATGTACAACGCCTCGTACCTGCTGGTCGCGTCGCCCTCGCTCGGGGTCAGGAACGCCAAAGACCTGATCGCGATGGCCAGGGCCAAACCGGGCGCGCTCAACTTCGGTTCCGCCGGCACCGGCAGCGGCACGCATTTCGCCGGCGAGGTGTTCAAGGATGCGGCGAAAATCGATGTGGTGCATGTGCCCTACAAGGGCGTTCCCGAGGCGCTGAACGACACCATGACCAACCGCGTGCAGTACTTCCTTGCACCGCTCGCCAGTTCGGCGGGCCTGGTGCGCGACGGCAAACTGGTCGGGATCGGTGTCACATCGGCAAAGCGTGTGACCATTTATCCGGATATCCCGACGCTGGCAGAGGCGGGGTTGCCGGGTTTTGCGTTCGATTCCTGGGGCGGGCTGCTCGCACCGGCTAAAACGCCGCGCGCCATCATTACCCGGCTGAATCGCGCGGTCAGCGCCGAACTCGGCTCAGCCGACATCCAGCAGCGCATGCGCGCGCTCGGCGCCGAGCCGGCGCCGACCACGCCTGAGGCCTTCGACAAAATGATCGCGAAGGAACTGGGCATTATCGCCGCCATCGCCAAGCGCGCCGGCATTACGCCGCAGTAACGGCCGGCGCGATCACCGCATGGCGGCACTGTTTCTGGACGAGGCCTGCGCCAGGCAACTGGTCACGATGGAGGACGCGCTCGCTGCCGTCGAGGAAGTGTTCGGCGAACAGGGGCGGGGCCACGTGGTCAATGTGCCGCGGGTGCGCGCGCCGGTCAAAGGCGGCATCCTGCGCATCACTGCGGCGGTGCTGTCCTACCGCGGCTACTATGGCGTGAAGGTTTCCAGCAGCGCGGTGTTCCACAGCAATGCGGGGCGCATGTTCTGCCTCTACCGCGAGCAAAGCGGCGAGTTGTGCGCGGTGGTGCAGGTGTTCGCGATGGGCGCGCTGCGCACCGGCGCGGCGAGCGGGATTGCGACCAAATATCTCGCCAACGCGGATGCCGCGGTGCTTGGGGTGCTGGGTTCGGGGCGGCAGGCGCGCACGCAGGTGGACGCGGTGTGCGCGGTGCGCACTATCCGCGAAGTGCGGGTGTGGAGCACGACCCCGGCAAACCGCGACGCATTCTGCGCCGATGTAAAAAAGATTAATAAAATCAATGTATTATCCGTTGAGTCTGCGGAGCAGGCGGTGCGCGGCAGCGAGGTGCTGATCACCGCCACCACGGCGACGGCGCCTATCGTGCATGGCGCATGGCTGCAGCCGGGCGTGCACATCAACGCCATCGGCGCCAATTACGAGCACCGCCGCGAGCTCGATAGCGCGGCGGTCGCAGCGGCGAACTTTATCGCCACCGACGACACCGAGCAGGTGCGCTACGAGTCCACCGACCTGGCGGCGCCGGTTGCGGAAGGCGTGATCACCTGGGATCAGGTGCACAGCCTGGGCGATGTCGTCGCCGGCAAACTCAAGGGGCGCAGCGCACGCGAGGACATCACGCTGTTCAAGTCGCTGGGCGTGGCGATCGAGGATGTGGCGCTCGCCGCGCGCGCCTACGAGAAGGCGCTCAAGCTGGGCGTCGGCATGCCGCTGCCGGATTTGACGCGATAGGAGATAGCGCAGCGCTTCCTCACCGTCATGCGCGCCAGCCGGCAGCGGTAGTTTCCGGGCAGCCGTACGAATGATCAAAACGCCCTCTCCCCGCATGCGGGGAGAGGGGTGCACGTCCGTGCGAACCTGATTGGCACTGTATCGGAGACAATTTCATGCCGCGCATCCCGTTGATGGAACCCGATAACGAACCCGCCGAACTGCGCCCGGTGTTCGCGCAATTGCGCGCGACCCGCGGCCGCGTGCCCGGCATGTACCGCACGCTGGCGCACCGGCCCGAAATTCTCGCGGCGCACCGCGCGTACTTCCACGCGGTGCTCGACGCCGGCGTGCTGGCGCGGCCGTTCAAGGAGAAAATCGCATGGCGCGTGGCACGGCTGCGCAAGTCTGAATATTCGTCGGCGTCGCACCATCGCTACGCGCTGAAATACGGTGTCAGCGCCGACGAGCTCGCGGCGATCGACCACGGCGATTACAGCGGACTGGCCCCGCGCGAGGCAGCGGCGCTGCGCTTTGCGGAGGCCATGGTGCGCGGTCAGGGCAGGGTAGATGACGCCGTGTTTTCCGCGCTGCAGGCGCATTTCAACTCCGCAGAAATCGTCGAGATTGCCGCGCTGGTCGGCATCATGGAACTCGCTTCTACCTTGGGCGCGATGTTCGAACTCGCGGCGGACTGAGCGCCGCGGTTTCAGCGGTTCAGGCCGTGTCCACCGGCAGCGTGCGCTGCATCGAGGGCCGTTGCGCAAATGCCGCATACCAGGCGGCGAGTCGCGGGTTGCCATCGCGCCAGGCCATTTGGGGAAAGCGAAAATCGATATAGCCCAGCGCGCAGCCGAAGGTGATGTGGCCGATATCGACCGGCGTTGCGGCGAGGGCGTCGGTTTCGCGTTCAATGGACGACACGGCATTGCGGATTTTCAGCTCGATCGCGCCGCACAATTCCGCCGATTGCTGCGGCTGCGGGCGCAGCCCTTCGTTGCGCCACAACACCAGGTTATCGAGCATGTTGTCGCCCAGCGCATGCCGGCGCAGCGTGTTCCAGCGCGCCTCACCAGCCGCCGGAAACAGCCGCGGGCCGTGGTGCAGGTTGTCGAGGTATTCGCAGATGACCATGGAATCGTAGAGGATGCGGCCGTCGTCCGCGACCAGCGTGGGAATCTTGCCCAGCGGGTTGATGTGCATCAGGTCACGGTTCGGCTTCGACATGAACACCAGGGTGGGCAGGCACTCGATGCGGCCGGCGAGCCCTGCTTCATGGGCGAAGATCATGACTTTGCGCGCGAAGGGCGAGCGTGGCGACCAATAGAGTTTCATGAATAAAGCCTTTTCATGTAAGAGATGATGGCTGCCGCGACCGCCGCCGGCTGTTCGGGCAGCAGCGCATGCGCGGCGTTGGGGATGCCGATGATTTCCACGCGGGCAGCGCCCCATTCGTCACGATAGCAGGAAGTGCTGTGCGGCGGCGACAGCGGATCGTTGAGCGCCAGCACGTCGAGCACCGGGGCCTTGCCCGCGGTCCACCATTCCGTTTTGGGCGTGGCTTCGGTGGCATCGCGCTCGGCGTGCATCACGTCTTCGTCCCAGCCGTCCAGCCATACCCGCGCGTCATTGCCCGGCGCGAAGAACACATGCCGCAGGTGTTTGAGCCGCACATCCTCGGGCAGGTGCATCATGTGACTTTTGTTGATCGAGTCGCGCAGTTCCGGCGCCAGCGGCCAGGTGTGGGTGGCGGCGAGCAGCACCACGGCTTTCACCAGATCGGGATAATCGGCCGCGGTGGTGCGCGCGACGAAGTTGCCGAAAGCGTGGCCGGCGACCACGGTCGGCCCGCCGCCGTCAGCTTTGATTACGGCGGCGACATCGCTCGCGTAATCGTGCAGGGTGATGTTTTTCAGCGGGCCGTTGCTGGCGCCCAGCCCGCGCGGCTGGGGACACAGCACGCGGCTGCCCGCGGCGGCGATGCGGCTCGCGATGTCGTCGAAATCGGCAGCGCCGCGGCCGAGCGAGGGGATCATCACGATGCGCGGGCCGCTGCCGCGCGCAAACACCTCAATCTGGTGATTGCCATCCTCGACAATGCTGCGGGTGGCGGTGTGGGTTGCAGGAGAGATCATGAGATCGGTATATCCGGAACATGTAAGGGCGTGCTTTGTTGCGCTGAGTAGCGTGGATTATAGCTGCTGTTCAGGCTTGCGCCGCTCGCAGCGCGTCGTCCTGCGAGTCATGGTTCGGTGGCAGACGCACGCGAGCTCGCAACAGCTTATAGCAAGAAATAGTGTTTTGAGCGTGTACTGTTCGACAAGAAATTGGCCAAGAACTTCAAAACCGGTCAAACTATGCGCAATTCAACAACTCATCGATAGGTGACAACTATGGCTCAGACCCACTCTAAAATGCTCACCACCAGGCGCAAGAAAAATAAAGCCAGGAAGAGCACCGCGAGACTGGAAAAGCTGGCGGCAAAACTGGAGAAGAAAAACGTGAAGGCGGTCAGTGCGGACGCCCCGAAGAAGGCATCCGCTTAGTTGTTTTTTACCTAGACCGGCAAGCCCAACACGCTTGCCGCGCTCGCACTCGCTCGTCCCCACGCGAGGAAACGTGGTAGAGTGTGCCCGCGAGTTCGAGTCTTAGGGGTCTCGCCATGATGGAGCGCAGAATAGAATGGCAAATGCGATGGTGAAAGACCTCTTTGATCCCGCCTACGTCCGCTAGCCTCGCCGCCTAAAGAGTTTTTGGATAGCCGACGCAAGCGGCTTCAGTCGTAATGAGAATTCAGGTTGATCTGGAGCGTTCAGAAGAAGCGCGAAAGCCTTTTGTCCCTGTGACTTCAGCTTGCGGCTAGGTCGTTGCAGCGCCTGCTGGACCGCGTGGGCAACCGCATGATGAATCTCACTAGCAAGCTGCGGCCGCTCGTGCTGAAGTACCTCCAGAATGTGCGTCCCATAGGCCGCCGCCACCGTGGGCTGCAGTTGCTGTATGGCTTGCTTGAGAAACTCGCAGGAGACCTGAACGCCGGAGATGATGTCTAGTGGGGGCTTGCGGAATGTCTCCAGAGCTGTCCGAACTCCCTCTGAGACACGCGCCGGGGTGCGCTTCGCAAGGGTGAGCATGTCATCGGCCCGGACGCTGACGAAGTCGTGTCCTGCGGCAAGTTTTTCGACCACTACATCAGCGTAGGCGTCCTTGCTGAGCAGACCCTTGTCACAGGCTTCCATCAGTACAGGCTGAATACCCATCGACATCGCGACGCCGGCTTCCGGCGCCAGAAGACGCAGTGCTCCGTCATCAGAGACGAGGACTGCACCCCTCTCGATGCAGAGGTACAGCACGTCCAGAGAATCGTTGTCCAGCGCCTCAGCAAGGGACCTATGAATGTCGGTGACCTCCTGCGGGCCAGCGGTCGGCACAACTTCGCAGTGATCGTCGATACAACGAAGCATCTCACGCAAAATCGCCTCACGATTCTCGTAGTACGCGGACGGTGTGTCGGTCATCTGCAGGTGACCGTCTTGCTCGCCCACGGTCATCGAAGCTTCGGGCCAGCGTCAGCTTGTCGCCTAACCGTTAGCCCGTTGGAAGCGTAAGTCCCAGCTCAAGCTGTCGTTCGTCAACTGGCGCATCCTCAGCCTGTTTCGGGGCGGGTCTACTGAGGGACGTCGGAAGGAAGGCGAGCATGAGCTCAATCTTTGCTCGATACCCAGCCGGCCCGGTTTCTACCAGGCCAAGCTTCATGAGTCTGTTTATGTCCCTGGTTATTGTTTTCGGCGTCTTGGTCGCATATTGAGCAGCGATATTCGCATCGAGTTGCTTGATATCTGCGGCCTTGAATGCGCCACCCTTCCCAGACATGGCAAGCACAACGTCGCGCTGCCTTCGATCGGCGGTCGTTTTCTGTGCACCAAACTTTTCGTGGACATAATTAACCCACGAAACCATTAATTGTTGATTTTGAATTGTGCTGATCTGCTCCCGTAGCTGATCTACGAATCCGCGAACCGCGTACTCCATAAACGCTCGTAGATCACCATTGGCCTTGCTTGTTTGATCTAACTGCCTGTAATACTCGGTTCGGGTCAAGTTGTAGTGATTGCTAAGCAAATGAGCGGCGGCGGAAGGAACGCCCGCTTCCAGTAAAAACTTGGCCTCCAGCAATCTCGCCGTGCGGCCATTGCCATCGCCAAAGGGGTGTATCCACGCCAGGTAGACATGGCCGACTATGGATTTGATCAGACCGTAGATGATTTCGTCACCCTCGGGCGCTTTGATGCTGTTAAGCCATTCGCAAAGCCGGCCAAGCAGGTATTCACAATCCTCTGCTGGCGCTCCTCGATATGTTCCGACACCCACCGAGTGTTTTCTAATCTGGCCAGGCACCACCTCGGGATCGAGCTTTAACTTGTACAGTACCTGTCCGTTAAATGTTTTGATTAGCTGGGTAGACAGCCTTACGACTTGCCCGGCTGCAATCTCCTTCAGGATTCCGTTAAAGCCCGCCAAGATGTTTTCTATCTCTTGCGCCAAATATTGGCGCGATGGGGGCAATTTTAGTTTTTTGTCGAGCAAATCGCGGACTTCTTTCTCCGTGAGCGTGTTGCCTTCAATGGCGGTAGTAGCGAGCAGACCGCGAGCCAGGTAAATGCGGTGCATTTCCGCGGCGGTGTCTGGTTGCAGGGGGACGCCCGCAATGTGCCGGCACTTGGATTGTGCTTCTCCGAGCGCAATCCAAAGCCGCGCAGAAACCTGCCGCAAGTCCAGCTTGAAGGTCAGCCAAGGGTGCGAGGTTTCGTATTTCCGAAGCGCGGGCATGTCCCCAACTATGCCCAGAAATATGTCCTCAGTCAATTATCAATAACTTATTGATATAATTACATAATTTATATTATTAGGAGATATTTGTCCTATTCAATGTCCTATACAAAGTCCGTGCCTTTGGCTTTTCCTGCGCGGTGCTCATGAGATCGACGTCCATGGTCGGTCGGTGCGACTTGCAGGCAAGGTTCAGCGGCCTTTGTCGCACCGAGGCAGGGAGGTTCTTGATTGGAGCCTGGATCAAGTCATGCTTTCCAGGTACGGCCGCATGACGTTCGCGACGCGGCAAATTTCGGCGTATTTCCAGAGTTCCTTGGACGTGCAGCGTTTGCCGTTCCAGGCCTCGCGCAGCGCTTCGAGCGCCACATCCAGCCCGATCTTGTTACGGTACTTGAAGCAATCGGCGACGGTCTTGGCAACGTTGTAAATGAGCACGGTCACCCCCTCGATTTCGCGGCGCTCGACGCCTTCCGTGAGCGCCTTTCCGGAAAATCGCACCACGCGCAGTTTCGCGGCGCCGGACTTCGGCAGCCTCGCCTTGCGGTCTATGGCGATCCAGACCTCGTGCGGCGCCTACGTGGTCAGCGCGTGAGCGCACAGCGCCGACAGCAGGCAGATCGTGCCCTGCGGCACGCGCTTGGCCGCCTCGGCGAGGCTGTGATACTCGGTGTATTCATGATCGGGCAGGGCGTACATGCCGCGGCCGCGCTGTTCGAGCAGCCCGCGCCGGGCAAGCAGCCACAGCGCCTCTCCGGCCGTGCGCACGCGCATCGCGGGGACGAACGATGCCCAGCCGGCGCACGAGTTGCTTCTGCGATCTATAAAGAAAATGGTCGCTGCTCTGCAGCGCGCCAACTTGGGTCGTGCTGATTCGAGAGGCGGCAAACAGCCAAGCCCGGTCATTTCCCGACCGCCGCCTACTTCGTCGGGCTGCCCTGGATCAGCATCTGGACGAAATGCCGGATGTCTTCCGCCCCCAGCTGGCTTAACGACGTAAATTCGATGCTTGCAAAATTGCGGCCTCGATCGGTCGTGGTGCTGCGCACCTTGGCATAAATGTTGTCCACGCGGCTCCCTATCAGCGACAGGTCGAGCTCTAGCAGGATATCCCCATGCTGCATCAGTCCGGGTTCGACCGCGGCGAAGATGCCGTGATAGCCAAGGTCGTGCACCACGCCGGTACGCTTGGGCGGCATGACGATCTTGTCGACCACTGCCTGGTACGTGAACGGGATCCTGACCTCCACGCGCGGGCTATTGCGCACCTCCTGCTGCGGGACCTGCAAGCCCAACGGCGGAATTGCGAACACTTCACGCAGGCACACCGGCTTCGATTTCCCCTTCACGTGTACGTCCATCGGCGTCCCCGCAGCCACAAAGTCGCGGCAGCGATCGAAGGTGCTCTCGCTGATGAGTACCTGACCGCGCAGGCTGAAGGTTTCAATGCGCGAAGCAAGATTCACCTCGTCGCCGATGACGGTGTATTCGGAGTGGAGTTCGGAGCCGAGCAGACCAGCCATGACGTGGCCTGTGTTGATCCCGGCACCCATGAAAAGCGGCGGAAACCCTTTCGATTCCTGATCCCGATTCAGTTCGACCATTGCGATCTGCATCTGCACCGCGCAGGTTACCGCGCGCCGCGCGTCGTCGGCGCCGCGTTGCGGCGCCCCAAACACCACCATGACGGCGTCGCCCATGAACTTGTCTATGGTCCCGCCGTTGTGGACCGCGACCTCGCACATCCGCGACAGGTAGCGGTTGAGCACCTCCAGCACGGTGCGCGCGGAATTGGTTTCCGAAATCGAGGTAAATCCCCGCAAGTCGGTCATCAGGACCGTGACTTCACGGCTTGAGTCCTCATCGCCTGGTGTTGTGTACCGGCTGGCAGAGTCGGGCGATAGCGCTGCATGCAATCGCAACGCGGCTTCAGATCCTATCCGTACACCGGTTTCAGCGGCAATGGCCTCCTGGATTCTGCGAATGATCTGATCGGGATGCGCCTCTTTCATTGCGTCCTCCGCTTTTTTGCCGGGGCAAACCCGCAATCCGAAAAAACAGTTATTCGCCAAGTCGTCTGCGTCGCCGAGGCGGACCAGCGTAAGCCGTTGGTCCGGGCGATAAGCGGGCAAAAACCATGGTTTGTCCCCGATGGTTTGCCAAATCCCACGACACGGAATCATTCTGACATATTTCCCTCTTCCTCGATCCTTCTGCCGGAGGGGGAGGGATGCAAGTCTTTCCCCCCGCGGTCCTTAGCGCTTGCCTCCCGCCATTTGCGCGCTCTCCGGCATACGCCGCAGCCGCAGCGCCGCGAGCGGCCCGAGCAGGGCGCCGATGCCGAGCGCGCACCACGCCAATCCCCACGACCACATCGGCGAGGCTTCCGCCGCGCGCGTCGCGTCGAGCACCAGCCCGAATACCCACGGGCTGAAAGCGCCGGCGCCGAAGCCCAGCACTGAACGCACCGAGTACGCGGCGCCGATATAGCGCGGCGGCACCAGTTCGGTGACCGCCGTGGAATAGACTGATGAATCTCCCACGGCAGCGAAGCTGTAGAACGCGGCGATCGCCACCAGCAGCCACAACGGCAGGCCGATCAGCCAGCCCAGCGACAGCGAGCAGGTGATGCTGGCGCAGGACAGCACCAGCATGGCCCAGGTGCGTCCCATGCGGTCGGACAGCGCGCCGCCGGCGATGCTACCCACCATGCTGCCGATATAGGCGATTGCCGCAAGTCCCGCGCCGAGGCTGGCGGCCTGGGTGGCGTTGCTGCCCGAGACGAAGGCCGCGGCGGCGAGAAAGGCCGGCATCCACGCTTTCATGCCGAGCATTTCCCAGGAATGAAAAGTATATGCCCAGGTCACCAGCATCGCCGGCTTGTTTTTCAGCACCACGGGTATGGGATTGAGCGCGGGCTGTCCGGCCGGGGCGGGATGA
>CAKKQX010000107.1:12642-13867 GCA_919902235.1 Burkholderiales bacterium
ATGGCCGCCGCGTAGGCCGTGAACATGAGCGCGAAGCAGATCCGGCTGAAGCACAGCCAGGTGAGCCAGGAGGCGTCGTTATTGACGGCTGGGGGTGCGAACACTTAGCGCTGGTCCTGTCTGGTCACGGCCGCACAGGCGGGAATTCACTGCGGCCTGGATTTTGCAGGGTGGCGGACTGGCGTGGACGTGGGGATGACATGTTTACTTGTGCGCCGTGCGGACAGAGTGGCGGGCCGGCAGAAAGCGGCAGGACCGCGCCGGTATCCGAAATTTGTCTATGTTAACTCGGTGACCGTTGCAACTGGAAAGCTTAGATGGAGTCCCAGCTGAACACGTCGGCGGTGCGCTCGTGCGGCGGGTAGAACGAATTCTTCAGCGCCGGATAAAGATGCTCGGCACAGGTCTCCGGCGTCCAGCCGTCGCTGCGGTGCACGCTGCGCAGCGGGCGCGACTGGCTCATCAGGAAGATTTCATTCTTGCGCGTCGAGAATACCTGGGCATTGACGCCGGCCGCGGCATCGCTCGCCAGGAATACCGCCAGCGGCGCGTTGTGCTCGGCGGTGACCTGCTTGCGCTGCTCGATGCGCTTGGCGGTCGCCGGATCCTTGGCGGGAATCGAGGCCGTCATGCGCGTCCACGCCACCGGGGCGATGCAGTTCGAGCGCACGTTGAAGCGCGCCATGTCGATCACAATCGACTTGGAGAGCGCGACCATGCCAAGTTTGGCGGCACTGTAATTGGCCTGGCCCATGGCGCCGATCAGTCCCGAGGTCGAGGTCATGTGCACGAAAGAGCCACTGTTCTGCTTGCGGAAATGTTCTGCTGCGTGACGGCAGGTGTTGAACGCGCCCTTCAACATGACGTTGACCACGGCATCCCAGTCGTCCTCGGTCATCTTGTGGAAAATGACGTCGCGCAGGATGCCGGCGTTGTTGACCACACAATCGATGCGTCCGAAGCTGTCAAGCGCGCACTGGATGATTTTTGCCGCGCTTTTGAACCCGGCGACGCTGTCGTAGCTGGGCGCGGCTTCGCCGCCGGCCTTCCTGATGTCGTTGACGACTTCCTGCGCCGGCGTCTGGTCGCCGCCCGCGCCTTCGAGCGAAACGCCGATGTCATTGACCACCACTTTGGCGCCGTGCTGCGCCATCAGTTTGGCAATCGCGGCGCCGATGCCGCGTCCGGCCCCGGTGACGACGGCGACCTTGCCTTCCATCATTTT
>CAKKQX010000107.1:13967-15741 GCA_919902235.1 Burkholderiales bacterium
CGCCGATGCCGCGTCCGGCCCCGGTGACGACGGCGACCTTGCCTTCCATCATTTTGGCTTGCGCCATTGTTTTACCCCTTAAATTAGACAGGACTTACAGGATTTCAAAGGATTAACAGGATTAAGGCAAAACCCCTGCTTTGCCAGCGGTGCTGTTTTGGAGTTAATGTCGATAATCAGCAAGGCGAGCGATTCAAGGATGCACAAAACCCAGAGTTTTAATCCTGTAAGTCCTGAATAATCCTGTTTGTTAATCCTGTCCAATGAGCTTTTAGGTGATTTCCGCGCGACCGTTGTTGATCACGGTCACGCCGCGCGCGGGCACGGTGGCGCGGAAGGTCACGACGTTGCCGTCCTGCCAGATTTCGGTGCGTATGGTCTCTCCGGGATACACCGGAGAAGAAAAGCGGCCTTCCATGCTTTTGAAACGCGCCGGATCGTAGCCGCAGCAGGTCTTGAGTATGGCGTGTCCGGCGATGCTGAACGTGGCGCGGCCGTGCAGGATGGGCATTTTGAAGCCGGCTTTCTGCGCGTAAGCGGGGTCGGCGTGGAGCGGGTTATAGTCGCCCGACAGGCGGTAGATCAGAGCCGCCTGCGGCAGCGTTGGCAGATCGCAGGTCTGTTGCGGCGGGGTATCCGGAATGCGATGAACCTCCTTCGCAGGTCCGGCGGGGCCGCCGAAACCGCCGTCGGCGCGGCAGAACGTGGTGGAAGTGAGTGTGCAGACGAGTTCGTTGCTCGCCTTGTCGCGCACTTCGCAGGCGGTCATCACCGCGGCGCCCTTGTCTTTGCCCTTGTCGAGCACGCCGGTGATGCGGGTTTTGCCGACGATGGCGCCTTCTACCGGCAGCGGTCTGTGTATGCTGAAGCCCTGCTCGCCGTGAACGACATGGCTTCTGGTGATGCCGGTGTCGGGATGGGCATGCCACGGACCGGGATAGCCGAGAATGATGGCCATGGTCGGCAGCGCCAGCAGGCTTTCTTCATATACGAATTTGAGCTGATTGGCGTCGCAGGGGTCGGCACCAAGCCCGACGCCGAGCGCATAAAGCATGGTGTCGCGCTTGGTGAGTCTCTGCTCGACTTCAGGAATGTCCCAGTTGACGAGCTTGTCGTGGTTGATGGGCATGGAAATCTCGGGCTGCGGATCAGATATGCTGGATGCGCGCCGGATGTTGTAAATAGCTTGCGGCGCTGCCCGATAATATTAGCACAGGCCTGTGGCGCATCGCCGCGGGAGACCGTATTGTGGTGATCAGGACCGCATGGATCCCGAAACCCTCGTGCCGGCGCGCATCATTTTCTCTATGGTGCGCCGGTCCCAGCGTGGCGCCACCCTGACAATGAAGTCATACATATAGTCCCGCAAGAAGCTGCCGCGGCGGATTTCAATTCTTGTTATGGTCGGTTCGAACAGCGCACTGGCGTCCATAGCGCGCAGCTTGCGATCGCGCATGGGCTCATAAGCCAGGGCCGGCAGGATCGCGATACCGAGGCCCAGTTCCACGTAACTCTTGATTACGTCGGCATCGATGGCCGAGAGCACGATGTTGGGCTTGACCCGCGCGCTCTCGAAGGCGCGCAGCACCGCCGAGCCACCGACGTAGCTCTGGTCGAGGGTGATGATCGGATAAGCCGCAATGGCCTTCAAAGTCAGGCGTTTTTCTCGTAGCAACGGATGCCGGGGTTGGGTGATGACGCTGCGCTCCAGGCGGGCGCACGGCAACATCACCAGTTCATGCACGGGTTCCGGCGGCTCGCTGCTGATTCCCAG
>CAKKQX010000108.1:0-4545 GCA_919902235.1 Burkholderiales bacterium
GCGCTCAATGAACGACTTGGATTACGAACATGAAAAGCCGGGGAAACATCAACCCTAGCCCTCTCCCCCGTGATCGGGGGAGAGGGGATTCATTTTGTTAGGCGCTCTAAATATATTCATGAATTTCTCTGTACCCTCCGTGTCCAAAGTCTCTGGAGTTTGCTCTTATCGGCGTTCATCGGCGATTCAATTTTCCTTATCGCGTAGCCAGCGCCGCGCGTATCTGATCCAGCGCGGACGGGTCTTCGATCGTCGTCAGGTCGCCGGGGTCGCGTCCTTCCGCCAGCGCCTGTATCGAGCGCCGCAGCAGCTTGCCCGAGCGCGTCTTGGGCAGCAGGGTCACGAAATGCACGCGCGACGGGCGCGCGATGGCGCCGATCTGTCTGTCGACCGTGTCCATGACCTCTTTTTCATGCGCGGCTTTCAATTGCGGCGTGGCGATCATGGCGCTGTCCTTGACCACCGCAAACGCCAGCGGCATCTGCCCTTTCAGCGCATCGGCCACGCCGACCACCGCCACTTCCGCGATATTCGAATGCGCCTGCACCGCTTCCTCGATTTCACGCGTGCCCAGGCGGTGGCCGGCAACGTTGATCACGTCGTCGGTGCGGCCGAGGATGAAGTGATAGCCTTCGGCATCGCGTATGCCCCAGTCGAAGGTCGAATAGACCAGCTTGTCGCGAAAACCGGTGAAATAGGTTTGGACGAAGCGCTCGTCGTCTCCCCACACCGTGGTCATGCAGCCCGGCGGCAGCGGCGGCACGATTGCCACCACGCCTTTTTCATTGGCGCCGGCCTCGCCGGCATCGGATTCGCGCAGCAACTGCAGATCGTAACCGTAGACCGGGAAGCTCGGCGTGCCGAATTTGAGCGGCGTTTGCTCGACGCCGAGCACGGCAGAGAGGATGGGCCAGCCGGTTTCAGTCTGCCAATAATGATCGATCACCGGTTTGCCGAGCGCGTCGGCGATCCAGCGGTGCGTCGGTTCGTCCAGCGGTTCGCCGGCGAGAAACAGATGGCGCAACGAACTCAGATCGTACTTTTTCAGATATGCCGGATCCTGCTTCTTCAGCACGCGCGCCGCGGTGGGCGAGGAAAACATCACCGTCACCTTGTTGTCGGCGACGATTTTCCACCAGATTCCTGCGTCGGGACGTATCGGCAGCCCTTCGTACATCACCGTCGTCATGCCGTAGATCAACGGCCCGTAGACGATATAGGAATGCCCCACCACCCAGCCGATGTCGGAAGTGGTGAACATGGCTTCGCCCGGCTGCCCGCAATAGATATGCTTCATCGAAGCCGCCAGTGCCACGGCATAGCCGCCGGTGTCGCGCTGCACGCCCTTGGGCTGGCCGGTGGTGCCCGAGGTGTACAGGATATAGGACGGCTCGTTTGATTCCAGCCAGGTCACCGGCACCTGAGCGTCCATGTGCTGCTCGCGCAGCGCGGCGTAATCGAGGTCGCGGCCGCTGATGATCGCCATGGCCGGATCCAGGCCGCGATTGAATATGATGACTTTATGCGGCGGATACTGCGCCAGCCTGACCGCCGCGTCGACCAGCGGCTTGTAAAGTATCGACTTGCCGCCGCGCATGCCGCCGTCGGCGGTCATCATCAGTTTCGGCCTGGCATCGTCGATACGCGCGGCAAGGCTGTGCGAAGCGAAGCCGCCGAACACCACGGAATGAATGGCGCCCAGCCGCGCGCACGCCAGCATGGCGAACACCGCCTCGGGAATCATCGGCATGTAGATCAGCACGCGGTCGCCTTTGGCCACCCCCTGTGCGCGTATCATGGCCGCGCAGCGGTTGACCTCGGCGTGCAGTTCGCGAAAGGTATAACTGGTTTGCTGCCCGGTTTCGGTGGAAATATAAACCAGCGCCTGCTGGCCGCCGCGCTCGGCAAGGTGGCGGTCAATGGCGTTATGGCACAGATTGGTCTCGCCGCCGACGAACCAGCGTGCAAACGGCGGCCGGCTGTAATCGAGCACCTTGGCGAACGGCTTGTGCCAATCGACGAGCGCGGCCTGCTCATTCCAGAAAGCCTCGCGCTGCGTGATGGAGCGTTTGTGGAATTCCTTGTAGGTGCCCATGACTCCTCCTTGGGTAGTGCAAGCCGCGGATCGTTGTGATGATTATCGGCGCGCTGTTGCCACGCTGCTGCCATTATCCCGGCACAGACTTACGAAATCCTGAACTTACTGGATCTTGACCACGGCCCTGCCGCGTATGCCGCCCCTGAGCATGTTCTGAAAATAATCCGGCAAGTCGTCCAGCACAATTTCGTGCGCGATGTCCGCAAGGTGGCGCGGCTTGAGGTCCGCTGCCAGACGCCCCCAGACTTTGCGCCGCAAAGGCATGGGCGTAGCGGCGGAATCGACCCCGATCAGCCGCACGCCGCGCAGTATGAAAGGCAGCACCGTGGTTTTGAGTTCTATGCCGCCGGCGTTGCCGAAGCTGGCGATGAGACCGTTCTGCTGCATGGTGCGGGTGAGCCAGGCCAGCTGTTCGCCGCCCACCGAGTCGAAGGCCGCCGCCCACAGCGGTTTTTCAAGCGGCCGGCTGCCGGGGACCATGACGCTGCGCGCCAGCACCTCGGCGGCGCCGATTTTTTTCAGGAAAGCGTGTTCGCTGTCCTTGCCCGTCACCGCAGTGACCGGGTAGCCGAGAGCGGCCAGCATGTCGATCGCCAGCGACGCCACGCCACCGGTGGCGCCATTGACCAGCACCTTGCCGTTGGCCGGCGCCAAGCCGTTCATTTCCAGCAGTTCGACCGCCAGTCCGGCAGTGTAGCCGGCAGTGCCGAGCGCCATGGCTTCGAACAGCGTCAATCCCTGCGGCAGCGGCACCACCCAGTCGGCGTGCACGCGGCAATACTGCGCGTAACCGCCGTCGTGGGCCACGCCCATGTCGTAACTGGTGCAGATCACCTCATCGCCCGCCTTGAAGCGCGTGTCGCTCGACGACACCACGCTGCCGGCGGCGTCTATGCCGCCGACCAGCGGGTACTTGCGGATGATTTTGCCGCCGCTGCCGGTGGCGGCGAGCGCATCCTTGTAGTTGACGCTCGAGTACGCGGTCTTGATCACCACGCTGCCGGCGGACAAATCGTCGAGTGCGATATCGGTGACGCGCGCGCTGATGGTGTTGTTGTCCTCGAAAACTCTTAATGCCTTGAATTTATTCACTATTTAAATTCCCCGGGATGGATGTTCAGGGTAGGTGCGGCAGCGTCAGATAAGCCCGCGTCTGCATTTCTGTCAGCCGGCTCACCAGACGATCCCTCAGTGCAGCGTTCAGATTTGCCTGGAAGCGGTCGCCATCGCCGGCCTCGGCGATGAGTTCCGACGCGGGCGTGGCCGCCGCCAATATCATTTTCACGCGGCGGTCGTAAAACTCGTCGATCAGCCACACGAAGCGCCGCAGTTTGTCGGCATCGCCGGGCGTAAACCGCGGCACGCCCGACAGCAGCACCGTATGATAACGTCGCGCGAGTTCTATGTAGTCGGCCTTGGCGCGCGGCCCGTCGCACAGCTCCACAAAGTCGAACCACGCCACGCCGCGCGCCCGCTGCCGCACCCGTATCGTCCGGCCTTCGATTTCCAGGCAGTCGGCGGCTTCCGTTTCATGGCGCGCGATGCCCATGAATGCCTGTTCCAGCAACGCATCCGCGTTGTGCTCGGTATGATAGACACCCGCTTTTTCCAGTTCGCGCAGCCGGTAATCGGTGCCGCCGTCCACATTGACGACATCGAGATTGCGCTTGATCAGATCGATTGCCGGCAGGAACTGGTTGCGCTGCAGGCCATGCAGATACAGCTCGTCCGGCGCGAAATTGGAAGTCGTCACCACCACCACGCCCTGTTCGAACAGTCCTTCGAGCAGCAGGCGCAGGAGCATGGCGTCGGTGATGTCGGTGATGTGGAATTCGTCCAGGCACAGCAGCCGCACTTCCCTGGCGATATCGCCGGCGACGGTCTGCAGCGGTTCGGCCTGTCCCTGCAGCGCGTGCAGGCTGCGGTGGATTTCCTGCATGAAGCGGTGAAAATGGATGCGGCGCTTGCGCGCGGTCGGCGCACAGTTGAAAAAACTGTCCATCAGAAAGCTCTTGCCGCGCCCGACACCGCCCCACAGATAAAGCCCGCGCACCACGCGCTTTCTGGCGAGCAGCCGGATCAGCGATGCTTCCAGCCGCTCCAGGCCGATCAGGTCTTCGTAGAGGCGCTCGAAATGCCGCAGCGCGCCGGTCTGCGCCGCGTCGAGCTCGAAGCCGTGCTCGCGCGCGTGCTGCCGCATCCATTGCGTAACATCGGCGCTGTCGCGCTCGAAGGAAAAGTGGCCGTAGCGGGTGCCGGCGCCTGTCGGTGTCGCGTCGTTCACGGGATGCGGTGAAGGCGTGAAGGAGTGAAAGAGTGAAAGCGCAAAACCGCGCCTGACATTCCCCCTCTCCCCGTGCCTGGGGAGAGGGCCGGGGAGAGGGGCTTCACTCGTTCACTCATTCACTCATTCACAGATTCAAGGTGCGGTTATCCACCGCCAGCGC
>CAKKQX010000108.1:4645-8002 GCA_919902235.1 Burkholderiales bacterium
CGTTCACTCATTCACTCATTCACAGATTCAAGGTGCGGTTATCCACCGCCAGCGCGGCTTCCTTCATCGCTTCGGACAGCGAAGGATGGGCGTGGCAGATAAGCGCGATATCCTCGGCCGCGGCGCCGAATTCCATGGCGACCACCGCCTCGGCAATGAGCTCCGAGGCCATGGGCCCGATGATGTGCACGCCAAGGATGCGGTCGGTGCCGGCATCAGCGAGAAATTTCACGAAGCCCGTGGTATCACCCAGCGCGCGGGCGCGGCCGTTGGCCATGAACGGGAAACTGCCAGCCCGGTACTGCACACCCTGCGCTTTCAGCTGCTGCTCGGTCTTGCCGACCCAGGCAATTTCGGGCGAGGTGTAAATCACCCACGGCACGGTGTTGAAATCGACATGACCGTGCTGACCGGCGATACGCTGCGCCACCGCCACGCCCTCTTCTTCGGCCTTGTGCGCAAGCATGGGACCGCGCACCACATCGCCTACCGCCCATACATTGGGCAGATTGGTGCGACAATTCGCATCGACATCGACAAAGCCGCGCTCGTCGAGCTTGAGGTCCACGCCGGCGGCGTTGAGCCCGTCGGTATTGGGCACGCGGCCGATCGACACGATCAGCCTGTCCACGTTCAGCTTCTGCGCCTTGCCGGCGCTGTCGGCGTATTCGACCGTCACGTCTTTGCCGGCGCTGACCTTGCCGACCTTGACGCCGGTGTGGATGGCAAGCCCCTGCCTGACGAATATCTTTTGCGCTTCCTTAGCCACCTGCTCGTCCACCGCCCCGAGGAAGGCCGGCAGCGCTTCGAGAACGGTGACTTCGGCCCCCAGCCGCCGCCACACGCTGCCCATCTCAAGACCGATCACGCCGGCACCGATCACGCCGAGCTTTTTCGGCACCTCGGTAATCTCCAGCGCGCCGGCGTTATCGAGCACGAGTTTGTTGTCGAAGGCAGCGCCCGGCAGCGCACGCGGATTCGAGCCGGTGGCAATGACCACATGCCTGGCGGTCAGCGTTCCGGGAGTCTTGCCTTCGACCTTGACGTCCCAGGCGCCGGCCTTGCCGCCGGCGAAACTGCCGCGGCCGTGAAAAAACGCGATCTTGTTCTTCTTGAACAGGTAGAGAATGCCTTCATTGTTCTGCCTGACCACCTTGTCCTTGCGCCTGAGCATTTGCGCAAGGTCGAGCGACAGGCCTTTCACCTGTATGCCGTGCTCGGCAAAGGTATGACCGGCATGCTCGTAGTTTTCCGAGGACTGCAGCAGCGCCTTGGACGGAATGCAGCCGACGTTGGTGCAGGTGCCGCCCGGAGCGGGTTTGCCGTCGGCGGTTTGCCACTCGTCTATGCACGCGGTCTGCAATCCCAGTTGCGCCGCGCGGATCGCCGCGATATAGCCGCCGGGACCGGCGCCTATTACCACCACATCGAAGTTCTTTGCCATGCGCAAACCCTTGAATTAGCCGCCAAGACGCCAAGGCGCCAAGAAAACCAAAACTATTCGAAGACCTTGGCGTCTTGGCGTCTTGGCGGCTGTTTTTCTCAAATGTCGAGCAACATGCGCGCCGGATCTTCCAGCGCTTCCTTGATCGCGACCAGGGTCAGCACCGCCTCGCGGCCGTCGACGATGCGGTGATCGTACGACATCGCCAGATAATTCATCGGACGGATCACGATCTGGCCGTTTTCGACCACCGCCCGCTCCTTGGTGGCGTGCACGCCGAGGATCGCGCTTTGCGGCGGGTTGAGGATGGGCGTGGACAGCATGGAGCCGAACACTCCGCCGTTGGAAATGGAGAAGGTGCCGCCGGTCAGTTCCTCAATCGTGAGCTTGCCGTCCTGCGCGCGCTTGCCAAAATCCGCAATCTGCTTCTCGATATCCGCCAGCGACATCTGGTCGACGTTGCGCAGTATCGGCACCACCAGGCCGCGCGGACTGCCGACCGCGATGCCGATGTCGAAATAACCGTGGTAGACGATGTCGTTGCCGTCGATCGAGGCATTGACGATGGGATAGCGCCTGAGCGCGGTGACCGCGGCCTTGACGAAAAACGACATGAAGCCGAGCTTGACGCCGTGTTCCTTCTCGAATCTGTCCTTGTGGCGGTTGCGCAGGTCGATCACCGGCTGCATGTTGACCTCGTTGAACGTGGTCAGGATCGCCGCCGTCGACTGCGATTGCACCAGGCGCTCGGCGATGCGCGCGCGCAGTCGCGACATCGGCACGCGCTGCTCGGGGCGCTCGCCCAGATCACCAAGTTCCACCGCCGGCGCCGGGGTCCGCTGCGCCACGGGCGCTGCTGCCACCGACGGCGCTCCGGCCTGCGGTTGCTTGCCGGACTGCAGCGCATCCAGCACATCGCCCTTGGTCACGCGGCCGCCGCGGCCGGTGCCGCTGATGCCGGATGTGTCGAGGTTTTTTTCTGCCGCCAGTTTCTGCGCGGCCGGCATCGCCGGCGCGTTCGTGCTTTGCACTTCGACTTTCGGCGTGGCTGTTGCGGGTGCTGCGGCCGGAGCCGGCGCAGCGGCTTCGGCCTTGGCTTCGGTGTCGATCTGGGCAATGAGTTCGTTGCTGGTTACCGTGCCGCCATCGCCCTTGACGATCTTGACCAGCACGCCGGCTTGCGGCGCCGGCGTCTCGAGCACCACCTTGTCGGTTTCGATATCGACCAGGTTCTCGTCACGCTGCACATACTCGCCCGCCTTCTTGTGCCACGCCAGCAGCGTGGCTTCCGCCACCGACTCCGACAACTGTGGCACTTTAACTTCGACTAGCATGACATCTCCATAACATATTGTTTTATATCAGTTTTCTTCGCCTGCCGAGAGCGGCCTCGGCTGCTGCGTGACGATGCGCGGACTACTGCCGCCGGACATGGTGAGCGCCTGCTCGAGAAAATCCTTGAGCTGTTTGTCGTGCAGCGACTTGTAGCCCACGGCGGGCGAGGCCGAAGAATCGCGACCGGCGTAGAACAGCTTCTGGTGCGGCAGCAGATGGCGCAGCAGGTAATGCTGAATATGGCGCCATGCGCCCTGATTGCGCGGCTCTTCCTGGCACCACACGATTTCGGTGGCGCTCTTGTAGCGTTCGATCTGCGCGCGGAAATCATCGTGCGGAAACGGGTAAAGCTGGGCGATGCGCACCAGCGGCAGATCCCTGATGCCGCGCACCTTGCGTTCGGCGCGCAAATCGTAGAACACCTTGCCGCTGCAGAAGATAACGCGCTCGACCTTGGAGGGATTGATATCCTTGGCGTCCCAGTCCTCGTTCACCGGCTGGAATTTGTCGTTGGCGAATTCCTCCAGCGGCGACACCGATTCCTTGTGCCGCAGCAGGCTCTTGGGCGTGAAAATGAT
>CAKKQX010000109.1:0-9962 GCA_919902235.1 Burkholderiales bacterium
ACTGCTGTCCATCCTGCATTACGACGGCACGCCCATCACCGCGCGCTATATCGTCGACCAGATTTCGCAGCATGCCGCGGCGCGCAATGTCGTGCCGTTAAAACGGGTTTCATGAAAGCAGAAATTCGAGCTGGGCTTTTTTAAGGCTATCCCATGACGTACCTCGCAAAACCCAGAATCCACCATCCGACACTGGCCCATAACAAGGTCGGCTACACGCGCCGCGACTACGAAGGAAAAATTTCGACCTTGTGCGCGGGCTGCGGTCACGATTCGATTTCGGCTGCAATCGTCCAGGCGTGCTGGGAGCTCGACATTCAGCCGCATCGCGTGGCCAAGCTCTCCGGCATCGGCTGCTCGTCGAAGACGCCCGACTATTTCCTTGGCAACTCACACGGCTTCAACAGCGTGCACGGACGCATGCCTTCGGTGCTGACCGGCGCCAACCTTGCCAACCGCGATCTGCTCTATCTCGGCGTTTCGGGCGACGGCGATTCGGCTTCCATCGGCATCGGACAGTTCGCGCATGCCATGCGCCGCGGCGTGAACATGGTCTATATCGTCGAGAACAACGGCGTCTACGGGCTCACCAAGGGCCAGTTTTCCGCCACCGCCGACAAGGGCTCGAAATCAAAGCGCGGCATCGCCAACTCCGACGAGCCGCTCGACATGATAGGCATGGCGCTGCTGCTGGGCGCGACCTACGTGGCACGCAGCTTCTCGGGCGATAAAAAACAGCTCGTGCCGCTGATCAAGGCGGCGATTGAGCACAAAGGGGCGGCTTTCATCGACGTCATCTCGCCGTGCGTGGCGTTCAACAACCACGCCGGCTCGACCAAAAGCTACGAATACGTGCGCCAGCACAACGAAGCCGTGAACCGTCTCGATTTCATCGACAGCAGGGAAGAAATCACTGCCGACTACGCGCCGGGGGAAGTGAGCCACGTCACCCAGCACGACGGTTCGGTGCTGCGCCTGAGGAAGCTCGCCGCAGACTACGATCCGACCGACCGCATCCAGGCCATGAACTCTCTGCAGCAACGCGCCGCGGCGGGTGAAGTCGTGACCGGTCTGCTGTACGTGGATCCGGGCGCAGTTGATCTGCACCAGCACATCAATACCGTCGATACCCCGCTCAACCAGCTCGGCGTGCGCGAACTGTGCCCGGGCTCGGTTGCGCTCGAGCGCATTAACGCCGGCCTGCGCTGACCGCTGCGCTTACTGGCCAGGCCTTCGCGAACGCCTGCGAATGGCCCCTCCTCTTTACATATGTAATCCGATCCAGGGGCCGACCGGTGCAGGATATTTGGCGATCAGGGTTGATGTTGCTGCCCGGTCAGATTGCCATTTCATATCTAACACATTGATTTTAATTAATATTAAATCGTTATACCGCATGGCTTTTGTCAGTGGGCGCTAACACACTTGCTATTTGTGCATCGCAGCATGACAATTGCCCACCTCCTCCATGACAAGAAAGGAGGCCGCTATGGAAACCGATCCCCGCCTCAAGCAGTCCCGCGCCGCGCTGACCCTCGCTGCGCTCGGCATCGTCTACGGCGATATCGGCACCAGTCCGCTCTACGCGGTCAAGGAAACCTTCGCGCCCAGCCATGGCATCCCCCTTGAAACGGCAAACATCCTTGGCGGCATTTCGGCCATTTTCTGGGTGCTGATGCTGGTGGTCTCGCTCAAGTATGTCGTACTCATCATGCGCGCCCACAACAAGGGCGAGGGCGGCATCATGGCGCTGCTCGCGCTCGCTTCTTCCGCGGTAAAGCACCACCCACGCTGGCATACCTCGATACTGCTCGCCGGCGTGCTGGGAGCGGCTCTGTTCTACGGTGACGCCGTGCTCACCCCGGCAATTTCCGTGCTTTCGGCAGTCGAAGGGCTGGAGGTGGGCACCTCCGCGCTCAAGCCTTATATCCTGCCGGTCGCGATAGGCGTGCTGATCACGCTTTTTTCGTTTCAGCGTTTTGGTACCGCCAGAGTAGGCGCGCTGTTCGGGCCGATCGTGATCCTGTGGTTTCTGGCGCTCGGCATCGCCGGCGCCAGCAGCATCGCGAACGCGCCGGCGATTCTGCAGGCACTGAACCCGTTGCACGGCATCGTTTTCGTTACCCACCACGGGTTCGCTTCGTTCGTGGTGCTGGGCGCGGTGCTGCTCGCCTTTACCGGCGCCGAAGCGCTGTATGCCGACATGGGGCATTTCGGCAGCGAGCCGATACGCATCGCCTGGTTCAGCCTGGTGTTTCCCGCGCTCGCGCTCAATTACCTGGGTCAGGGCGCACTGCTGATGACAAGTCCCGCCGCGATCTCGAATCCCTTTTACCTGCTTTATCCGCAATGGGCGTTGTACCCGATGGTCGCGCTCGCGACCGCGGCGACGGTGATCGCGTCGCAGGCCACGATCTCGGGTGCGTATTCCCTCACCAAACAGGCGATCCAGCTCGGCTATCTGCCGCGCATGAGCGTTCTGCAAACTTCGGCCAAGGAAATGGGCCAGATCTACATGCCGGGCGTCAACTGGATGCTGCTCATTGTGGTGCTCGCCGCAGTGGTCGGATTCGGTTCCTCGTCGAAACTCGCTTCGGCCTACGGCGTCGCTGTGACGGGCACCATGCTGGTCACCACTTTCCTCACCTTTTTCGTTATCCGCTTCGGCTGGGGCTACAACCTGTCGCTGTGCATCCTCGCCACCGGTTCTTTTATCGTGGTTGATCTCGCATTCTTCTCCTCCAGTCTGCTTAAAGTGGGCAGCGGCGGCTGGTTCCCGCTGGTGCTGGGCGCGGTCATGTTCCTGCTGATGCTGACCTGGTGGCGCGGCCGGCGCGCCCTGGTTGCCCGCCTGAAAAGCTCGGCCATACCACTCGAAGACTTCCTCAAGTCGCTGTTCGATTATCCGCCCCACCGCGTGCCGGGGACCGCGGTATTCATGGTGGCCGATGCCAGCGCCGTGCCGCACGCGCTGCTGCATAATCTGGCACACAACAAGGTGCTGCACGAGCGCGTGGTTTTTCTGACTGTCGTCATCGAAGACGTGCCGTGGGTGCCGTTCAATGAACGCGTCACGGTGGAGGTACTGGGCAACGGCTGCTGGCGCGTCAGGATTCACTTCGGCTTCAAGAATCGCACCGACGTGCCGCGGGCGCTGGAGCTATGCCACAGTCACGGGCTCGCGTTCGAGATGATGGAAACCTCGTTCTTCCTCAGCCGCGAGACGCTGATTCCGGTTGCCGGAGGCGGCATGGCACTGTGGCGCGAGCGCCTGTTCGCGGCAATGGCGCGCAACGCGAGCAGCGTCGTGGAATATTTCAACATTCCCACCAACCGCGTCATCGAACTGGGCACGCAGATCGAGATCTGAAACGCGGACCAGCGCCTGACTCACGGCGTTTCGATCCGCAGGCCTTGCGCTCGCCGGCGAGAAACAGCTCCAGATATTCCATGCCGCCCGCGGACAGCGTCCCGGCGCGCACGCCGTTAAGACAGCTGCGGAAACGCCGGTGCAGCGATCCCGCGCGAAAACATGACTGCAATCGCGCTTACGCGATCACGCCTAGAATGCCGTTTGTCCTGACCACCAGATCAGGCGCGCCCCGGGATACGCCACAAATAAACCGAAGTTGCGCCGACCACCGCCTTTTTCTCCGGCGCCCAGTCGCCCATGTCAAAGGCGTGGGACACCACCCGCGTGCCGGGCTTGAGATCCTTGAGCAGCTTGGGCCTCAGCTTCACGTTGAGCCGCGTCAGCAGATACAAAGTGACCACGGTTGCTTCGCTGATGTCGGCCTCGAACAGATCGCCCTCGATCAGGCGCACTTTGTCCCCCACACCCGCGTTCTTTATATTGGCGGTCGCTTCCGCGATGCGCTGCGGATCGATGTCGATGCCGACGCCACGCGCGCCGAAGCGCTGCGCCGCGCTGATCACGATGCGGCCGTCGCCGCAGCCCAGGTCGTAAACGACATCCCTGGCGCCGACCTGCGCCAATTCGAACATCTTGTCGACGACGTCATTGGGGGTGGGAACGAATATCACGTCCGGGCCACGGCGCGCTGGCGCCTGCGCCAGGATTTGCCGCGCGGGCTCGACCGCCTGCGCCAATCCCGCCGCACCCGCGCCGGCGAGCACGGCCAGAAACTGTCTGCGTTGCATGCACTTCTCCTTTACGATGATCAGAACGGCACCGACGAACATGTTGTGCGACAGCCAGTGGTCCGTCAAGACTCGAACAACTGGTCACGGTAGCGGCGGCGGGCAGGCGCCCTGTTACGGCACCTGCGCCGCGTTCATCCGCGACAGGATGATCTCGGCGCGCCGCTGCAGATAAGCAGTCTCGCGTCCCGGCGCGTAACGGCGCGGACTGGGCACCATCGCCGCCAGGCGTGCCGCCTGCTCGGAACCCAGGTTGGCCGCGGAGATGCCGTAGTGAAAGCGCGCCGCCGCTTCCGCGCCGAACACGCCGTCCCCCCACTCGATGACGTTGAGATAGATTTCCAGGATACGGCGCTTGGACAACACGGTCTCTATCATCACTGTAATGACCGCCTCCTGCGCTTTGCGCCACCAGGTGCGGTCGCCCGACAAGAACAGGTTTTTCGCGAGCTGCTGGCTGATGGTCGATCCGCCGGAAACGACCTTGCCTTTTTTCAGGTTCTTTTCGTAGGCCTTCTGGATCGCTTCCCAATCGAATCCCTCGTGATCCAGAAATTTGGCATCTTCGGCGGCGATGATGGCACGCTTCAGATTATTCGAGATGCGATTGTAGGGCACCCACTGATGCCTGAGCCCAGCCTGCGGATTTTTCTCGCGCATCCGCTCCAGCCTGCTCTCCATGAATGCCGTCGATTCCGGATTGTGACCCGCCCAGTACCAGATATGCACCAGGAACCAGAACTGGATCAGCACCAGCGCGATCAACGCCAGCAAAACCAGACGCCAGGTCCAGCGCCAGACCGCTATCAGCATGCTGAAAGCCGAAAGATGAGGTGATACACTTGCATCTGCGTCTTCATCCTTGCGCCTGCCGCCTTAGCAATTCGATCACCGGCGCAGTATCCGGCCGCACGCCGCGCCAGAGGTAAAACGATTCGGCGGCCTGTTCGACCAGCATGCCGGTGCCATCGGCGATGCGCGCGCCACCTGCGCGCGCAAATCGCAGGAATGGCGTCATTTTGCCGTAGACCATGTCGTAGGCGAGTGCGTCCGGCCCAAACACGCCCGCCGGCAGCGGCGGCATGGCATCGCTGAGCCCGGCGGAAGTTGCATTGATAACGATGTCAAACTGGGCGTCGCCGAGAGCAGCGTAAGCAAGCGCCGAAATATTCTGCTGCGCAACGCCAAGGACTGTTCTGAAATGCGCGGCCAGGCTCAGGGCCTTTCCCAATGTCCGGTTGACGACGATCAGTCGCTCCGGTTGTTCGCGTATCAACGGTTCCATGACGCCGTAACTGGCCCCGCCGGCGCCCATCAGGAGAATACGCTTACCCTCAAGCCCGCAGCCGAGGTTTCCCCGCAAGTCGCGGAGCAGACCGATACCGTCGGTGTTGTACCCCGAAATTTTGCCGCGCCCGGACTTATCGCGCTCAAATTTGAGTGCGTTGACAGCATTAGCGCCTATCGCCATGCCCTGGGCCTCACTAAACCGCCATGCCTCATGCTTGAACGGCAGAGTCACGTTCAGACCCTTGCCGCCTTCATCAAAGAACTTCCGTACCGTCGCCTCGAAAGCGTCAAGCGGCGCCAGCAGCCTGTCATAGGAAATATCCTGTCCGGTCTGGCGTGCAAATTCGGCATGGATCGGCGGCGACTTGCTATGCGCAACCGGATTGCCGATTACCGCGTATTTATCGGTCATTCGCCAGCCCTGCAGTCTTTATTGGGTAAGAAGTTGGTCCGAACGCGTGAAGGTCCACGTTCGGGTAATGCTGAGTATGTCCGTATCCTTGGCGATATCGGCTGAAAATGGCGCGAACGGCGCGGCAAGATGGACGATGCGCAGCGCTGCATCATCGAGGATTTTCTGGCCCGAGGAACGATTGATCTCGACTTTTTCCAACATTCCGTCGGCTTTGATCGACACCGTGACCACCATGCTGCCGTAGAGCTTGAGGTCGCGCGCCGACTGCGGATAGTTGAGCTCGCCGACGCGCTCGATCTTGAGCCGCCAGTCTTCGATATAGCGCGCAAAACGGAATTCCTGGGTACGCGCGCCGACGAAACGGCGCCGGGGACGCTTCTGGTAGGCATCCCAATCCCTGCTGATCTGCGCTTCCAGCCGCGCGATTTCCAGGCTCCGCTGCATCAGATCCGCAACGTTGGGCATGGTTTGCGCTTCAGGCTGGGGCTCGGGCTGCGTCGGGGCGGATTCGACCGGCGTCCTGGATTTGGCCTGGGTCATCAGCTGGCGCGCCTCCTGCTCCAGCTGCTTTACGCGCTTTGCCGCCTGGGAGATTTCCTGCGCCTGTTTGTCGTCGCGGGTCACAGGCAGCGGACTTTTGGCGCGACGGTCCGCGTCGGTATTGCCGCCGCCGTCAAGATTATGCTGGGCCAGCGCGTCGGCTTTGGGCGGCTGGGCCACGGTCTTGGTATTGACCAGCACCACTTCCAGCGGCTGGTTGAGGTTGGCCAGCTTTGACGGATCCGGCATTTTGAAACTGACGCCGAAAATCAGTACGGCATGCAGTGTGAGCGATATGGTCAACGCCGCCTGCATGCGCGTCTTCAGCGTCAGTGCCGATAAACGCCGCTCAAGTTCTAACAGGCGCACATCCAGCGCCGTAGCGGCGCTGCCCCACGCCACATGCCGAACATGCCGCCCGCGCCGCGGCGGCACTACGCCTTTTCTGGCTGGCAATAAGCCCATGGGGTCTTATTGTAACCAACGCCAGACTATCCGCATAGAAAGTCCATTTGCAACGCGGAGTTGCAATGGGGCTTTAAAGTGAAATACAAATTGCGGCCGGCCATCCTGAAAAACGGATCAACCCGTCGCGCCGGGCGCCGTCTCACCGTCCTGCCGTTTTTGAAATTCGCAGTGCAAAGTAAGCTCAAACAAATCGATGGCGGACACCGCCAATTCGGTTCTGGCGCCGGCCTCGAACATCGGCAGCGACGGCACCCGCACCACCAAGGGCAGCTCGTCGAAACGTACGAGATTGTCGCGCAACACGCTTGCCGTTACCGTACTGACATTCTCCTGCAGCAGCCAGCGCAGGCACCAGTAACGCTCCATGCTGCGCTGGAACTCGGCATAGGCGTCGTAAGTGAGTTCAAAATCGCGCATCGCCGCCAGCAGCGCCTCGCTGTTCTTCTGATATGGCGGTTCCTGTCCGCTCACCAGCGCGACGAGCTGGCGTTGATTGATGAGGTCGATATAGCGCCTGAGCGGTGAGCTGGCCCAGATGTACTGCTTCACCCCCAGCCCTTCATGGCCGGCGGGAACAGTACTCATCCTGACCTTGCCGCCGTTTTGCACGCGATAAATCGCGGCTGTTTTGCTGTCCGCCAGCTGCCGCCCCCACTCGCTGTTGGCGTAAATCATCAACTCCGAAACAACCTTGTCGATCGGCGTGCCGCGGTCGCGACGCACGATGGTCACACGGTCGTTTTCGACCTGAAAGTTATACTCGGCGCGCTGCTCGACCTCGGCCGTATCGCCGCGGCGCGCCCGCTCCAGACTGCTGGCGAATGCCCACAGCACCTGCAACTGCCCCCCCAGGGGATGATCAACCGCGGAATGCTCGACCGTGCCGCGCGCGAGTGTTTCCTGGTTGAAAACCTGATCGAGAGCATCATGCCGCAGGTTGGCAATTATGTTCACGCTCTCGATCCGGCTGGCGCAGGAAACGACCGCGAATTCCGGCGTCGCTTCGACATACAGCGAAAGCGCCGGGCACTGCCGGTTTTCACCCAGGGTAAAGCTGCGGATCGCCTCTTCCGGCAGCATGGTGATCTTGCCGCCGGGGAAATACACCGTGGACAGGCGCTCGCGCGCGCAGCGTTCGATCTCCGAGCCGGTTTCAATCCCGAGCGCGGGAGCGGCGATATGTATGCCTATGCGCCAGTTGCCGCCGGGCAACCGCGTCACCGAAAACGCATCGTCGATTTCCGTGGTGGTGGCGTCATCGATGCTGAACGCCTCGACTGCGGCGGGCGGCAGATCTCCGGGTATGGCACAGGCCGGCGCCGCGGCAAACCCGGCGCCGCGCGGAAAATACTCGAACAGGAAACGGTTAAGGTGATACTCGTGTGGTGACGACAGCGCGCCGCAGCGCTCCAGCAAGCGCACCGGCGTGACTTTGAGCGCACCACTCGCTTCGTCGAGTGCCTTCCACTCGATGCTGTTGCGGTCCGGCTTGTAGAGCAGGCTGTTGAGCAACGGCACAAACTCCGGCGGCAGTGCCGATGCATTGAGCTGCGCTACATATTGTTCCTTCTTCAGTGCCTGCTGCTTTTTTTTCTCGATGCCGGCGAGCGCTGCCTTGAGCGCCTCTTCCGGCGCCGCTTTATAGCGCCCGCGGCCCTTTTTATAAAAGTACATCGGTGCGCCGTGCAGGCGCAGCAGCACGCCGGCGGATTCGACGGGACCGGGGGCGTGTCCGAAGTATTCCCGGGCCAGCGCCTCGTGGGTGAATTCCTCCCCGCCGCAGCACTGCCACAGAAAATCAACATCGATTGCGTCGGCGATTTCCTGCGCCTCGCCCATGAAACTCGTGATCGGCGGCTGTTCGAAGCGCAGCAACACCACCGCGACCTTGACCTTGGAACGCTTGCCGTGCGGCGCTTCGACCTGCAGCGAAGTGTTGTTGTCGGCCAGGATCGCGCCGACTTTGAAGGCGCCGTCCTCTTCATAAAAAACGTTCATGTCTGTAATGGGCGGGGCGAGATGCGGCGGGACTAAAGAAAAGGGCACAACCAAAACAGTTGCGCCCGTTAATTATACGCGACGCAGCGGGCTCACTCACCCTACGCCGAAAAACAAATCATTTATCCGGCAATTCCAGTGCCTCATGCAAGTTGGTTTCGATCTGTACATCTTTGGGCTTCGCCGATCCGAGAGATTGCACATCACCGCTCACGATATGCAGGCGGTTGCCAATAATCGCTCCGGCATGCCCATGCCGCGGGACCGTCAGCGACGGCAGAATGCTCCAGTGGTTAACAACGGGATCAATCGCCTCAACTACGGTAAATGCACCCCAAACTTTTTCATCGTGCATCTCGCCGCCGGCGATAATTATTTTACCCTTGTACGTTCCCCACGCCATTGCGCTGCGCGGCGTTGGCATCGATTTCAGGAGCGGTCCCCACTGGTCGGTGGCCGGATCGTACTCTTCTACCAGATCGGTGGCGGATGCCGGAGTGGTCATGAAGGCGGCTCCTATCCGTCCGCCAATCACGTAGACCTTGTTGTTCACCACCCCGATCGCCGCGTGATTACGCGCGGTGGGCATGGGGCTCCGGCTTGCCCATGCATTGGTGGCCGGATCGTAGACTTCATTCGCGCTCACGGAACGATGTGGCCGCCGCGGATGAATTGCGGTTTCCTTTGATCCGGGGTGTGTACCTGCCCCGCCAATCACGTAAATCTTGCCGTCGACCGCTGCGGCCACCGGTGATCCGCGCTTGGTAGGCATCGGCGGCAGCGCTTTCCAGGTATCGTTTGCCGGATCATACTCCCACGCATTGTCGATCGGCACCCACGCAGGCGGCCCGGATTGCGGAAGAATGAATCCACCCATGACGTAGATTTTTCCGTTTAATTCCGTGACCGCCACATGGTGCGAAGGTAGTGCCATGGGCTTCTTCTTGGTCCATTGATCTGTGGCTGGGTCGTATTCATAGACCAAACCCTTGGATTTCCAGCCCGGAGCAAGGCCGCCAAACACATAGAGCTTGCCAGCGGCCGCAACGCCGTAAATCTCCTCGGAGGCCTCGGGAAACGGCGCAAGCTT